>JALFKB010000048.1 GCA_022775805.1 Clostridiales bacterium
AGCCCGCTCTCCGGGAATTACCTCGTTACTTATGCCGTATTGATAGTCACAGGTAATCTCGCCGTCATCAAGGGGGTATTTGGCTCCGGTTATTGTGATGCCCCGGGCGCAGCCGGTGATGTTCAGAAGGGAGAAGAACTCCCAGCTGTCGTCAATGAACGCGGTGGAGCCGGAGACGATTTCCATTTCGGAATAGTCGTCTATGATGCGGCCCTTGCTGCCGATGGAATCAAGGTACAGCAGAATTGATACGTTTCCCAGGGTGTGATCAAGCCGAGCACCCACAACTCCAATGAGGAGGAAGTTGTCGAAGCCTCTTCTAACCGCCTCCTTCACTGCGAACACGGTATCCGTGTCATCCTTCTCCCGGGGAAGAACTATTGTCTCCACGTCGAGGTGAGGATTCTCGTGGGAGTCAAAGTCACCCACAATAAGATCCGGCCCCACGAGGTCCGGGCCGGCAGAACCCGGCACTGCCCGGAGGGGCTGAAGATGCCTGAGGCCGCAGTCGCAGAAAATCATATAATCATCCGGACGCAGCTGCTCCCTGATATATTCGTAATTGTTTATGTCTGCACCGCCGACAATCACACAACGTCTATCTGTTCTCATTCTATCTCCCTATCTCTTTCTACCTATCTCTTTCTCCCAATCATGTTTACTGCCACACAAATGAGTATCGTGATAACCATATCCGGCAGGGTGTTGCCGACAATAATGTCAACCTGCATCAGGAAGCGGTAGATAATAAATCCCACAACCCAGATTAACAGGTTTTTAATATTAAACGAGCTTTCCTCGGAATTGTTCTTCAGTATGAAGAAGTCGGCAATCATAATCGCTATCATCGGCGCGAATACGGAACCGATGAAATAGAGGAAATTGGTAATATCATATAGAGGCAAGAATATTGCCCCAAGAACACCGATTACCGTTACCCCTATGGCAACGAATTTGCCGTTAATTCTGCCGGACAGGGATTCACTGGATACTCCTGCCGAGTATGCATCAAGGAAGGTTGTTGTTACCGTAGAGAACACGATAATCAGCAGTCCGGCAACGCCCAGACCAGCCTTAAGCATTATCTGCGCAATATCCGACTCTCCTGTGAAAATGGCGGCACCCATTCCGATAATATACATCCAGCAGCTGATAACGCCATATGTAATGGCACTTGCAGCTGTTGCCTTCACCGGCTTGGCCGCCTCCCTGGTATAGTCGCTTATCAGCGGCAGCCAGGACAGAGGCATGGCAACAGAGAGCTCAACTGCAGCTCCGAAGGTCATTCCCTCGCCGCTTATTTCCGGACTGTTTCCGCCTCCGAAGATAACGAAGCTAAGGACAATTGTCAGTCCGAAGAGGGCTCCCATGGCAATTGTGTTTATCTTGCCCAGGTTCTTGATGCCTATAAGTAACCAGAGAATAATCAGTGCTCCGATTATTATGCACCATACCCAGTTTCCAATATCAAAAATTCCGTTTACAGCCAGGGCTCCGTCAAAGATCATGATGGCAGTCCAGCCCACAAGCTGAATTATGTTAAGCACGGAGAAAAGCAGCGCGCCCTTGTTTCCAAAACTCATCTTGGCGGTTTCCATGGCGCTTTTGCGCACCTTGCCTCCGATAAGGCCCGCCATAAACAGCATAACACAGCCGATGACATGGCCTATGAGCACCGCCGCAACTCCCTTTGAGAAGCCCAGTGGTGCGAAGTATGTGCCTGTTACGATTTCCGCAATGGAAACGGCAGCTCCAAACCAGATTAATCCGTTTTCAAATACAGATGTGCGTCTCTCTTCCATTTATTTCGCCTCCTTTGCATATTCGCCGGTAAGGCCGAAATTGTGCTGCATCGGACCTGAGCCTTTGCCCAGATCCAGCATTGCTCCCAGGGCCTCGGAGATGTAGCTCTTGGCCCTTTCCACGGATTCCTCCAGGCTGAAGCCCTTGGCCAGATTTGAGGCTATGGCGCTTGACAGTGTGCAGCCCGTTCCGTGGGTGTTGGGGTTATCTATTCTTTTGCCCTGGAACCAGGTCAGTCTGCCCTCTGCATAGAGCAGATCGTTGGCATCGTTGACGCTGTGTCCTCCCTTAAGCAGCACGGCGCAATGGTTTTCGTCGCCGATCTGCTTTGCCGCTTCTATCATGTCTTCCTTTGTGCTGATTGTCCTTCCCGAGAGAACCTCCGCCTCCGGGATGTTCGGTGTTACAAGGGTGGCCAGGGGCAGCAGCTCCTCCACGAGGGTATTTACCGCATCAGTTCTCATCAGAGCAGATCCGGAGGTGGATACCATCACGGGATCAATGACCACATTCCCGGCATCATAGTGTCTGAGCCTGTCTGCAATGGCTCTGATAAGCTCGCCGGATGCCACCATTCCTATCTTCACAGCATCGGGGTAAATATCCTCGAATACTGCGTCTAGCTGCATTTCCAGGAATTCCGGCGAGGATTCCTGAATGCCTGTTACGCCGGTTGTGTTCTGGGCCGTAAGCGCTGTAACAGCGCTCATGGCATAAACACCATTCATCGTCATCGTTTTAATATCTGCCTGAATACCGGCGCCTCCACTGCAGTCGCTGCCTGCAATGGTCAATGCTGTTTTCATCTTCATGTCTTTTCTCTCCTTTCCTTCTCTCAGCATCGTTTTGTATAGCGGCATAAGGTGGTGCCCCCAATATACCGCTTGAAGACTTCGGCTCTCAGACCGAAGCCAGTTTTTTTAATCTATCCAATTCAGAGTAATCCTCAAGATAAACATCCGCCAGACGGGAAAGCTCCTCCTGCCTGGTCTCATGAGCATCCCGGATTACAACAACCTTAAAGCCGTCTTCCCTGGCGGTACGAACAGCGTGATATGCATCTTCAAATACTGCGGTGGTCTCCCTGTCTGTTTCCAGCCTTGCCATGGCAATCCGGAATATCTCGGGGCTGTCCTTGCCCTTTCCCACCTCGGTGCATGTAAAAATGTCAGAAAAAAACCGCTCCATGCCGAAGCGCTTCAGTGCTCCCTCCACCAGATATCTGTCTGTTGCAGTGGCTATGCACATTCTAATGTTTCTTCTTACAAGCTCCTCCAGCAGCGGAATTATCCCCTCCCTGGGGGCGGCAACATGAAAATAAAAATCCTCCACCATCCGGTCTATTCCATCCATTATCTCCCGAACAGAGAGTTCTATTGAGTACCTTCCCTTAAGGTACTCTGCCACCTGGAGAAGGCTAAGGGGTTTCAGCTTTTCCTTGAGATCCTCCTCCGGCTCCCTGCCCATGGAACGGAGATAATCGTCCCCCACGGTGTCCCATATGGACATGGAATCGAAGAGGGTTCCGTCAAAATCGAATATTATTCCTTTTATCATTCCACATTCCTTTTATCATTCCATTATCATCCTTCTATGACTTCCTTAACCTGTTCCTTCAGCAGGGCTGCAGCCTTTGCAATATCCTCTGCGCCGAAAACTGCAGAGACCATTGCCGCTCCGGATACTCCGCTTCCACGGATTTCGCCGATGTTGCTGCCGTTGATTCCGCCTATGGCCACTGCCGGAATTGATACCGATTCCACAATTTCCCTCAGCTGCTCTGTTGTAATTCGCACCGCACCTGCCTTTGTTGGAGATGGGAACACCGCTCCCACGCCCATGTAATCGGCGCCGGCGGCTTCAGCCTTCCTGGCCTGCCGGGGGGTTTTGCAGGTAGCTCCGATAATAAAATCCTCGGGAGCTCTTCTGCGGATTTCCGCAACAGGTGCATCCTCTATTCCCACGTGAACCCCGTCCGCCCCGCTTCTCAAGGCCACCTCAACGTTGTCATTTATGATGAGGGGCACATTGTATTTGCGGCACAGACTGCGGACCTTAAGTGCCTCCTCAAGAAAGCTCTCCTCATCCAGCTCCTTCTCCCGAAGCTGCAGGATGGTCACGCCCCCCTTCAGGGCCTCCTCTATCTGCTCAAGCAAAGTCTGTCTGCCGGTCCACGCCCTGTCCGTCACGGCATAGAGCAGCAGCATATTTTCATTGAATTTCATCCTATACCTCCGGTTTCTTGTCCTCCGGCCTCACCGATCCGGTTTCACTTCCATGGCCTTCATCAGAGCCGGAACATCCTCCGCCGTCATCAGACTGCTCATAAGGCAGGCACCGGCAGCTCCTGCCGCCCTTACCGCCCGGATATTCTCCGGGCTGATGCCTCCTATTCCGTACACGGGAATATCAACAGTCCGGCAAACCTCTGCCAGAAACTCTAGGCCCCTTCCCGGCAGCCCACGCTTGCAATCCGTAGCGAAGATGTGTCCTGCGGTGATATAGCTGCAGCCCAGCTTCATGGCTTCCTCTGCCTCCACCGGGCTGTGACAGGATGCTCCCAGCACAGGAAAGCTCCTCCTCACCTCAGGGTCCATTTCCCGCAAAAGCCGCAAAGGCATGTGGAGCCCCTCTGCCCCCAGGGACAGTGCAGTATCGCAAAAGCTGTGAAGAATGCATCTTACCCTGAAGGTCTCACATATTTCCATTATATTTCCTGCAAGCCGGCTGTATTCCTCCGGCAGCATGTCCTTCTCCCTGAGAATGATGCCCGCCGGCCTGCAGGCTGCAATCTTCTCAATTCGCTTCAGGAAATCCTCCCGGCACAGTCTGCGGTTTGTAACGCAAAAAATATCAGACGTACACATAATCGTTCAGAACCGGCTGCAGACCCTCGCCGGACATGTCCTCATACATGGTTTCAAAGCTTCGGCCGTCGCTAATCTCAAACTGCTCGTCCCCCTTGAGGGAATCATCTTCCTTGCCTGTGTATTTGCTTTCGTGGTCTCCGATTCCCGTGGAAACCCCGGCAGATACCTTAGTGGCGGCTATCTTAACAATGCCGTTTCTGAACTCCGCACTCTCCCTTGAGGAAACGGTAATTCCCACGAAAGGCAGGAAAATTCTGTAGGCGCAGAGAACCTGGCACAGCTGCTTTTCTCCCACATCCAGAGGATTGATCTTGTCGTTGTTTATGATAGGTCTCAGCCTTGGGCAGGACAGAGACATTTCCGCATGGGGATACTTTCTCTGGAGATAGTACACATGGAGAGCGCTTGCCAGAGCGTCCTTTCTGAAGTCCGAAAGTCCCAGCAGTGCCGAGAATGCTACTCCCCTCATGCCTCCCATGAGGGCTCTCTCCTGGGCATTGAATCTGTACGGCCATACCCGCTTGTGGCCCAGCAGATGCAGTGTTTCGTATTTATCAGTATCGTAGGTTTCCTGGAATACTGTTACGTAATCGGCTCCGCACTCATGGAGATAGCGGTAATCCTCAGTGTTTACAGGGTAGATCTCAAGACCCACCATGCGGAAATACTTCCGGGCCAGCCTGCAGGCCTCCCCGATGTATTTCACATCGCTGTGGGAAGGGCTCTCCCCTGTAAGAATCAGTATTTCCTCCATTCCGGAGTCTGCGATTACCTTCATCTCGTGCTCAATCTGCTCCCGGGTCAGCTTCATGCGGCTGATGTGGTTGTAGCAGTTGAATCCACAGTATACGCAGTAATTGTCACAGTAGTTTGCTATGTACAGAGGCGTGAACAGATACACCGTATTTCCGAAGTGCTTACCGGTCTCTCCTCTGGCTCTAATGGCCATTTCCTCAAGAAATGGCTCCGCAGCCGGGGACAGCAATGCCTTAAAGTCCTCAACGGTGCAGGTTTCGTGGTTCAGCGCCCTGCGGACATCGGCGGCGGTATAGACGGAGTAATCATAGGACTCCATCTGGGACATAACCTGACTGCACACATCCGATTCTATTATTTCCATTCCCGGCAGGTATTCCATATGGTTCCTGCGGCTTGCGGGATCTGTTTCCAGTCTGTGCTTTTTATCCAGAGCAGCCTGAGACAGGTGCTGTGAATCTACTAAAAATTGGTTTTCCATTTTTGTCTCTCCTTAATCACGCAGGAATCCTGTAAGAGGATCAGAAGCAGAAGCTCCACGGGTTAACACTCGTCCCAGTCCGGACAGATACGCCCTCCTGCCTGCTTCAATTGCCTGACGGAATGCAGCTGCCATCATAGGCAGGTCTCCAGCTGTTGCCAGGGCTGTATTTGCCATAATTGCGGCGGCGCCCATTTCCATGGCCTCACAGGCCTGGGACGGTCTGCCGATGCCTGCATCAACTATAATAGGCAGATCGATTTCGTCTATGAGAATCTGAATGAACTCCCTTGTTGCCAGTCCCTTGTTGGATCCGATTGGGGAAGCCAGAGGCATAATTGTCGCTGCTCCGGCATTGGCCATATCTCTGGCAGCATTCAGATCCGGATACATGTATGGCATTACAACAAAGCCCTCCGCTGCCAGTATTTCCGTAGCTTTAATGGTCTCCTGGTTGTCAGGCAGCAGGTATTTGCTGTCCCGCATGATTTCCACCTTTACGAAATTGCCGCAGCCCAGCTCCCTTGCCAGCCGTGCGATACGAACCGCCTCCTGGGCAGTTCTGGCGCCGGAGGTGTTAGGCAGAAGGGTAACCCCTTCAGGTATGTAGTCCAGAATGTTTTCCTGCTCCTTGGTGTTTGCCCGGCGAACTGCCAGAGTGATTATTTCTGCTCCCGCATCCTTCACCGCCGCTTCAATAAGCTTCATGGAGTACTTGCCGGACCCCAGAATAAAGCGGGAATCGAACTCCTTCCCGCCGATGATGAGTTTATCGTTATTAATCATATTTTTATCCTTTCCTTGCTTGACGCTACCTATACTTCATATTCCCCTGCCAGAATTCTCAGCACCGTCTGAGCCTGGTGAGCTGCGCAGAGCATTACCCTGGGAGCAACAAGCCCCATCGTCTCCTCTACATCGCTGACGCCGTCTCCGCAGAGATAGAATCTATCGGTGATTCTTCTGGTTTCAATTCTGTTGGGAGAACCCATTCCCGCCATGCCGGAGGCTGCAACCAGATAGCATTCCGGCAGCTTTTGCAGTACGCCGTTAACAAGCATCGCCTTGGCTTCGGCATTATCGAAGGCTTCACAGACAATGTCAGCCCCCTCAAGGAGCTCCAGGAAATTGTCCTCTGTCACCTTCTCTGTTACCCCCTTCACCTCAGTATATGGTGAAATCTCCAGCAGGTTTGCAGCCAGCGCCTCGGTCTTGTATTCTCCAATCTGTTCAGCCTTATACTGCTGTCGGTGGAGATTGGTAATATCCACCCGATCGAAATCCACCAGAATCAGTCTGCCTATGCCTGCTCTGGCCAGAGCTATGGCAATGTTCGATCCCAGTCCTCCCAGGCCGCATATGGCTGCGGTCGCTGACGAGAACCTGTCGTGAAGCTCCTGCCCGTGACGGGCAATCAGCGCCTCATTCCATTCATCTCTTGATATCATCAATCAGCCACCTCCCACGAAGCTGACAACCTCCAGATTGTCCCCTTCCTCCAATACAGTGGACTCATATTCAGCCTTGAAGACTATTTCCCCGTTTCTCTCAACGGCAATTCGTTTCAGGTCGTAGTCCGTTTCCGCCAGATATTCGCTAAGAGTTTTTCCCGCTATGTCCAGCTCGATGCCGTTCACTTTAACCATGGCTGCACCTCCTTAATATGGCTGCACCTTCTTAATAAAAAACGGGAAATCTCCGATTCGGAAATCTCCCGTAATACTCATAAAAGTCCCTACGGCGGCATTATCCGCATCAGGTTCAGGGTCGAAGTTTGATTACTTCCTCTCAGCCTGCCGATACAAGCTCCCCTCACATCTGATTTAAATATACACCCCTTTCGAGAAAAAGACAATGGCTTTTGACAAAAAGCCCCTGAGCGCGCTACTTGTGATAGGTCTCATTCCTGTTTATCTTGAAGCTCCTGTATATCTGCTCAAGCAGAATCACCCTCATCATCTGGTGGGGAAATGTCATTGCGGAAAAGCTCAGCTTGAAATCCGCCCTTTCGCTGACCTTCCCTGAAAGGCCCAGGGAGCCTCCTATTACAAAAACAATATCGCTGCGCCCGTCAATCCCCAGGGTGTTAATCTTCTCAGCCAGCTGGGTGGAGGAAAGTCCCCTGCCTTTGATCTCAAGGGTAATCACATAATCGCTCTTTCGGATTTTACCGAGAATCTCTTCTCCCTCAGCTGTGATAACTGCCTCCTCATCAGCCCGGGATGCTCCGGCCCTCAGGAGGCTCTCCTTCAGCTCCACAATCTGCAGGCTGCAGTAGGCACCCAGTCTCTTGGAGTATTCCTTCACCGCATCCTGCCAGTACTTTTCCTTTAACTTGCCTATCGCTATTATCTTTATGTTCACAGCTCATAAACCTCGCTTCTCTCGTCTCTTCTGGCAACCTGAAGCTTAAGCTGTCCGCCGACAAATATCTCCTGCTCCTCCAGGGTGTTAACCACCGCCTGCAGAGCCACATCCGGCGTGTTGTTCTCCCGGCTGAGATGCCCAAGCATCACCATTCTCTCCTTCGGCTGCTCCCTGACAATCCTGCAAAGACACTCACCGCAGCTCAGATTCGAAAGATGCCCCTCATCCCCCAGAATTCTCTGCTTCAGAGGGTACGGGTACCTGCCGTACAGCAGCATCTCCTTCTCATGATTCGCCTCAAGCAAAAGCAGGTCAGCCCTTTTTATCTCCTCCAGAATGTCCTCTCCCACATATCCGGCATCGGTACAAATGCTTATCTGAACCTCGCCGTGATAAATGCTGAAGCCAACGGGCTCAGCCGCATCGTGGGAAATTGCAAAGGGTCTTATTGTGAAGTCACCGATATAGAAGTCCTCTCCCGTTATGAACTCCCGCCGCCTCTCAGGTGCCACGGGTCTGTCTATCTCATCCCAGGTTGCCCTGTTGGCATACACCGCCGCCCGGGGAAGCTTCTTCGTGAGAATCGGCAGACTCTTCACATGATCCGTGTGCTCATGGGTAACGAGAACCGCCTCCACCATGTCAAGAGAAGTTTCCGTTTCCTCCAGGGCCCGGAAAATTTTCTTTCCCGAAATGCCTGCATCTATCAATATTGCTGTATTGTCATCCTTTACCATATAGCAGTTGCCGCTGCTGCCGCTGGCAAAGGAACAGAATTTTACCGTCATACTCTACCTGATTATCCTTACCTGCTGCTGATTTCCACAATCTCCCCTGCATGAGGATACCTGTAACCGCCCATTTCATCCAGCTTTCTGTGGAACTCCTCGCTTTTCAGAGTTTCTATGAAGGCCTGAACATGGGGCAGCTCAAGATACTTCACCGGAACAGCGAAATCGTATTCCTCCGGTCCCACCTCGATGAAATCAAGGTTCATTGCCTTTGCAGCTGAATACACTCCCATTCCCGCATCGGCGCTTCCGCCGGACACCGCCGCCGCAACCGCCATATGGGTTGTTGCCTCTCTGCTGTAGCCCTTAATTTCTTCAACCGGAATGTCCTCCTTCTTCAGAAGATAGTCCAGCAGAACTCTTGTTCCGGCGCCTCTCTGTCTGTTTACAAATCTCACTCCCGTGAGATCCGCTATTCCGCCGATGCCCAGTGGATTTCCCTTCCGGACCATTATTCCCTGCATTCTGCTGACGCCCTTTATCAGAACCATAGGCTCCCTGAAGAGCTTCCTGATAGCCGCCACGTTGTATTCTCCTGTGGCCTCGTCAAGGAGATGTGTCGGCGCAATATGTGCCTCTCCCCGCTTCAGCGCCATGAGCCCGGCCATGCTTCCCACATGGGAGCTTGACAGATACATGTTTCCGTACCTTCCGATCATCATGTCGGATATCACATCCATGATAACATCGTGGCTTCCGATGCTGACAACGGTGTGCTCCACCTCCTCAAGGTTTTTGTTCAGCTCAACCAGAACCTTCTCGCCGGCCTCCACACCTTCGCTTTCCTGTTCAATCACACAAAAGCCGTCAGCCCGCACCAGGGACATTGCGGCTCCCGCGCCTCTGGCAAGGGGTGATGCCACAATCTTGTCTCCAACCTTGCCCACCTTCACACGAAGGTATTCCTTGTGCTTGAGGCTGGACACAATGCGTCTTGTGATAACCGCTTCACAGCAGTCACGTCTCACCTCTCCCCTTCCGGTGAGCATCGCCAGCACAGGGGATACGAAGTTTTCGAAGCCTATGTAGGCAGATACCGGATATCCCGGAAGTCCGATTACCGGCTTGCCTCTAACAACAGCCAGTATTACCGGCTTTCCCGGTTTGATTGCAACACCGTGGACGAGAACCTCTCCAAGCTCCCGCAGCACGTGAACGGTGTAATCCTCCGTTCCCGCACTTGATCCGGCGTTTATGATTACCATGTCGTATCTGTCAACTGCTTCGCTTATTTTTGTCTTTATCTGCTGATAGTCATCGGGGATATGCGGGAATCTGTGAGGTATTCCTCCCTCCTCGGTGACCATGTTCTCAAACATTCTGGAGTTTGACTCCACAATGCCCCCCTCCCGGGCTGCTTTCTCGCTGTCCACCTCCTCCGGCTCCAGGATTTCCGTTCCTGTAGGGAATATGGCAACCTGAGGTCTTGTGATTACCTCAACCTCCAGGATTCCCGCAGCCAGCATTACGCTTATATCCATAGGCCTTATCCTGTGATTTCCCGGCAGAATCATCTCCCCTGCCACAATGTCTTCGCCTACGCTTCTGATGTGCTGCCACGGAGCAGCCGGCGCAATAATGCTGATGTTTCCTTCACGGTCCTCCATGAGATCCTCCGCCATGATTACAGCATCATAGGGTTCAGAAATCGGATCTCCTGTATCCACAACCCTGTAGTCCCTGTCGGGCTGAAGAATTTTCGGGGTTTTCTCGGTGGCTCCCAGGGTGTTGTCCGACACAACGGCCACCCCGTCCATTGCCGCCGCATTAAACAGCGGTGAACAGAATCTGGCGTACACCGCCCGGGCGGTTACCCTCCCCAGACTCTCCGTTACCGGGATTTCCTCCCGCTTCACCCCAATCAGCTCTCTCACTGCCTTCGTGTATTTCTCAACCGCTTCATCCACGGGTATTGTTTTCAGATATAGATTTCTCTTTGACATTCTTTCCTCCGGTTCTACAGCAGATGCACATCAACTGGCTGCCCTGCCTTTATTCCTTCATCGTTTAACTCAGTAAATATAAACCCGTCGGCTGCTGTAAGAGTTGTTATTGCTCCCGACTTTCCCAGCACCGGTACGGCTCTTACCTCTGTTCCGTCATCAACAAGACGTACCGGAACCGCCGTGGCTCTACCCGGAGCCGCCGCCAGATTTGTCTCTGCCACCGCCTTGACAGGTATATCCTCTCTCTGTCCCGTTACCTCTCTCATAGCTCTTACCAGGGCCAGTCTGAACACCATCATGGCTGCTGCAGGATGTCCCGGAAGACCCATGAGAAGCGTAGCTGAAGCTCTGTCATAGCCTATGATAGTCGGCTTCCCCGGCTTAAGGGCTATTCCGTGGGTCAATACTCCCGGATCCGCAAGGCTGTCTATCACCTTGGCAGTGGCGTCCTTCTTTCCCTTGGAGCTGCCTCCTGACACCAGGACAATATCAGCAAGCTCCATTGCCTTTGCAACTGCCTCCTCCAGGAGTTTCTCCTCATCCTTAAGAAGCTCCATGCTTCCTATTTCAAAGCCTTCCTCCATGGCAAGGCCCATAATTCCGTAGCTGTTTATGTCGCGAACCTGTCCCATTCCCGGGGTTTCCTCAACGGGAAGCACCTCATCCCCTGTGGAGATAATTGCCACAACAGGCCTGCGGTAAACACTCACCGTTGGATAACCCAGGGCTGCCATGGCTGCCAGATCCCGGGCTGTGAGCTTTTTGCCTGCAGGAATGACCATATCTCCCCGGGCGATGTCCTCTCCTGTCTGCACCACATTGAGACCTGCCGGCAGGGAGCTGTACACCATAAGCTCACCTGTTTCCGGGTGTTCCTCTCCCTCTGTTTCACCGAAGATTTCCGTGTGCTCAATCATTACAACCGCGTCTGCCCCTTCGGGAACCATACCCCCTGTGGGAACATACATGCACTCTCCCGGATGAACCTCCTTCTCCGCCGGCCGACCCATTAGAACCTGTCCCGTTATTTCGAGAATTGAGGGAACGCTTTCTGATGCGCCCTGGGTGTCCGCTGCCACAACTCCGTAGCCGTCCACTGTGGACCGCCTGAAGTCGGGAATGTTTTCCCTCGATACTATATCCCCGGCAAGCACCCGGCCGTAGGCTTCCTTGAGGCTTACTTCTTCTGTTTCAAAACCGATTTCCGAGAGGCTGCTCTTTATTTTCTCCACAGCCTGCTGCAGAGTATCAACTTCCAGTAAATTCATTGCTGTACCTTTCGTTTTCCTTCCCTAAATGATAGATAACAACAGTGTATCACACTTTAGAACAAAACGCTTATATGAATGATAAGCTAGTATATCAACCAGAGGACGTAAATACAGTTCCATATAATGTTTTTTATAGCATTGATTCTCTCGAGGATAATGTTGATAAAAATGAAGCACTGGAGAAACTTGCTTTTCTTCTTATCCCAGACCTTCCGCCACAGGAGTCATCCGCAAACGCACGATTCTACAATGACGAGGGACGCAAAATCTTGACTGCGGCATTGATAGCATTCTATTACAAAGGATTGGACTTCATAGAAATCTGCGAGAAAATTATGGGCTCTAGCTACCAGCAACTTTTTAGGGAAATTGATGACACAGAAAATGAACTTGCAATAAGGTACATAAATGCATTTGCCGGAACGTCCGAACAGAACATTGCTGGATGCATGCAAAATGCATCGGAAGCAATAAGGCTGTTTGCTACAAACCATTATGTTGCAAACTCAATAAGAAGGCCAGAATACGGCGAGGAATGTTTCACTCCTGCAATGATAGAAACACACAATGTTTTCTTCGTAATAGATGATACTAGGCTGGATGTTTATGCACCACTTGTTCATTTAGTGGTAGCCCAGGTATTAGATTTTTTTGCTAAGAGATCAAACGCTGCCAGTCATAATATTCTTCTCTGCCTCGATGAGCTCGCCAGTTTCGGCAAGTTGGAACTTATCGGAGCGTTAAGAAAGCTCCGGAAAAAGAAAGTCCGTATATTTTGCCTTACACAGTCACTAGCAGATTTGCAAATGATATATGGCCATGACGAAACCAAAGCTATGTTAACTAACTTCGCATTTAAGGTGATATTAGGTGCGGCTGATACTGAAACTCAGGAATATTTTTCAAAACTAATTGGCCATAAAAAACGTAATGCATTCAATATTATCAAACAGATGCGACTTGCTGATTTTCACATTTACGAAAATGTTAAACAAGAATATTCTGTTCGTCCTGAGGACTTAGCTCTCCTGGGAGACAAGCTAATACTTTTGTATCCTGGTGGACATGTTTCACTCCGAAAAAACTACTATTTCAAATAATAAATCATGGACTGCTTGAACCGCTTTGATTCAACGCAGTCCACTAGATGTTGAATATTCTCTATCCTAATAATCTGTAATTTCCAAACTCCAAAGATGATAAAAAATGTCTGATTGAACCAAATCGCTTGCGCGATAGCTTGTAAAGGTTATCGCAATAGCGATTTTTCCATATAAGAAAACAGTGGACATGTTTGCATAGATAAAGTATCGTTTAATCACCACAAAAAAACATACTTCCATTAGACATATACACTGTTTCTATGCATAGATTATCATTATGTCAGGAATCCTAAATCCCACAAGATTTTAGAGTGAGACATTATTATTTTGTTTTAACCGATTTCACAGCACTCCAGCTTGCATAATATGATCCGTAATACGAACGAACCTGTACATAATATTTTGTATTTTTTGCAAGACCCTTTATTACTTTTGAACCAGCAGTTTTCTTTGCTGTTGTGTACCTGGCATTTGCCATACTTGGGTTAGTAGAGTATCGTATCTGATATCCAGTGAAATTCTTTCGATTTTTCTTACTCTGTTTTTTCCATTTAGCTGTGAAACGCTTTTTGCCTTTCTTTACTTTAAACTTCTTAACATAATTTGTGCTGTACCCTGCAAGCGTCTTGTAATTCAGCTTATTAAGGCATACATTGCAAATGTCATATTCACATCCATTCCTCAGATAACCGGCCGCCTGTTTGTAATGAGCAAGTTCATGCCCAGTCGCGCTGATAATCCAGCTTCCTTCAGCCATCTCTTTCTTTTCAGTATCAAAACACTTGTTGCATTTCGAGCACTGATAGTGTGCCACCACACCTTCTTTTTCACAAGTTGCCTGAACTTCCGGTATTAATTCTCCATACACATGCCCTGTTGCAGGGATAACCGTTTGTTTCTGCAGTACTAGACCGCACTCTGAACAGTGACTTCCCCCAGTAAGACCATCCTCATCACACGTTTCAGTTTTTGCGCTATCAGTTACTTCGTCATGTTTCGTGGTGTCTCCCTCAATTTGTACAAAATCAATTGCAAGTTTCGGATGCTCGTAATTTGCAATTACATGAGCGAATGAACATTCATGTCCAATTAATGTGAAGCTCATATCCTGCTCGTTGTTGAACGGATATCCTTCCCCATCATTATCTATACTATAAAATTCAGTATCTTCATTTGTAAATGTTACTGTTTTCAGCGCATAATCGCTTTCAAACATATATGGTCCTACATAAGCACATTCGACTATGACATTAGCAAGCTTACTGCATCCTCTGAACATGCCCGATCCAGTTCCTATTCCATTTCCATCTGGTTCCTTTGTCATAGAAACACCTGCTGGAATTGTCACTTTTTCAAGGCTGTCACAATTCGCAAAAACCTGTGCGCCCGGTACAACAGTGCCTATCCCAAAATCAATAGTAGTCAATGCATCGCAGTCCTTAAAGCAGTAATTTCCAAGCATAACATTCTCTGCTTTTATTTCAAGCGTATCAATCGACTTATTTTCTGCAAATGTATATTTGCCAATTCCAGTCACTTTTTCGTCAATAACAACCTTCTTTATTTGATCATCATAAGCACTCCATGGTACTGCTGAATCAGAGCTTGTATAGTCAGGTGTGTTTCCGTTTCCTGTGATTATTAACGTTCCATCATTCCAAACTGACCAGTTTGTCTTATCATTTATTGCCCCCGATCCTTTCGGTTTGTTATAGATGATTTCTGAGCCATTATACTCTGTTGCCACCAATTCGCCCTTTGCATTCCTTGTTTCAAACAAATCTGCCGTAGCTTTATCAGGTACGTCAGTAACTAGTACTCCTTCAGTTGCGTCATTAAAAAGTTTAAGCGTTACCTTTTCTCCGGAATAGTAATTCTTCTTTTCCTTGTCACATGCATGTATCGATCCTGAAGGGCTGCATGTAATCGTGTCTATTTTTCCACCGCTTATATAACAGTTCGAAGGCATGCATACTTTTTTTACTTCGCCACCATATATGCTTACGTTTTCTGCTGCTGCAATGCAGCCAACTTTTCCGCCATAGATATTGATTTCGTTGTAATTCTGTATATCAAAATCAGCTGTACCGGTATCAATTATTTCTCCACCATAAATATTAAGAATGGTATCATCATAGGAAGCAATGACCCCATTTATTCCTAGAATTTTTCCTCCCATAATATTCGCGATGCCCTTGTAACTCTCTAAGGTTGTAGCATTTTTTGCTTCAATTGTTCCGCCATATACAGTTAAAGTCCCATAGCTTAAAATAGCAGGCATATTTCCTTCAGAAACAATTTTCCCGTTTCCACAGCAATCGCATATTGTAAACTCAGTTTCTTCAGGTACAGTAATTATTTTTTTATCATCTGTGTCAAATGAAATTGTATGTCCATTAAGACATAAATGCGTATTCCCATTTATTGAAACAGAATCAGTCAATTCAATATCTTTGGTAAGATATTTGTATCCGGAAAGAGCACCAGTGCCGTTCCATGCTGTCCAATTCTCACTATCGTGTGTTCCTGACATATTAATATGCCCTTCACATGATGCTCCGCACATGGAATGTGAATGAGTCTCTGCAGGTTCACCGCTATCTTCCTTTTTCTCTCCCAGATATGCAAGATTGAAATTAATATCCCCATATACTAAGTCCTGACTATCAAGTTCAAGCAATTCACTTGCATACGTTATGTTAAGCTGACCGTTATCATAATCCTCATCGTTCTCATAAATCAGTAGATTGGTTTTGCCTTCTCTCTTCGGAATATTTTCTGCAGGTGACAGACCGCTGAATACTCTTATTGGAAGATAAAAATCATCATTTTCCCACACAAAGTATTCATTGTGAAAATCTGCAGCGTACGTTGGATCAGCAGAAATCCCAAATTTCATTCCATAGTTTCCATCGACAATTGAAAGTACATCTGTTTCTTGACCGTCCTCATTAACCACAACAAAATCTTCTATTGATTCCGGTTCAAATTTTGTTGCTGTCTGCCAGTTATCTACTTCAACCAATTCTGTTTTAATATGAAGGGTGAAATCCGGTCCACTATTTCCTTCTGAATCAATGCTTGCTTTTATGTTTATATCCGTACTATTTTCTCCACCAAGCCATTCCTCAAGGAGTCCTTTTGTCAAAACAAAAACATCATTTGACGACACAGCTTCCCCATTTGCGAGCCATGTAAACGGAGTCTGACTATTGCTGGCTTTGACATAGTTCCCAGACTGTTGGTCTTTTACTGCAAGGCGAATGCTTATTGGAGACCAATAATCTCCTAAGTCAATGGTCTTACCATTTTTCGAAAGATTATTTTCATCCATGCCGATTAGCTCACCATTATCATATGTTTCACATATAGCATATTCGTCACCATTTTCACCAGAATATTCTGATGCCCATGATATGGTTGGCACCATTGTGAAAACCATACACACCGACATTATTATAGCTATCGCAAGTTTCCATGTTCTTATTTCTGCTTTCATCGGACTATTCTCCCTTTAAAAAAGACAATATTAAATAACATCTATTATGTAATATTATATCATTTAATGTTTCCCCTGCAAAATAAAAAAACAGCCATCCCAGAGGATGGCTGTCTGATGTCGAAAATTTTAGAGACCGTACTTTGTCTTGAACTTTTCAACTCTGCCGCCCTGACGAGCTGACTTCTGCTGGCCTGTAAAGAACGGGTGGCAAGCTGAACAAATGTCAGTTCTGATTTCTTCCTCAGTTGACTTTGTCATGAACGTGTTGCCGCATGCGCAAGTTACTTTACATTCCTTATATTCAGGATGGATTCCTTTTTTCATGCTGTTCACTCCTTTCGTATTTCTGCGTAGTCCGGCGTGCTGATGATAACGTCGAACTCGCGAGCCTAATAACTATATCACACTTTCCAGCGCCGGTCAATGATTTTTGCCATAAGGGATTTCTTTATTCCTATTGCCTTCTCCGGGCACATTTCCTGGCAGCAGTAGCATCTGATGCATCTGTCGTAATTGTACATGGCAACCTTGTTTCTGGGAACTCCCTCTGTCTGTCCCAGTCCAACGCCGGCTCCTGCTCCCATGGAGGAGGCCGCCATGGCTGTTGTGATTTTTGGTCTCAGCTTTATGGCCTTATCCTCCACCGGACATGTTTCCACACAGATGCCGCAGCCTATGCACTTTTCTTCTATCACAACGGGCTTCTTCTCAATGAGACCGCTGAAGAGATTCAGTATTCTGAAGCCCCCTCTGAACTCACGGCTCCTCTGAACATTAAAATTTCTGTTGCCGTATTTAACGGACATTTCATCCAGGAGAATCTCCTCACCCTCCGGCCGCATTGGAACTCCCCCCAACAGAATTCGGATGTTTTCCTCGGTGCAGCAGCCCACCCCCGCTTCCTGAGCGGCTGTGTTGGTGGGAACCACATCCGTATCCAGATGAATCAGATTGCAGAACGCCGTATCAAGGGCAACCGGGTCCGTTGATGCCAGTATGGTATACATGGGAACAGGGTCTCCCGAACCCGGCCCGTTTCCCTCCATGGCAACAATTCCGTCCATAATATGCAGTCTTGGTCTCACCAGACCGTTGAGATCCGCCAGCATTCTGGCGAAGTACTCGGGACTTTCATATCTGGCATGGGAGGCCGCCTTGTTGACTCCGTAAACGCATCCGAAGGTGTTCTTCACCGCTCCGGTTATTCTCTCCAGGGCGTGGGTCTTCATCTTGCATATATTAACGATTCCTCCCCGGCCGGATTCCACCATGTCGGCGATTTCATTGCAAAGCACAAAGCCCTTGGCTGCTTTGCCCCGGGGATATTCCACTCCCCGGCCGTGGCCAAATTCACCCGGCTTGATTCCCAGCTCATCCGCCATGGCCTTGATGCCGCAGCCCTCTGCTGTCTTTTCCATGCTTATAACGGGGTTTCCCGGAGAGTCTCCGTACCTGAGATCGCTGTAACCTGCCTCCTTAAGAGCTCTGCCCACTGCACGGAACACCTCAGGATGGGTGGTTACCGCCTTCTGGGGGTCTGCCTTTGCCAGAAGATTCGGCTTAAGCACTATTGGCTCGTCCTTTCCTACAGCCCTCAGCCCGTCTCTTTCACCAAATATTGTCTCGAAGCCTCCCAGCAGGCGGATTGCCTCCTCCACTGCCGCTTCAACTTCTTCTCTGTTGTAGGTTCCGCACCTTACCAGGGCGACCTTGATTGTCTCATTCCCCTGCATCATATATCACTCCCTGATGCCATAGAATCTCATGGCGTTTTCCTTCGTCTTCTCTGCTGCTTCCTCCAGCGTTATCCCTTTGATTTCTGCCACCTTCGCCGCCGTCAGTTCCACAAACAGCGGAGTGTTTCTCTTCCCTCTGAAGGGTACTGGTGTGAGATAAGGTGAGTCCGTTTCCACAAGGAGGAATTCAATAGGAATTTCCTCTACAACCTGAACTGTTTTCCTGTTATTTTTATAGGTGACGGGTCCCGCAATACTCAGGGTGGCTCCCAGCTTCACATACTGCTTCCCAAGCTCCGCCGAACCGGAAAAGCAATGCAGAAGCACTCTGGCGTCGGGGCATTCTCCGCCCTTTCCATCAGGTCTTAACGGAAACATGCTCTTTCTCTCCTCTGAGAAAGCTCCCTCCTCCTTGAGTATCCCCATTGTCTCCTGATCCGCCTCCCGGGAGTGTATTACCATTGGCATTTTTAGTTCATTTGCCAGTCTTATCTGTTTGCGAAACCATTCTCTCTGAACATCTCTTTCGCTGTGGTCGTAGTGAAAATCCAGCCCGATTTCACCTATTGCCACGATTTTATCCTTTGCAGCCAGTCCCCTGATAAGGGCCAGCTTCATTTCATCCATATCCTTGGCATCATGAGGGTGGCATCCCACTGCCCCGTAGCACCATGGCCAGGCGGCGGCGTGCTCTGCTGCCATCCCGGAGCTGGCAAGGTCAAAGCCTATATCCATGGCGTAGGACAGCTTTCCCTCCTTCACTGCATTATCAACTGCTGTGAAGAGAGCCTGGCGTTCCAGGCTCGTCATATCTTCATTATTAAAATGTGAGTGTGAATCAAATAACATCTTTTTATTCCTCTACGTCAGTTGCTTCGGGAACGAACTCTTCGATCTGGTTCTTATCCTTTGATGCGTCTACTCTGTACCACTTATCATCCAGATTTGCTTCAACCCAGGCGTTTATGTTTCCTTCGGCATCCTCGGCGGTGATAATTGATGCATCGATTCCCGCATCCTGGCAGAGCTTGTATATAAAGGCCGCATAATACTGGCTTTCTGAACAGTCAATATCCTCAGGCTGTCCGTTGGCTCTTACCTTCTTAACCATGTAGACCATCATCTCGTAGCCGCTTACATCTTCTCCGCAGCCCATGCTCTCAACCTTCTGTTCCACGAAATCGTATTCTGAACCAAGATCCTGGTAGCCTTCAGGCTGGGTGCCGATTCCTGCTGCAACCAGATCTCCGCAGCCCACCGCTGTCTTGCTGCTGCCGGTATATACTATACCGTTGGCATCATCGTAGTTCGGCAGGCCGTAGCCCAATACATACTTGTACCCCACAGAGAAGGTTCTGTAACCTACTGCATCTCTGTAGTTTCCTTCGATTGTTTTAACGGTTTTACCGCTTACGCTTGCAACCATACCGGTGTGATCCGGAACGCCGTTGTAGTTCCAGTCAAAGAATATTACATCTCCCGGCTTCGGCGTGTATTTTGCTCCCTTGCCGTATGAATAGCGTGAGGTTTTGCTGTTTTTGTATGTGTTTATTATTGTCGGACAGTAGCTGCCTCTGACGATAATG
>JALFKB010000071.1 GCA_022775805.1 Clostridiales bacterium
AAGAGTGCGCAAAGTGTCCGCACCCTCGTTTCGTTTGATTTTTTAAGCCATTTCAAGGTTTTCTTCCTGCCCCATGTATGCTTTAATCTTTTCTATTATAGTAATATCTGCCGGGAGCCACGGAACGCTGTCCAGTTCATCTTTCTTCAGCCACCTGGCATCCTCGTGTTCCTTCAGGACAATCTCCTCCGACAAAAGCTCACAAATAAAACAGTGCATTGTCAGATGAAATTCGGGATAATCGTATTCCACCGTTTCCAGCAGCTTCCCAACCCTGATGTCCACATCCAGTTCCTCCCTTATCTCCCTGACAAGAGCCTCCTGTGCAGATTCCCCCGGTTCAATCTTGCCACCAGGGAATTCCCAACCGTCCTTGAATTCGCCATAGCCCCGCTGGGTGGCAAATACTTTATTGTCCTTTACGATGATTGCCGCTGCAACCTCTATTGTCTTCATCTATTCCGCCTCCACATTGATGCTGCTCTGAAGATACCTCAGGATATCCTCCCTCACAGCGTTATGCATTTTCATGGTCACCTTGGTAATCGGCCGCTGCCTGCCGGAATTGTCCAGCTTGACATCTCCGTGCTGTTCTATGATGTCGAATTCGCCCATGTAGTAGAAGTTTTTCTCGGCATCGCTTTTCTTGACAAGGAGATGCTTTCGCTGTGCCGAATTGACATCGTTCATGTAGCTACTTTCAGGTCCGCATCCAATCTTTGAATCCCATTTGAAAATAACATCGTTTATGAATTCGTCTGCGTAGTCGGGCTTGCCTTCCACAAACTCACGATCTTCCTCCTCCGCCGAAACCTTGTGATATGTAACAAACAGAAAAACATCGTCATCAAATCTCTTCATTCCGTACATTGTTGATGAGTAGTCCCGCCCGGCGTTTATAAGAAAGCTGACATCCCTTCTTGTATACTTTTCGTACAGAACGAACAGCTTATCTCCGTTTGTCCCCCTGTATCTGTCATTATATCTGGAAAGACCCACAGAGATAATATCCTTTACAAGCTTGCTGAACTCACGGTTTTCAAGCCTTTGCGCGAAGCTCTCCATCCGCCATATACGGCCATTTTCATCATATCTCAGTATATCGATTCCGGAATATTTCCTGAGATCGTCTTCCCTGGAAACAAAGCTTCCCTCCAGAACATCTGCATATCCGGCCACCAGAGACGTAGTTGTGTCGAAGTCAAACTCCCGCTTCAGAGTATCCTGAAGCTCCGATGAATCAACAGCTCTCTTCTCTGTTATCTCCCGAAGCAGTTCAAGTTCACATGGTCTCACACCGCTCATAACAGTCCGGGACAGATACTCAATGGTCATGTCGTCCTGCCCGGACAATATATAGTCATATGAGGGTTCGACTGTTTTCAGGAAATTGTAATAGGACTTGTATTCATTGACAATGAGCATCGGGTCTATTTCCTGATTGGTGTAGAAATCGTAGAGATATGGAATCCGCCCCAGCCTGTTTTTGAGATTCACATAACCTTCCCTAATTATTGATCTGATTCCCTTGATGTTGTCGATGGAATCGAATATCCTGTCCTTTGCCACCCGGTCAAAATGAATTGTTGATGCTCCGGGGATGGTGTTGTTTCCGCTGATTACGTATTTTCTGATATTGTCGGGATTATATGTTCTGTCCCCGGACAGGGCAACGGGAATCATGAAATTTTTGTTGTAATTTCCGATGAAATCCAGGATAACCACATACTCCTTGCCCCGGGCCTTCCTGAGCCCTCTTCCGAGCTGCTGGATGAACACAATTGGCGACTGGGTGGGCCTCAGCATTATTACCTGATTGACTTCTACAATATCGACACCTTCATTGAGTATCTCTACGGAAAATATATAGTCAAGGGGACGGTGATTTGCATCGGCTTCGCTTTCATCCATGGCAAGGCGCTCAAAGGCATCAATACGTTCTTCCTCGCTGGCACTTCCGTTAAGTGCGATGGTTCTGTATCCCAAGCTATTAAACTTTCGTGAAAGCTCCTCCGACTCGTCTATTCTACTGCAAAAAACAAGACCCTTGACTCTGTCACCGCTATATCCGAAATACTCTGCCTGTTCTATTATGTGCTGAACTCTCGCATCGCTGGTGAGTCTTCTGAAATCCTCCGGGGAAAGCCTCCTGCCGGAAATTTTCTCTTCGTCCACCGCCGATATCTCCGTTATCCCGAAATAGTGAAACGGACACAGAAGGTTGTTCTCCATGGCCTGCCCCAGTCGTATCTCAAGGGCCAGCTGGTAGTTGAATATTTCATATATGTTTTTGCCTTCCTGATTGTCGTCCATCTTGTCAGGAGTTGCAGTCATG
>JALFKB010000080.1 GCA_022775805.1 Clostridiales bacterium
ACTCCTCCTCAAAGGAGGACATGATATCGATGGATTCAAGCATTCTGAAGCTCTATCAGGAAGGCAGAATCACCCGTGAAACGGCTCTGCTGTATGCCACAAACCCGGAAATGCTGGAGAGAAAGCTCTAAATATTACATACAACAAAACGCCCGGAATACGGGCGTTTTAATTATTGTTCTATTATTTTGTTTATTGTTCTATTCTCGGCTATTGTCTACGAAGCCTATTTGCTGTTGCGGATAATGCTTTTTCTGTCTTCAATGTTCACATAATCGAGATGGGGCTGAACAGTATTGTATGCCGGTCTCATGAGTTTGCCCACATTTACCAGCTCCTCAAGTCTGTGAGCACACCATCCTGACAGTCTCGCTGTGGCAAACAGAGGCGTTGCTACATCGTTAGGAATATTCAGGGCATCGTACACGAAACCCGAATACAGATCCACATTGGCAGGCATAATAACCTCTTTGCCGTGAACCTCGGCAAAGAGTCTTGCCGCATTCTTCTCGATATAGTCGCACAGGAGAAAATCGTCTATCTTGTTCTTGCTTTCCGCAAGCTTCTTGGCCATGTTCTTCAGTATCTTGGCTCTCGGATCCGACAGGGTGTAAATGGCATGGCCAACACCGTAAATCAGCCCTGTTCTGTCATTGGCCTGACCCTTCAGAATCTTAACCAGGTAATCCTCAAGGGCTGAGGTCTTTCCTATATCTTTAACATTCGCCTTAATGTCATTCAGCATTCTGATTACTGCATAGTTGGCTCCACCGTGCTTAGGACCCTTCAGGGAGCCTATTGCAGCGGCAATTGCCGAATATGTGTCAGTTCCTGTTGATGAAATCAGGTGGGTTGTAAAGGATGAATTGTTTCCTCCGCCGTGCTCTGCATGAAGCATCATGCAGACATCAAGGAGCTTCGCCTCCAGATCGGTGTACTCACCTGTCGGTCTAAGCATCCTCAGAATGTTCTCGGTTGTGCTGAGTCCTCTTATTGGCGCATGGAGATGGAGGCTCTCGTTGTCATAGTAGTTGCTCTTTGCCTGGTAAGCGTAGCAAATGATTGCAGGGAAGTACCCCATCAGCTGAACCGACTGCCTCAGCACATTCTGTATTGAAATATCATCGGGATTCTCATCAAAGCTGTACAGCGCCAGCACGCTTCGCGCCAGCTTGTTCATAATATTGTTCGACGGTGCCGTGAGAATCATGTCCCGGGCAAAGCCCTGGGGAAGTTCTCTGTGGTTTGCCAGAATCTCGTTAAAAATCTCCAGTTCCTTCTTGCTCGGGAGGGAACCCATCATAAGCAGGAATGAAACCTCTTCAAATCCGAAACGATCCTCTGCGATAACATTGTTTACCAGATCCTCAATATCGTATCCTCTGTAATAAAGCTTTCCTTCTCTCGGAATCTTGTCTCCGTTTTCATCCTTATCGTAACCATGTACCTCACCGATATGTGTAAGTCCCACCACAACACCTGTTCCGTTGGAATTACGCAGGCCGCGCTTTACCTTGTTCTTTACATAAAGGTCCTCTGCGATTCTGTTCTTTTCAGACAGTTTGTCTGCGCCTAACGTATACAGTAATTCGGAATCCGCTTCTCTTTTTTTTGCCTTTATCTTATTAAGCAATAGCAAAATCCCCCTTTCAGTAAATATAACGGCACGATTCTACACCAGCTATCGGCCGACTCACCATAACGAAAATTTTCCTGTTCATAAATTTAACGGGTTAAAGCAATTTATTTATTTTACCATAAAACCCTCCGGAACACAACCTCTGCCCGGCTTCCGGATTATTACCCGGTTCGCCTACTTAATTGTAATGTAAGGCGCCCGGATATCATTCACTGAAGATATCCTGTCCCTGTTGAGTCCGGTACCCTCCTTGGCCAGCTCTTCACAGATGCTGTCGTACTCCTTCTGAGTGAGCTGCTCCAGCCCATGCACTCTCAGAGCCAGACCAATTCCGTCGTTTCCGGCATTGTATGCAAGTACTTCTCCTCCGGGGAAGTCTCCCTTTTCGTAGTCCTTCAGAACATCCTTCAGCGCCTTGTCAATGCTGTATACAGCAGATGTGATAACCGCATCTGATTTGCTGCTCTGATCTGAAATGCTGCCGATAACCTTGCCTTCTTTGTACTCAGCTGCAGCAATAACAGGAGCCTGTATATCCGAGCCTGCGGCAAATACCACCTGGACTCCATTATCATACATATCCTCAGCCAGCTTCTTCACCTTCTCGGGATCGCTGTAGTCATCGCAATACCTGTAGCTCATTTCAATGTACATTCCCGTTTCACGGGCGCCTCTGTTGGCTCCCTTAACATAACCGTAACCGAAATCAGCTATTTCCCTTTCTTCGCTCTGGCCTATGAATCCCAGACTGGTATAGCCTTCCTTGGCAGAGGCATATCCCGCCAGATAACCTGCCTGAGCCGAGTCGAAGGCAACTGCTGCCGTGTTCTCGGCAATCATAATATCCCCGGTTTCAGCATCATATGGCTCCGCGTCGGTGAGAACGAAGTCTATTTCAGGATACTCCTTCTGCATCTTGTATGCTGCCTTTTCCATACTGCTGTTGTCTATTATTACAATCTTGGCACCGCTGTTGATTGCAGTTTTTATTATTTCGATAAAAGCCTGCTCAGTAGGTTCCGTAGCCTTGTAATACTTGTGGGAAATGCCGTTCAGGCCGCCGAATTCAATTATGGAATTCCAGGCAACCTCGCTGTGACCCGAGCCGTCCGTTATGCCGTCGTCCGTCACAAGGGCGATTTCGTAATCAACATCCTCCTCCGGCAGCGCCTCTTCCTTTTCGGTGCAGCCCGACGCCATAATGCCGAAGGTTCCAATAATCAAAACCAAAGTCAGTAATGTAGCAAGTTTTCTCATAATCTCATTTCTCCTTAATACAGCTCCGGCCTTCTGTGGGCAAGCAGCGGCAGCTGCTGTCTGACGCTGTCCACATAGTCGGTATCGATATCTCCGTATATAATGCACTCACTGTCATCAGCGTGGGCAACAAACTCCGCCCATGGACTCACAATACAGGAGTTTCCGTAGGCTTTGAATATGCCTTTCTCGTCCAGTGCAGGGGCGTTTGCGGCGAAGTACACCTGATTGTCCACAGCCCGTGCCTGCATTGTAATGTCCCAGTGCACAGGTCCCGTCGTGGTATTAAATGCTGCCGGCAGCACCATGAGCTTCGCCCCGGCAAGAGCCATCTTCCTGAACCATTCCGGGAAGCGTACATCATAGCAGATGGCAACTCCGATTTTGCAGAACTCAGTATCTATTACGGTCATTTCCTCGCCCGCAGTCAGCGTGTCCGATTCCATGAATCGTATCCTGCCGGGCACATCTATATCAAACAGATGAACCTTCCTGTGCCTTCCGATTATTTCCCCGTCTTTTCCGAAGCAGAAGCAGGTGTTGTATACCCTGTCCCCATCAAGCTCGGCTATTGTTCCTCCAATGAGATATATACCCAGCTCCCGGGCAAGCTCTGACATGAAGCTCACGCATCGCCCCTCTGCCGGCTCCGCGAACTTCCTGAAGTAATCGTTGGAATAGGGACAGTTCCACATTTCCGGCAGCGATATAACCCGGGCTCCCTGAGATGCGGCCTCTCTTATGTACTTTTCTGCCTTTGTAATATTCAATTCCTTATCTGCAGATCCTGCAATCTGGCAAAGTGCTAATCTGAACATTTCAATACCTCCAGAAACTGTTTCGTCATCCTCCCCGTGAGTCCCCATATTATTCTCCGGCGGCCCAGGGAATCCTCAACATCGTATACCGGTACAGGCGCCTTGCCGTCCCTCCAGGGATACATGTTTCCCCCTGTTACTTTGTCATATGGGAATTCGGGATCCGGCTCCTGTCTCATCCTGCTTTCGTATATTTCAGGTTTTTTCCCCGCAAGTTCTTCAAGGTCAACTGTGAACACCTCAGCCACTTCATCCCTGCTGAAATCAATATCGCCCTGCTCTATAACCCCCAGAAAGCAGTGTATCTGTGACCCTCCCGCGGAGAACACGGAATCCAGTTTGGATATTATCCTTATGGAATCCGCCTTGACACCAATCTCCTCCTCTGTTTCGCGAAGGGCACATTCCAGGGGCGTCTCCCCCTTTTCAATTAGCCCTCCCGGGAAGCATATCTCTCCCGGCTGCCTGATAAGCCTCTCCGCTCTAACCTCATATAATACCTCAGTTCTGCCGGCTTCCTCCATAAGGGGCAACAGAACTGCAAAGTGCTTAAAGCCATGCTCTCCTACAGGTGTGTAATTCTTAAATGTCTCTTCTATTGTTCTGATATCTGTGCACGTCATCGCTTCTTTCATTTATCTGTATTCTCCGGCCCTGTATTCTCCGGTCCCTTCAGCCTATGCCGGCTGTTTGCCATTTTCCTGTGGTCTTCGATATACTTTCTGTGTGATTCCCTCTTCTGGTGAAGAATGTTCAGGAGTGATGCAGCCAGCACAAAGGCAATCCCCACAACTGTGTTCCACAGAATTGTCTCTTTCAATACTATTACGGCAATAATCGGCGCGATTGCAGGCTTGAGAAAGAACGCAAATGCCCCCGTTGAGGCATCAGCCAGCTCGATTGCCTTGAAATAGAAGAAGTATCCCACTCCGGTTACCATTATGCCTGCATACAGGATTACAGGAATATTTCCTGAAACTCCATCAATAATCGGTCTGTCCAGTATCAGCATGATAACAAGCAGAAATCCGCTTCCAAAGAGGAAGCTGATGCTTGTCTGTGCCATTAATCCTATTTTCCTCTGGGCCTGCTTGCCTGCCACCGTGTACAGTCCGAACACAAAGGCCGCACCAATCATCAGTCCCATTCCAAAAGCGGTATTACCCTCCTGAATATCCCATGGTCTGAACATGAAAAATATCCCAGTCAGCGCCACCGCCAGAATACCCAACTTGCCTGCATCCAGCTTCTCGCTTGTAAAGAAATGTGCAAAAACCATCGTGAAGAAAGGATTCACACAAATCAGAACAGATACGGTTGAAGCATTGCACATCATGATTGAAAACTGAAACATGGACATGCTTACCGTAACACCAAGAAAACCCACCCCTGCAAGGGAGAGCAGATCCTTTCCGTTAATTCGTATTTTGTTTCTCTTAAGATGTGTAATTGCGAAAGGCAGCAGCACGCATCCCCCAATCAGAAACCTCAGAAAAGTAAGCTGAAACGGGTCAAGGCTGCTTCCTCCGATTTTGCATGCCACCTCCATAGTACCAAACAGCAGCGCCGTTATTACAACACAAAAATATGCCTTTTTCATTCTCCCTGTTCCCTAATTTATAATATTGCTCTAGTTATATTGTATCGCTCTCGTTAAAAAAGGGCGGTGAACTCACCGCCCATAATGCTCTAATATGTTAATTCAGTATTTCGCAACCGTCGAAGTTCACTCCTATCATTTCTTCCTTCTCTGCGCTGACGCTCACTGTGAAGTCAACACCGTAGATTTCAGAAATCGCCTTAAGCCTTCCGATAAACTCCGGAAGATCTCCCAATGATACATCAGCATGCTTAAGAATGCTGTCTATGTATATCATCTCAATATCATGATCGGAACTGATTATTCCGTAAATAAATCCAATGTACTCGTCAATGTTTGTTATATGTTCATAATCTTCCATGCAGATAACTCTTATTCTATAGGAAAGTTCATAAGTAAGCCTATGATTCCTGTTAATGAAAATAATACTTCCATCACTTACTTTAATGCTGTCGTTTGCCAGCTGAATCATCTGATTTGTTTTGCCGCTTCCCTTATGTCCTATGAGTAACTTCACCATGGCACTACCCTCCTGTTTCTTTACTTATTTATTAGTTCAATTATAAACTATCTGGTTTTGTCATACAAGTGAAAATATGATATCAATCCTCAATAGTAAATTATACCTAAACTCATCTCCCAGACTGTACTTTAGGTAGAATTCTTTCTTTTGCACCCCAAAGGCAAGGCAGCGGCTTATTGGATTATACCTAAATGCCATTATTCTAAAAGTAAATAGTGTAATCATATCTCCCAATTACCCTCGCACAAGTATAATTAACACTAAACTGGCATATTAAACACGAGATTAGTGCTAATTTACTATACTATCTTGACATCCCACCCCTTCAATGATAACATCCATTTAAGTGATTACCATTTATTTCCATATTTATATGAAACAGTATATCTCAGCAGATGCGTTTAAACGCTCAATAATTGAAGCCCTAAAAGAAAAGCAGGACTTTGATCCCTCACTTAAGCTTGTTCGTGGATTTCTCTCCCAAGCGGGGCCGGGTACTTTAAATATTTGCCGCAGACGTAAATATGTATCATTTCTGAAGTACGAAAATGGCAGGCAGATTCCTCTCAGGAAATCATCCTCCGAACTGTACCGCCTTGCAAGAAAGCGCTATCTTACCCAGCTGCTTACAATTCTGGAACTATACGATATCAGCTCGTCCTATGAATCCCGCAGGGTCGGCTCACTCCTGCATGAACGGAATCAAATGGTGCAGAAACTAATGAATCTTATTGATGATTACGAAAAGGGCAATCTGAATATTGCTCGTATTGTAATGACTCCAAAGCAATATAACTGGTACACTAAACCATTCCGTCAGAAGACAACTCCCGAAGCACGTCACAACATAACAGGAGGCGGAGTAATAACAAGATCCAAATCAGAAAAAGAACTGGGAAATGCATTTGAATACTGGGCTGCTTTCTATCATTATGAAGAGCGGATGACCATATATGTTTTCGAACTTGTCAAGGCTCTTAAATCTCAGGTTCAGGAATATTATAGAAAAAGCAGGCTTAATCCCCCGTCACAGCTATTCTACTACTCCCATGGCACATGCATATGGAATGTACCGCCGGAACTTCAATGGATGAACGCTCCCGGTTCATGCTGGAGAACATATAATGAAAGAACCGGGAATCTAACAATCTACAATGATTTCAGATTTATGACTGCGGATTCCACAACTGTAATCCTGGAGCACGAGGGGCTCCTGGATGACTTTGTATACAGAAATAACGCAACTGAAAGAATCTCATTACTTAAACTGACCGGCGCTCTCCAAGATGAAAGCATTCTTGAAACCTCTGAATGGGAAACCGGAGATGTCAATCTTATTCACACAAAAATAAAACGAGACATACTGCCTCGTTTATGGTTTTGATTTATTTCTTCTTAAGTCTCAGCTGTCCGCAGGCGCCGTCGATTTCTCCACCCAGCTCCCGTCTTACCGTTGCCGGGATGCCTGCACGATCCAGCCGGGCTGCAATTTCCGCAGCTCTCCTTCTGCCGGAGCCGCTGAAGCCCGTCTCGTCAACCTTGTTAAGCGGAATGAGATTCACATGGCAAAGCATTCCCCCAAGGCGCTTTATCATCAGATTCACATCCTCATCGGAGTCGTTTTCACCGCTGATAAGGGCATACTCAAATGTGATTCTCCTGCGGGTTTTGTCAGTATATCTTTCCGCAGCCTCAAGGAGCATGTCCAGAGGATACTTCCTGTTAACAGGCATTATCCTGCTTCGTCCTTCATCCGTAAGCCTGTGTAGTGATATCGCCAGATTGACCTGGGGAAAGTCCTCCCCGAAGCGTTCAATCACAGGGACGATTCCGCTGGTTGAAACAGTCATGTTACGGTAGCTCATGTTCCTTCCCTTTTCATCGTGAAGGAGTCTCAGGAAACAGGCGAGATTGTCATAATTGTCAAAGGGCTCGCCCATTCCCATAACCACAATATGATTAATTGAAGGGTCTTCATCAGTCCCCTCATCCCTAACATAATTCTCCGCCGCCAGAACCTGTCCCAGCATCTCTCCCGCACTGAGGTTTCTGACAAATCCCCCCAGAGCAGATGCGCAAAACCTGCAGCCCATTCTGCAGCCCACCTGAGATGAAACGCAAAGAGAGTTCCCGTAACCGTATTTCATGAAAACACCTTCAACAAAATCCGACGTTTCCATCTCGAACAGAAACTTGCGGGTTCCATCCTTTCTGTCCTCCTGAACATCGGCCACCCTGCAGCCTCCAATGGAAAAATCCCCCGCCTCAAGGCCTGCCGTCAGTTTTTCCCTTAAGGCCTTTGACAGATTCGTCATCTCTTCGAAATCCGTCACTCCCCGATGCAGCCAGGTGAATATCTGCCCCCCTCTGAAGGGCTTCTCACCCAGCTCCGCCGCAAAGAGCTTCATCTCTTCAATTGTCATGCCAAGCAGCTGTCTTCTCATGTTTTCCATATGTTAATTGCGTTTCTTTTATTCTGTCTCCTGCCATAATGCAGGACATTCCATCTCAGTACAGCCTGAAATTGTTCCTGATTTTTTTCTTGCTTTTTCCCGGCTTTATTCTGCCCTCCATGGCATTCTCTCCCGCCGCGGGCACAGTCTCTCCAATCTGTCCCTTCCATCCCGGATGAAATCTGTCAAGATAGGCCTCCAGGCATATCCAGTCGTTTTCCGGATTCTCCGATGCTATTCCCGGATAGAACTTCTCGATATACTCCTCAATAAGCATTCGTGAAAGTTTCCTGTAGCGGCCCTTCCCGGAATAATCCAGCGCCACTCCGAATTCCTCAATGGTCCTGGCAGTTGCCCTGTCCTCCATGATGGCTTCCGCAAGCTTCGGGTTCGCCTCGACGTCAGCAGCTGTAATTCTAAGCTTTTCGCCGTATCCCTCCAGAAGGTTGATAAGATCCTCCGGATCTATTCCGAATTTTATCGAAAGATAATCTATGTCCCGGCCCACCGTCACATAAAGATCAAAAAGGGCTGTGTGGTCCTGAACATCCCGCTGCGCCAGCCTTCTCAGGTTTTCTATTGATGTGCTCATGCTCTTCTCCCCTGTTCATACCTGTTTCCTGAACCTGCATGCGGTTCCTAAAAAGGTGACAAAGAGAATGTCCCTTTGTCACCTTGCAAAACGCTATACCCGCTCAACAGCCAGTCCTGTTTCATGACCATTGAGATTTACCGTATCAAGACCCTCTGCCGGCTCTATTGCAACCGCCAGAGTTTCCTTCATGATGTAATCTCTGTGGGTTTCAATTGCAGCCTTCACATCCTCGTCGGCTGAAACCGAAATTCTGATGTTATCCATCATCTCGTAATTGTTTGCCTTTCTCATCTGCTGAATCTTTGAAATCAGCTCACGGGCAAGTCCCTCAGCCTCCAGCTCCGGTGTGATTGTGGTATCGAGAATTGTGAACACGTTGTTAGCCATGGCAACAGCGAAGCCTTCCTTGGCGTCAATCTTAACATCAACCATATCCGGCGTAATATCAACGGTTTCACCGTTCAGTTCAAGCTTAAGAACTCCATCTGCCTCAAGCTTGGCCAGAACCTCCTTAGGATCCGCCTTCGCCATTGCTGCGCCAAAGGCCTTGATGTTTCCGCCAAGAGCAGGTCCTGCCACTCTGAAATTAGGCTTCAGTGAATAGTTCATGTACTCGTCAAGGTTGTTCTCGAAGATAACCTTCTTTATGTTAAGCTCTTCAGTAATCAGGTCTGCCATATCGCCGATAACCGCCTCATACTTTCCGTCAACCAGAACGCTTGCCAGAGGCTGTCTAACCTTGATCTTTTCCTGCTCACGTGTTCCGCGGCCCAGAGCAACAAGGTCTCTTACCAGATCCATGCGCTCCTCTGCCTTTGCATCGATAAGGGCTTCATCCGCTTCAGGCATGTAAGCCAGATGAACGGATTCCTCTCCTGTGAGGTTCACATACATTTCGTCTGAGATAAACGGTGCGAACGGTGCCATAAGCTTGGCAACTCCCACCAGAACCTCGTATGTTGTGGCGTAAACACTCTTCTTGTCGTCTGTAAGCTCCTCAGCCCAGAATCTGCGGCGGGCACGTCTGATGTACCAGTTGCTCAGATCTTCATTTACAAAGTCCTGAATAGCTCTTACCGCCTTCATGTGATCGTAGGCATCCATGGAAGCCCTTACTGATTTGATAAGGCCGTTGTATTTCGAAATAATCCATCTGTCCAGCTCAGGTCTCTGTGCAAAGGCAATCTCAAGCTTTGACGGATCCAGCTGATCCTGATTCGAATAGAGCACGAAGAAGTTATATACGTTTCTGATCGTTCCGAAGAACTTGGAAACGATTTCCTTCAGTCCGTTCTCGTCGAACTTTGTCGGTGACCATGCCGGTGATGTGTGGAGGAGATACCATCTTGTGGCGTCAGCTCCGTACTTGTCCAGCATTTCAAACGGATTGACAGTATTGCCCACATGCTTTGACATCTTCTTGCCGTGCTTGTCGAGGATAAGGTCGTTAACCAGTACATTTTTGTACGGCGCAGTTCCCTTGATGAAGGTTGAAATTGCCATCAGTGAGTAGAACCATCCTCTTGTCTGGTCTATGCCCTCGCAGATGTAGCTTGCCGGGAAGAGTTCCTTATCGAATCTGTCGGCATTTTCAAACGGGTAGTGCCACTGGGCGAAAGGCATTGCGCCTGAGTCGAACCAGCAGTCCATTACCTCAGGAATTCTGTGCATTGTCTTGCCGCATACAGGGCATGTGAATGTAACGTCGTCAACATACGGTCTGTGAAGCTCGATGCTTTCGTCTATGTTCTGGTCTGCCTTTGCGATAAGATCCGCCTTGGAGCCGACGCATTCCAGGTGACCGCACTCGCAGCGCCAGATAGGAATAGGTGTTCCCCAGTATCTGTTACGGGAAATCGCCCAGTCCTTAACATCCTCAAGCCAGTTTCCGAAACGCTTTTCGCCTACAAAGTCAGGATACCAGTTTACCTTGTTGTTGTTTTCAACAAGCTGATCTCTTAAGGCTGTCATCTTGATATACCAGGACGGCTTGGCGTAGTACACCAGCGGCGTGTCGCATCTCCAGCAGTGCGGATAGTTGTGCTCCAGCTTCTGCTTGGCGAATATCTTGTTTTCCTGTGCCAGCCATTTGATTATTTCAATGTCCAGGCCCTCGGCCATTACGAACTGTCCCTTCCAAGGGGTTTCAGTGTAGCAGCCTCTCTCGTCTACAGGCTGCAGGAACGGCAGGTCGTATTTCAGTCCGCACTGGTAGTCGTCTTCACCGAAGGCAGGAGCAGTGTGAACGATACCCGTTCCGTCTTCTGTACTTACATAATCCATGCAGGTTACGAAGAATCCCTTCCTGTCAGGCTTGCAGAACGGCATGAGCTGTTCGTATTCCACATACTCAAGATCCTTGCCCTTCATCTCCTGAAGCACTTCGTAATTGTCTGCTCCCAGAGTCTTGTCTGCCAGAGCCTTGGCAACGTAGAATACATTGCCCTCTTCCTCCCCTGCAGTCATTTTCACTTTAACGTAATCCACATCAGGACCCACAGTCAGTGAAACGTTTGACGCCAGAGTCCACGGAGTTGTTGTCCATGCCAGAAAGTATTCGTCCGCATCGCATCTCTTGAACTTGGCTGTTATAGTATTTACCTTAACATCCTTGTAGCCCTGGGCAACCTCATGGGATGCAAGTCCGGTTCCGCAGCGCGGGCAGTACGGCAGAATCTTGTAGCCTTCATATACCAGTCCGGCCTTGAAGAACTCGTTGATTATCCACCAGCCTGTTTCGATGTAATTGTCATCAAGTGTTATATACGGATTATCCAGATCAACCATGAATCCCATGCGCTTGCTCATCTGCTCCCACATGTCCTTGTAGGTGAAAACAGAGGCCTTGCACTTTTCGTTGAATTCTGCAATTCCGTATTCTTCAATCTGCTGCTTGCCTTCAATGCCCAGCTGCTTCTCAACTTCGATTTCAACCGGAAGACCGTGGGTATCCCAGCCGGCTTTTCTGTTTACCTTGTAGCCCTTCATCGTCCAGTATCTGTTAACTGAATCCTTCAGGGTTCTTGCCATCATGTGGTGAATTCCCGGCTTGCCGTTTGCAGTCGGAGGTCCCTCATAGAAGATGAAGTTCTCACCATCTTCTCTGGTGCTAACGCACTTTCCCAGGAGATCCTGCTCCTCCCATTTCTTCGCCTGCTCATTCTGAAACTCAGCAATTGGTTTTTCCGATAAGTTTTTAATCATTCTTCATTCTCTCTTTCTGAATTATCTGTTTCCGTCTCTATCCCGAAGGTTATAAAAAACGTCCCTCACATTGTAATGTTAGGGACGATTATTCTTAACCGCGGTACCACCCTAGTTACGGGACCATCATCCCGTCGCTCTTAGAATGTTCAACTCAGAGGTGATTTTCGCTTGCCGCCTCACCGGCGCTCTCTCAGCAAATGAGCACCTCTCTGTAAGGATATTACGCGGGGCTACTGTCCTCGTCACAGTCGATAATATTTAATTTTATCCCCTTGGGTTTATTCCCAATCAGACCTTGTAATTCTACCCTCTGCGGCACTAAAAGTCAAGCCTCTGCCATCTCCAGGAATCCCGGCACATGTCCTCAATTCCAAGTTCTGCCTCCCATCCCAGGATTTCCTTCGCTCTCGATGCATCCGCATAGCATGTGGCTATGTCTCCCGCTCTTCTCGGTCCAATCACATAAGGTACCGGAACGCTGTTCACATCTGCAAAGGCAGTAACAAGCTCCAGTACGCTGGTGCCTCTTCCTGTCCCCAGGTTGAATACGGCTGCTCCCCCTGAACTTGAGGCTGCCTCGCAGGCGGCTTCCCACTGGGAATCATCTGCCGAGAGGGCCCAGGTAAGAGCCTTCACGTGGCCCTTTGCCAAATCCGTAACGTGAATGTAATCCCTCACTCCCGTTCCGTCAGGTGTGTCATAGTCATCTCCGAATACTGTCAGTTTCTCACGGATTCCCGCCGCCACCTGCTGAATGTACGGCATGAGATTGTTTGGAATTCCCTTTGGGTTTTCTCCTATCATGCCGCTCCTGTGTGCTCCCACCGGATTGAAGTATCTCAGGAGAACAGGTCTGAAGCGGTAATCAGGTCTTTCCTTGTCAGGCGCTCCTGCCGCCATATCCCTCAAGATCTGCTCGCTCATGAGCTTGGTCCACCCGTATGGATTCGTGCAGGAAACGGGCATTGTTTCCACGAAAGGAACCCTGTTATTCATTCCGTAAACCGTAGCTGAGGAGCTGAAAATAATGTATTCTGTGCCGAACTCCTTCATGCATTCAGCCACATTCATTGTGGATTCCAGATTGTTTCTGTAATACATGAGGGGCTTCTCAACAGACTCACCCACCGCCTTGTATCCGGCAAAGTGAATAACAGCAGATATGCTGTTGTTTTCAAATACCCTTCTCAGAGCCGCCTTGTCACAGACATCTCCTTCAACCACATCTATTATTCTTCCCTGGTTTCCGGCACCCGCTGTCTGCTTTTCCTCCTCCATTATCCTTCTTATTCTGTCAATAACCGAGGGGGCGCTGTTTGAGTAGTTGTCCATAACCACAATGTCATAGCCTGCGCCAAGCAGTTCAACAATTGTATGGGAACCGATATATCCTGCTCCGCCTGTTACGAGAATGTTCATAATACTATCCCTTTCTGTGTCATGCTCCTGATCATGCTCCTGTATACTAACAAGGTTATCTGCCCGCCGGCCTTTTGTCAAGTTGGTCTTCCCCATTGCACCGGCACCCGGCTATGATGTAGAATGATTTTTATGGACAGTAAATCAAATTCAATTAAACGTTTGGCGATACTGGGGCCGATTATTGCCGGTGCCTGCTGGGGCGGCTGCGGTTACTTTATCCGGGGACTTACAGATGCGGGACTCGATAATCCCACTATAGTATTTACAAGAGAAATCTTTGGCACGGGACTTCTCCTTGTTTACATGCTTTTGACAGACAGGTCCGGGCTTCGTATTAAAGTCAGAGATGTTCCTTCAATGCTTGCCGTAACCATAGTGGGCTCAGTGTTTTTTAATTTCTCATACAACATAGCCGTAGTGGAGCTGTCTCTTTCCCTTACTTCGGTAATGCTGGCTACAGCTCCTGTTTTCGTGCTGCTTATAAGCGCCGTTATATTCAAGGAGAAAATAACAGCCAGGAAAATCATCTGCATGTTCCTTGCCTTTGGGGGATGCGCCATGCTCAGCGGAATTCTGGATCCGGGGGCGGAGGTTCATGCCGGTAAGCTCGGTCTTCTGATGGGTATTTGCATGGCCCTGTGCAACGGTGTGTACATACTGACGTCAAAGAATGTAATGACCAAGGGCTACGGTCCTCTTACCGTATGTCTTTACATATATGCCTTTGCAGCAGTTATTCTTGTTCCTTTTACCGACTGGAACGCATTATCGGAGTTCATGGCTGTGGGACCATCGGATTTCATAATAAAAGGACCGGTTGGAGCATTCATTTATCTCCTCCTCCAGTCCTTCTTCTCATCCGTTTTGCCTTCAATTACCTACATGCTGGGCATGAAGTACATTGATGCGGGAAAGGTTGCTATCCTGGAAGCCGGTGCCGAACCAAGCTCAGCCCTCATCGTAGGGCTTGTGATTTACGGCGAACTTCCCACACCGGTGGGCTTTGCCGGCATGATTCTGGCGATAATATCAATAATGGTTCTCGCCAGAGAATAAAGCAGGCCGCCCGACATCTCTATTTTTCCAGCAGTTCACGCCACTGTTCTTCCTTAAAGCCCACAAGCACCCTGTCGCCGTCAATGGCCAGGGGCCGCTTCACCAGCATTCCGTTTCCCGCCAGAAGCTCCAGCTGTTCCTCCCGGCTC
>JALFKB010000114.1 GCA_022775805.1 Clostridiales bacterium
GGCAGACTTGACGTAATGTACAACGATTTCGTAGTTATCGGACCTGAAGCTGACCCTGCAGGAGTTGCAGATTACAGCGACGATGCAATTGGCGCATTCACAGCAATCATGAATAACGAAGCTGTATTCGTATCAAGAGCAGATGACTCAGGAACACACAAAAAAGAACTGTCAATCTGGGAAAAGGCAGAGCTTACACCTTCAGGTGACTGGTACGTAGAAGCTGCAGCAGGCATGGGTGATGTAATCACAATGACTGACGAGAAGGCTGGCTACACATTATCAGACAGAGCTACATGGCTCAACGTTGGCGGAAACACTGCTCTTAAGATTCTCTGCGAAAAGGATCCAAGCGGACTTCTTAACAACCAGTACGGCGTTATCTGCGTAAACCCTGAAAAGAACGAGAACATCAATCACGACGGTGCAAAGGACTTCCAGAACTGGATTGTATCAGAATCAACTCAGAAGATTATCGGCGAATACGGTGTTGAGGAATACGGCGAAGCACTGTTCATTCCAAACGCTAAATAAGACAATAAAGCATAAGACCAAGAGATTATATGTAACGATCGGAGATATCCCACCGGATATCTCCGTATTTTTAACGAGAAGCATTGAGGTAAAACATGGAGACAATAGGACAGGGAATAATTGAAGCGGTCCGGCTGATTATTGCAGGAGACCCCGAAATATTTGAAATAGTGGGGCTGTCCCTTTATGTGTCATTTTCATCGGTAATAATATCCACTGCTCTAGGCATTCCCTTCGGAATCCTGCTGGGCACCTGCGCCTTTCGCGGGAAGGGAATCATCGTCAGAATAATATACACTCTGATGAGCCTTCCTCCGGTAATAGCAGGTCTCACGGTATTTCTGATTTTCATGAGGCGCGGACCCCTTGGAAGCCTGCAGCTTAACTATACCGTGCCGGCAATGATAGTGGCCCAGATCTGTCTCGTGACCCCGATTATTGCGGGGCTCACCTATAACATCGTCAGAGAAAAAGCCCCGGTGGTAAACAGCCTGGGAATCACCCTGGGGGCAGGCAGGTTCAAGCGGCTGCAGCTTCTGATATACGAGATGCGCACAGGCCTTACCACATCTGTAATTTCAGGCTTTGGCAGAGCCATCTCCGAGGTGGGGGCAGTAATGATAGTAGGGGGCAACATCAAAGGCAAAACCCGCGTAATGACCACCTACATTTCCGAACTCAAAGGCATGGGAAACTACAATCGGGCAATCGCGGTGGGAATAATCCTGCTGGCAATCGCATTCATTGTCACGGCGGCACTTTATCACTTCCAGGAAAGAGAAAGCAGGTAGGCATATGGAAATAACAATCAGAAATCTGAAAAAAACGTATGACGGCCGACAGGTTCTCGATGCAAAGGCAGGACAGGTGAAAGGGGGAAGCCATACAGCAATAGTTGGCCCCAACGGCGCCGGCAAAAGCACACTCCTGAAGATTATTGCCGGTCTCGAAAGCCCTGATGAGGGTGCAGTTCTTTATGACGGCGGGGAAAACTTCCCGCAGATGGATGTAACCCTCGTGTTTCAGAAACCGTACCTCATTTCATCCACAGTAGAAAAAAACATTGCATATCCGATGAAGCTCCGGGGCTTCAGCCGGGAGCAGATAGAAGAGCGAATAACACAGCTTGCAGCTGATTTAAATCTGACTGATTTCAGAAAGCAGAAAACCTGGAAGCTGTCTGGGGGCGAAACCCAGAAGGTGGCACTTGCCCGGGCGCTTTCATTCAAGCCGAAGCTTCTGCTTTTGGATGAGCCTACGGCGAACATCGATCCCTATACAACGTCGGAGATTGAGAAGATGCTCCTGGCGACAACTGACACGACAATCATAATGGTAACTCACAATCTTGCCCAGGCCAGACGTGTCTGCGATAACATTATCATGCTTCACGAAGGCCGGATTATCGAGAGCGGAAGCACAGCTAAAATACTTACAGAACCAGAAACTGAAGAAGCCCGCCGCTTTATTAAGGGCGAGCTGCTGCTGTGAGTAAAGGCTAGCCCGCCGGTCACTTTATTGAATACTCTACACTGTTGCCGTCAATGTCAATCACCGACTTTTTTTCGTGATAAGTTCCAGCCACCAGTTCAATCTGAGCCGACCTGCCCGCCGGAAAATAATAAAAAGCCCATTCAGCACAACCTGCCGAATGGGCTCTTAGTTTGGTTCTTTGAGTTTCACTACCCTAACCTCCTGTTCTTAATATTTAGTTTCGTACTAGTAACGCTTACAAATTACTTTTTAGGTCTTACCTCCATAAATCGTATCTATTACTTCTTAAGCACTACTTCTTCTTTGTGACTTTATTGTAGTACAGCGCCAGGTAAATGTCAAGCAATATTCTGAAAATTTTCAAATATATTAAAATTCCCATCCTTCCGGATTGACAGCTTAACGCATGCGGCATTTTGCAGTATACTGTTTTAGTAATGTACCGCCATTGTCAGGCGGTGACATAATAAACACCAGGAGGAATAAACATAATGAGAAAGAACATTAAGGGAAAATCATTTATATATCCCATGCCTGTGCTGATTATTGCGGCATACGACGAAGAGGGTAAGCCTCAGTGCATGAACGCGGCCTGGGGCGGAGTGTGCGGAAGAACGCAGATCTCCATTTGCGTTACGCCGACCCATAAGACAGTGGAGGCGCTTAGGAAGACTGGAGCCTTTACTGTAAGCATCGGCGATGTGGCGCATGAGGCGGCCTGCGACTACGTGGGAGTTGTATCCGGAAACAATGAACCGGAGAAGTTTGCAAAGGCAGGCTTCACTGCGATAAAAAGCGAGAATGTGAACGCGCCTCTTATTGCAGAGCTCAACATGGCTCTCGAATGTAAGGTTGCCTCCTATGATGAAGCCAGTCATATTCTGATTGGTGAGGTTGTAAATATCAGCGTTGATGAATCGGTGCTGGATGATGAAGGCAATATTGATGCGAAGAAGCTGGATCCTATGATTTATGAATCCCCGGGAAGAAAATACTACAGACTGGGAGAGTGTGTGGGAAATGCCTATTCC
>JALFKB010000126.1 GCA_022775805.1 Clostridiales bacterium
AATTTCGTAACAAATGAAAAGGCAACCGCAGATGAAAGAGAAAAAAAATTTACGGATATGATGAAGCTGGCTCTTGAGACAGCTGTAAAATAGGTGTTTGAATGAAATTACTGGAATCAGCAGAAAACTATCTGGAAGCAATTCTGATGGTACAGAAGGAAAAAGGCCTGGTGCGTTCCATTGACATTGTTAATTTTCTGGGATTCAGCAAGCCAAGTGTCAGCGTGGCAATGAAGCAACTGGAAACCAACGATTATATTACAAGAGATGGAGATGGATACATATATCTAACGGAGAGCGGAAGGGAAATCGCGGAGATGATATACGAGCGCCACGAGATCCTGACAAAGCTCTTCGAAAAGATGGGCGTGAGCCATGAAACGGCAGGAACAGATGCATGCAAGGTTGAGCATGACATCAGTGAAGAAACATTTCAATGCATTAGAAGGTACTACAATAACAACATAGAATAATGAGCGACTACAGAAAATACATAAGAAATTTCAGCATAATAGCACATATAGACCACGGCAAATCAACTCTTGCAGACAGAATAATCGAGAAAACGGGCCTCGTAAGCAAGAGAGACATGCGTGAACAGTTTCTGGACAACATGGATCTGGAGAGGGAAAGAGGCATCACCATCAAGCTGCAGACAACCAGACTTGTGTTTAACAGCAAAGACGGAAACGAGTATATCCTTAACCTTATAGACACTCCGGGACATGTGGATTTCACCTATGAGGTTTCAAGAAGTCTGGCAGCCTGTGAGGGTGCTGTTCTTGTGGTGGATGCAACCCAGGGAGTGGAAGCACAGACTCTGGCAAATGTATATCTTGCCATGGACGAGGATCTTGAAATAATGCCTGTACTGAACAAGATCGATCTGCCAAGCGCCAGACCGGATGAGATTAAAGCGGAAATAGAAGATGTAATAGGTGTTGATGCTCAGGATGCTCCCCTTGTGTCTGCTAAAGAGGGAACAGGTGTAGAGGAGCTTCTTGAACAGATAGTGGAGAGAATTCCTGCACCGGAAGGAGACGAAAAGGGCAAATTGAAGGCGCTGATATTCGATTCCTATTACGATAACTACAAGGGTGTAGTAATATACACCAGAATATTTGACGGAACAGTTCGTGAAGGTGATGTGATTCGCCTCATGAATACCGGTAAAAAGTACGAAGTCACCGAAGTTGGAACATATTCACCGGGGCCGGTGGAATGCGAAATGCTGAGGGCAGGAGAGGTAGGATACATATGCGCCAGCATCAAGCAGGTTGCTGACGCCAGAGTCGGAGATACCATAACACTGGCAGACAATCCAACGGAGGAGCCCCTTCCGGGATACAAAAAAGTCCAGTCAATGGTTTACTGCGGTATATATCCTGCAGAGGGTGAAAAATACGAAAACGTTAAGGATGCACTGGAGAAGCTCCAGGTAAACGATGCAGCCTTCAGATTTGAGCCGGAAACTTCAACTGCTCTGGGCTTCGGTTTCAGATGCGGTTTTTTGGGACTCCTTCACATGGAAATCATCGTGGAGAGGCTTGAAAGAGAATTTGATCTTGGAGTAATAACCACATCTCCAAGCGTAATATACAAAGTAGTAAAAACAGACGGAACCGTGGAAATGGTTCAGAACCCTTCCAATCTTCCAGATCCCATGGAAATCGACCACATAGAGGAACCTATGGTAAAGGCCGATATCATGGTTCCGAAGGAATATGTGGGAAGCATTATGGAAATCTGTCAGGAAAGACGGGGCAGGATGCTTCATATGGAATACATTACGAAAACAAGAGTTAATCTTCATTATGATATGCCTCTCAATGAGGTAATTTATGATTTCTTTGATGCCCTTAAGTCCAAGACAAGGGGATACGGCTCTCTTGACTACGAGTTCTCCAGATATGAGCCAAGCAAGGTTGTTAAGCTTGATATTCTGCTTAACAAGGAGATGGTGGATGCCTTCAGCATGATAGTTCATGAGTCAAAGGCATACTCCAGGGGCCGGTTCGTATGTTCCAAGCTTAAGGAAATCATACCGATGCACCAGTTTGAGGTTCCTATTCAGGCTTCAATCGGTCAGAAAATCATTGCCAGAGAGACTGTCAAAGCATTCAGGAAAGACGTTATCGCCAAATGCTACGGCGGTGACATTTCCCGAAAGAAGAAACTGCTTGAAAAACAGAAGGAAGGAAAGAAGAGAATGCGTCAGTTCGGTACTGTAGAGGTTCCGCAGGAGGCATTCACTGCTGTGCTTAAGTATGACGATAACAAATAACAGAATCGGACTATACTTACATGTTCCATTTTGCAGGAGAAAGTGCAGATACTGCGGCTTTCTCTCCTTTGAATGCTGTGATGAAAGTGTTCTTACGGAGTATGCCCGTGCTCTTTGCATGGAAATACGAACAAGATATGAGGAATGGCCCTACAGGGTTGTGGACAGCATTTTTATAGGAGGGGGTACCCCTTCGCTGATGCCGGCTGAGGATATGGCTGCGGTTCTTGACACAATCAGGGACTGCTTTATGGTGTCAGACGACTGCGAGATAACCATTGAATCAAATCCTGCAACTCTTGATGAGAGAAAACTGAATACCTATCTGGAAAGCGGAATCAACAGAATAAGCATAGGCGTTCAGTCCTTTGACAACCACATTCTGAAAATGCTGGGGCGGGTTCATGACAAGAATGAGGCTGCCCGGGCAATCACAACCGCCCGAAGAGCGGGCTTTGACAATATCAACGTCGATCTGATGTTCGGAATCCCTGCTCAGACCATGAAAATGTGGAAGGATTCCTTCAGGCAGTGCCTCTTTCTTGAACCGGAACATATATCTCTGTACAGCCTTCAAATCGAAGAAAACACCCCTTTTTATGACATGATATACAAGGATGACATCATCAAACCTGTTGATGAGGATACGGATCGTAGCATGTATCACGAGGCGTTGATGATGCTGTCGGGAAGAGGATACAATTTATATGAGATTTCAAACGCTTCCAAGCCCGGCAGGGAATGCAGGCACAATCTCAAGTACTGGTCATATGAGGAATACCTGGGCCTTGGCCTTGGGGCAAGCTCCTTCATAGGCGGCTATAGATTCCGAAACACATCCAAGATGAAGGAATATCTTAAATACATAAGGGCCGGCATGCCGCCGGTGAAGCCGGAGGATGTGGAAAACTATACGAAACGTGATGAAATGGGCATATACGTTTTTACCGGCCTGAGAAAGAGAGAAGGATTTGATATAAATGAATTTGAAAGCATCTTCGGAGTAGATTTTTTCAAGGTTTACGAACCCTCGCTGCTTGATGAATTCAGGGGCTGCCTTGAGGTTAACGGGTCGGTTATGCGTCTTACCGAAAGAGGAATTGACATATCCAACAGGATAATGGCTGCTTTTGTGTGAAAGGATAAAAAATGTCTGAAAAATATGTAATGGCACTGGATCAGGGAACCACAAGCTGCAGATGCATTTTATATAATCATGAGGGAAGACCTGCGGGGATGGCTCAGGAGGAGTTTACTCAGATTTTCCCGAAATCCGGATGGGTTGAACATGACCCCATGGAGATATGGAACAGGCAGCTGTCCGTGTGCAGGAAGGCCATGGAAGGTATTAATGCAAAGGCAGAAAACATCGATTCCATAGGCATTACAAATCAGAGAGAAACAACGGTTGTCTGGGACAGGCAGACTGGGAAGCCGGTTTACAATGCAATAGTATGGCAGTGTCGACGGACGGCAGAATTCTGCCGTGACCTTGTAAACACGGGGCTTGAAAGTGCAGTGAGAGAAAAGACCGGACTGGTTATAGATCCTTACTTCAGCGGAACCAAGATAAGATGGATTCTCGATAACGTTCCCCAAGCCCGGCATCTGGCCGGTGAAGGGCGTCTTCTCTTCGGGACCATTGAAACCTGGCTTATCTGGAATCTGACGGTTGGCCGGGTTCATGTAACAGACTATTCCAACGCTTCAAGGACAATGATGTTTAACATCCATGAACTCAGATGGGATCAGGAACTTCTGGAGATGCTTGGGGTTCCGGAAAGCATTCTTCCTGAACCTGTGCCTTCCAGTCGTATATACGGATATACGTCACCTGAGCTCTTCGGAGGAGAAATTCCCATAAGCGGAGCAGCAGGAGATCAGCAGGCTGCACTGTTCGGACAGACCTGTTTTGACAACGGCGAAGCCAAGAACACCTTCGGTACCGGTGGATTTGTTCTTGTGAATACAGGAAGCAGGCCCGTGAAATCAGAAAAGGGACTGCTGACAACAATTGCCTGGGGAATAGAGGATAAGGTATGCTATGCCCTTGAGGGTTCCGTATTTGTGTCCGGTGCAGTAATACAGTGGCTTAGAGACGAACTTGGCATTATCGGAACCTCCGGTGAAACTGAGGAGATTGCCCGCAGCGTTCCGGACACTGCCGGGGCTTATGTTGTTCCGGCATTCACGGGGCTTGGCGCACCATACTGGGATCCATATGCCAGAGGCACCATAACGGGACTAAGCAGAGGAGTAAACAGAAATCACATAGTTCGAGCAGCACTGGAGGCCATGGCATATCAGACCTGGGATCTCCTTGAGGCAATGGCGGAGGATCTGGGATCACCAATAAGAAGACTCAAGGTAGACGGTGGTGCTGCGGAGAACAGCTTCCTGCTGGAATTCCTGGCGGACATACTTGGACAGAAAGTTTACAGACCGGAGTGTATTGAAACAACATCCCTTGGTGCCGCTTATCTGGCAGGTATGGCCACCGGTTACTGGAAGTCCATGGATGATATCAGGGACAACTGGCAGATAGACAGAATCTTTGAGCCTTCAATGGAAGAAGAGAAGAGACGGACTCTCCTTGAGGGATGGCACAAAGCAGTGGGGAGAGCACTTGAGATTTGATGCTTTTATGCATCTAAATAAGATTTCCCTATGGATATATGCTTGAAAAAAATATAGCCGAATAATATAATGTATTCGGATATATTTGATGTTTTGAGGAGAAAGACTTGGAAGAGAAAATAAGAAAAATTTTAAAAGAACAGGTTGATCCGGTTCTGATTGAGCACTTCGGAGGTGCGGAACTGTCAAGATATGAGGAGGGAATAGCCTATATCAGGATGACAGGAGCATGTGCCCAGTGCCCATCGGCTCAGGAGACCCTTGAAAACATTATCCGCGACTTCGTTATGGGAGGCTGTCCCGAAGTCAAGGATGTGCAGCTTGACACATCTGTAAGCCAGGATCTTCTGGACATGGCAAGAAAGATTCTGAACGGAGAAATTAAAGATTAAACCGGCAAAGGCCGTTTAATACATCATTATTATCCACTATTGTTCCGTACACAATTATGTGCGCGGAAGCAAATTAATAAAAAGGAGTGATTTTATTATGTTAATGACAGGCGAACAGTACATCGAAAGCTTAAGAAAACTGAACACAAGAGTTTACATGTTTGGTGAAAAGGTTGAGAACTGGGTAGATCATCCAATTATCAGACCATCAATCAACTGTGTAAAGGTAACTTATGACCTGGCTCAGGATCCTGAATATAAGGACCTCATGACTGCTAAGTCAAGCCTCACAGGTGAAACAATCAACAGATTTTCTCATCTGCACCAGAGCACAGAAGACCTGAAGAACAAGGTAAAGATGCAGAGACTGTGCGGACAGAAGACAGCTTCATGCTTCCAGAGATGCGTAGGTATGGACGCTTTCAACTCAATGTTCTCATCAACATATGAAATTGATAAGAAGTATGGCACAAACTATCACGAAAACTTCAAGAACTTCCTGAAGATGGTTCAGACTGAAGACCTGGTAGTTGACGGTGCAATGACTGACCCTAAGGGAGACAGAGGACTTGCTCCGCACATGCAGAAGGACAAGGATCTGTTCGTTCACATCAAGGAAAGAAGAGAAGACGGTATCGTTGTAAGAGGAGCTAAGTGCCACCAGACCGGTTCAATCAACTCACACTGGCACATCGTAATGCCTACTCAGGCAATGAGAGAAGAAGACAAGGACTTCGCAGTTGCATTTGCTTGCCCTACAGATGCTGAAGGTATGTACATGATTTACGGAAGACAGTCATGTGATACAAGAAAGCTTGAGCCAAATGCTGACATCGACCTTGGTAACGCTCAGTACGGCGGACAGGAAGCTCTCGTAGTATTCGACGACGTATTTATTCCAAACGAATATATCTTCCTGGCTGGCGAATATGAATTCGCAGGAATGATTGTAGAAAGATTCGCAGGATACCACAGACAGTCATACGGCGGCTGCAAGGTTGGTGTAGGCGACGTTCTCATCGGAGCTGCTGCTCTGGCTGCTGAATACAACGGCGCTCAGAAGGCATCACACATTAAGGACAAGCTCATCGAAATGACTCACCTGAATGAAACTCTGTACTGCTGCGGTATCGCTTGCTCAACTGAAGGATATCCTACAGAAGCAGGAAACTATCAGATCGACCTGCTGCTGGCAAACGTATGTAAGCAGAACATCACAAGATTCCCTTACGAAATCGTAAGACTGGCTGAAGACATCGCAGGCGGACTGATGGTAACAATGCCTGCACAGGCTGACTTCGATTCAGACCTCGCTGTAGGAAGAAACGGCGAGACAATCGGTGAAGTTTGCAACAAGTTCTTCGCTGCTGCTCCATCATGCACAACTGAACAGAGAATGAGAGTTCTCAGACTGATTGAAAACATTTGTCTGGGTGCTGCTGCAGTTGGATACAGAACTGAGTCAATGCACGGTGCAGGTTCACCTCAGGCTCAGAGAATCATGATCCAGAGACAGGGCAACATCGAAGGTAAGAAGGCTCTGGCTAAGGCAATCGCAGGCATCAAATAGTAATTGAGACTGCAACATCTAAAACAGTATCTTTTGAGGCCGCTTTGGCAGAACAGGGCGGCCTCAGATTTTGAAAGGAAAGTTAATAAATTAACATGAAATGCGGAGTTAAATTCTGTGGAGGATGCAATCCACATTACCAGAGAGGAGACGCATATCGCCGGATAGCTTCAGATATTCCGGAAATTGTTTTTGAACATGCTGAAGAGGGTGTCGAATATGATGTGCTTCTCGTAATCGGAGGCTGCACAGCATGCTGTGCCGGATACGATCAGTATACTGTGAAAGATGATGTAATCAAGATGTGGTCTGAGGATCAGATAAATGATATCGAGTCAAAGCTTTCGTCAAAGCTTTAACGTAACACGGAGGAAATAATTGTATGAAGAATTGGAAAGAGCTTTATAATTCCAAATTAATGACTGCCGATGAGGCTGTTAAGCTTATCAAGTCAGGTGACAAGGTTGTGCTTCAGCATGACGTTGGTGAACCTGAAGAGCTCGTAAGAGCAATGGTTAGAAACGCTGAAAACTACAAGCATGTTGAAATTTCACACATGTATTCACTGGGCCCTGGAGATTACTGCAAGCCGGAATACAAGGATAACTTCCACCCTAACATGTGGTTCCTTTCAGGACAGACAAGAAAGGCATGCAATGAATGGGGAGATTACACATCATTCTTCTTCCATGAGCTTCCTGAACTCATGAGAAACGGAAGAGTAGTAGTTGACGTTGCTCTTATCATGGTATCAAAGCCTGATAAGCACGGATATGTATCAACAGGTGTATCAGGAGACTACACAATTCAGGCTATCAAGTCAGCAAAGACTGTAATTGCACAGGTTAACGAGAACATGCCTTTCACTTACGGTGATGCAGTATTCCCGCTTATGGAGTATGCTGATGCTATCGTAGAATGTGATGAAGAACTTCCGGCACTTCCTGCAGGAAAAATCGGGGATGTTGAAGAAGAAATCGGTAAGTACTGTGCAAGTCTTATTCAGGATGGAGCTACACTGCAGCTGGGAATCGGATCAATTCCTGACGCTGTTTGTGAACAGCTTAAGACCAAAAAGCACCTGGGTCTCCACTCAGAAATGCTCGGTGACGGAGCTATGAAGCTCTACAATGAAGGCGTTATCGACAACACAATGAAGTCATTCGATAAGGACGTTATGGTTGCCAACTTCATTATGGGTTCAAAGGAACTGTACGAATTCTGTGACCACAACCCTGCTGTAAAACTGATGCCGGTAGATTACGTAAACCATCCGGCAATTATCATGAACTGCTCCAAGATGGTTGCAATCAACGCTGCTCTCGGATGCGACCTGTATGGACAGGTTGCTGCCGATGCACTTGGCGGAGACAAGCAGTTCTCAGGAGTAGGCGGACAGGTTGACTTCATCCGCGGTGCAGCAATGTCAACTGACGGACAGGGTGTTGCCATCATAGCTATGCCTTCAATGACAGTTAAGAGAGACGGAACAAAGATTTCCAAGATTACTGCACGTCTGGCTGACGGACAGGTTATTACTGACTCAAGAAACGATACAGAGTATGTAATCACTGAGTACGGTATTGCCGATCTGTGGGGCAAGACCAACGCTGACAAGGCAAGAGAACTGATTAACATCGCTCACCCGGATTTCAGAGCTGAGCTCAAGGAAGACTTTGAGAAGATGTTCCATCAGAAGTTTTAATTGAATTTATAAGGAGGTAATATTATGCAGGCTTTAAAGGTTAAACCGGTAATTCACTATTTTGATACATTCAAAGATTTTAATGACGAATTCAAGCTGGGCAAGGGCGACATTCTGGTGACAAACGAATGGATGTACAAGCCATATGTAGAGGGTCTCGGAATCGACATGCCTGTTATCTTCCAGGAAAAGTTCGGACAGGGGGAACCTTCTGACGAAATGATGGATGCCATGAAGGCAGAGATGGACAAGTATGAATACAACAGAATCATTGCTTTCGGCGGTGGTACAATTGTTGACTGCTGTAAGGTTCTGGCATGCGACATCCCTGACAAGGTTGTAGACCTTTACACCGGCAAGGTTGCTCCTAAGAGAGTTAAGGAGCTGCTGGTTGTTCCTACTACCTGCGGAACAGGTTCAGAAGTTACAAACGTTGCAGTTGCAGCACTTCCTTCACTGAACCTGAAGAAGGGTATTGCTGATGAAGAAACATATGCAGATATAGCAATCCTGATTCCTGAATCACTCCAGGGACTTCCTGATTATGTATTCGCTACTTCATCAATAGACGCTCTGGTACATGCATCAGAAGCATTCCTGTCACCAAAGGCTTCACCGTTCACTGAGATGTACTCACTGAAGGCAATCGAAATGATTATGAACGGATACAAGAAGATTGTTGAAAGAGGCGGCAACACAAAGGAAAACAGAAATGATCTGCTGAAGGATTTCCTTATCGCTTCAAACTATGCCGGAATCGCTTTTGGTAACGCAGGCTGCGCTGCAGTTCACGCACTGGCTTATGCTCATGGTGCAGCATTCCACATTGCTCACGGCGAATCAAACTTCCAGGGCTTTACAGAAGTGTTCAAGGTTTACAACAGCAAGCAGCCTGATGGCAAGATTGCTGAAATCAACAAGATTTTCGCTGACATTCTGGGATGTGACACAGCTGATGTATATGACAAGCTGGATGAATTCCTGGGACAGATTCTCAGAAAGAAGCCACTCAGAGAGTATGGCATGACATTGGATCAGGCTGATGAATTCGCCAGATTAACAGTTGAAAATCAGCAGAGACTTCTCGGAAACAACTACATTGAGCTTTCTGAGGAAGAAATTGCCGGCATCTTCCGCAAGATGTACTAAAAACATAATAAAATTTATGATATTTTAGGGAGCTGCTGCGCCAGTTTATGGTGCAGCAGCTCTTGTTTTTTTATGGTTTTTGCCTTGTCAAGGCATTTGCATATGAATGTGAAATATGATAAAATTTCAAAGTTATAGGTTGGCGGAATCTATAACAGAAAAAGATATTGACTAGAGATTAATACAGGAGAGATGATATGCAGCAGAATATGATTGAGCAGAACATAATTATTACGGAACCGAACAAAAATCTGAGGGCTCTGGGCAGAAATGCCCTGAGAAACAACTGGAAGGTTGCCATAATGGCAGTATGCACGTACGTGCTTGTGCTGAATGTGCCTCCTGTTATTTTCAACGGACTTTTCGGAACCAACATTTTCAGCATATTCACAAACAGTGGTTATACCTACGGTTTTGATGCAGAAACCTATGCGAGCATGTACAACAACATGCCGGATTACTGTTTCCTGGGGACTGTATACGTACTGCTTGTGGCAGGTGCTTTCGAACTCGGCTTGTCCATGTTCTTCCTGGCGGTTTTCAGAATGCACAAGGTGCATGTGGCAGATGTATTTCTTGGATTTGAACACTTTCTCAAGGCCCTGGGACTGTTCTTTTTCATGAATCTTTTCATTTGCCTGTGGACTCTTCTGTTTATTGTGCCGGGAATCATAGCATCCATAAGATACAGTCAGGCATTCTTTATTCTGGCAGACGATCCTTCAAAGGGAATAAGACAGTGCATGGATGAGTCAAAGGCAATGATGAAGGGAAACAAATCGAAGTATTTCCTTCTTTCACTGTCATTTATCGGATGGATGCTTCTGGCCATGATTCCATCGTCAATTGTTGAGTCAATAGGCAACACTGTATCTAATAACGAAGTGATTGTATCCCTGTTTTCCATAGTGGGAACACTTCTTGTGGCACCTGTAACAGTTTACATGTATTCAACCTATGCAGGCTTTTATGAAATACTTGCAGGTCATCTTATCAAGGAAACTGTTCCGGTTCCTGTAACCGTTGAGGAGGCTAAGGAGGTTTATGCCGGTCTCATTGCCCAGGAGGAGCAGATGGAACAGGAAGAGGAACCAGTGGAAGCTATGGAGGCTGAGGAAGCTGCGGAAACAGAAGAAACGAAAATATCCGAAGACACTGAGGAAACCGATGTAGCTGAAGAAAAAGAGGAATCAATAGAAACCGAAGTAACCGGTGAGCCGGAGGAAGATACAAACGAGGAAACAAAGAATGAGTGATGACTACAAAATGCCTGATACGGAGAACTACAAGTTTCACTGCAACAGAGATTGCGAGTTCTTTCCCTGTCACAAGGTAAGTGACCCGGACAGCTTCAACTGTCTCTTCTGTTACTGCCCGCTGTATGCCCTGGGGCCTGAGTGCGGAGGAAACTTTGTTTATACAGAAGATGGTATCAAGGATTGTTCAGGCTGCATGATACCACATTCAAAAAATGCATATGAGCACATCATGGAGAAAACAGGATTGCTCATTGAAATGGCGAAGAAGAAATAACAAAAAATGAACGGCTTTGCTGTTCATTTTTTAACTGGTATGACTATATATTTATTGAACTTGTTGTGTGAGAGGATGAATTCATGGCAAAAGAAATTAAACTGAAATGCGGAACAACGATTGTGGCGGAGCCCATTGATCACGTGCGCTCCGTTGCCTTTGGAATATGGGTGAGCTCAGGCTGTGTCTTTGAGGATGATGACAACAACGGTGTATCACATTTTATCGAACATATGATGTTCAAGGGAACAGATAAGAGAACCGCTCGCCGCATTGCCGAGGATATGGACAGGATTGGGGCAACCTTCAATGCATTTACAGGTAAGGAAGCGACCTGCTATTATTTCAGAACAATTTCATCAAATCTGTTCACGGGAGCTGAGATTCTATTTGATATGCTGCTGAACTCCAGATTTGATGAGGAGGAGCTTGAAAAGGAACGTCAGGTTGTGCTGGAGGAGATAAAGATGGTTAAGGATACTCCCGATGACGATGTGCAGGATACAATTTCCAGCATAGTAAACAACCACAATCCATTGAAGCGAACAATTCTCGGGACTCCCGAAAGCCTTATGGGAATCAGCAGAGATGCAATGGTTGATTATTACAGAAAGAGATATGCCCGGGACGGAATTGTTATTGCCATAGCCGGCAATTTTGACGAAGACGCCCTGGTAAGCTTCTGTGAGGATAAACTGAATTCACTGAATACCGGGCTGCCTGATACAAAGAGAGTAATTCTGCCCTATGAACCTCAGTTCAGCGTCAGTGTCAAGGATAT
>JALFKB010000075.1 GCA_022775805.1 Clostridiales bacterium
TACAATATTATTCATATTTCTGCTGATACTTTCAACAGCCGGTCTTGCTGCATATGTTATGCAGAATGCATTCGGATATGATATTACTTTTGTGGAATTTTTCCAGATGATAACGGACAATTAGAAATACTAAGCAATCAAGAAAGGGCTGCTGCACTGATAGTGCAGCAGCCCTTTTATTTCATTGCATTCCTGCCTTTGCAGGTTCTAGTTGTCTGTGTAAACGTCGAAGTAGCCCTGAATGTAGATGAAAGGTGTTCCCTTGTCACCGGAGCCTGATGTCAGGTCGCAGAATGAACCCAGAAGGTCTGTGAGCTGACGAGGAGTTGTTCCCATCTGGCCCTCGATTCCGGCTTCCTTTTCTCTGATTTTCTTCTCGATTGCAGCCTGGAGTTCAGCTCCCTTAAGGTCAGCGAATTCGTTGTCTGCCAGATACTTCAGCTTCAGTTCGTGAGGCTGTCCCTCAAGACCTGCAGTGTATCCCGGTGATACTACAGGGTCTGCAAGCTCCCAGATCTTTCCTACCGGATCCTTGAATGCACCATCACCGTAAATCATTACTTCAACAGTCTTTCCTGTCTTTTCCTTAAGATCTGCCTGAACGCCTTCAACAAATTCCTGACAGTTTATCGGGAACAGCTTAACCATTCTGTCTGTTGATCTGTTGCATCCCAGAATTCCGTACTGAGGATTGTATCCTGAACCGTCAATTGGCTCTGTCATGATATCGTCAAGACCGATAACTCTCTTTCCTCCTGCTGCCTTAACTGCTTTCTTTGTTCTGAAACGTGTATGAATGTCTGCACAGATTACATTGTCTGTGTATTCCAGAATCCTTCTTGGGTTGTTGCAGAATATGATTTCCGCTTCAGCTCCCTCGTCGTTTATGAGCTGAGTGTAGTATTCTGGATAGTTCATGTTGGTGAAAGGATGAGTTGCAGGACCGAAGTGCTTTTCGAACTCTTCCAGGGTGAGCAGATCTGCGAATGGATTCAGACCCGCCTCTTCAACCTTCTCAACGTCCACAAGGTGGTTTCCAACCTCATCGCTTGGATAGCTGAGCATTACAACAACTTTCTTGGCTGCCTGGGCAATAGCCTGCAGACAGATGGCGAATCTGTTTCTGGATGTGATAGGAAATACTACTCCGATTGTCTCATCGCCAACCTTGCTTCTGATGTCCTGAGCCATCTGGTCGATTGTTACGAAATTCTTCTGAGCTCTGGCAAGAATTGATTCTGTGACAGCCAGAACGTCCCTGTCTCTGATTGTGAAATCTCCACCCTCATGGCATGCCATAACAGTGTCCACAACGATCTTTCTGAGGTCGTCTCCCTCCTTGATAATAGGGGCTCTCAGACCTCTTGATACTGTACCTATTCGTCTTTCCATAAGTTTCTCCTTTAATCTATTTAATGACACATCTTAACTGTTTTGACGGTATCCCACCAATATAATTATATATTTATTCCCTGACAAATACAACTGTAACAGAATAAACAAACCCGATTATCGCTAGATAATCGGGCTGTTTGGTGTGTAAGTTTATATTATTAAATAAAATTGGAATCTGATTATATTATATATGAAATTCATACAATGTCAATGGTTTTGTATAAACTTTATATAATATTTATTCCATTTTCTTTGAAATACTTTTTGTATTCTTTATCGTAGGCGCCGTCGGTGACAATTGTCCTGATGGAGTCAGGCTCCGCGTATCTGATGAGTGCCTTCCTGCCGATCTTGCTGCTGTCAATAAGCAGGTAGCTTTCGGTGGCACGCTCCAGGGCAAATCTCTTAATTTCACATTCCGTCGGTGAATCCTGGGCGATTCCGCCCTCAATGCTGTATCCCGTTGCCGCCATGAAGGCCTTGTCGATGTTGTATCCGCCAATCAGCTCGCAGGCGCTGGCGTTGTCAACGGACATTGTATCCTTGTTGAATTTGCCGCCGATAATGTAGAGATCCACATTCTCCGTTCCGGCAATTGAGTTGATTGCCGCCAGGTTTGATGTGATTACCGTAACATGCTTGTCGCCAATATAATTGAAAATGCTGGCAACAGTGGTGCCCGAATCAATGTAAATAACATCCCCGTCATCAATCAGGCCTGCAGCCTTGGCTGCGATGGTGTTCTTCTCGGCCACATGAAGGCTTTCACGGTTTTTGAACTTGTGAAGATGGCCGCCGGTTTTGGTTATTGCCTTGGCTCCTCCGTACACCTTCTCAATAAGTCCCTGGCTCGCAAGCTCGCTGATGTCCTTGCGCACAGTGGGCATGGCAATCTGGAATTCATCACGAATCTGCTCCATGGTCACGAAACCGTTGCTTGATACATATTCTTCAATTTTTTCAAGTCGTTCCTGTCTCATTATCTGCTCCTATTTGAGATTTGGAAAACCCATCTGCCTCAGCGCTTCAAACAGCACGATGGCAACTGAATTCGAAAGGTTAAGGGATCTCAGCCTTGTATCCTCGCTCATTGGAATTCTGATAGAGCATCCCGGATTGCTTTCCTCCTGCCTCCTGATAAAGTCCCGGGGCAGCCCGGCCGTCTCCCTGCCAAAGAGAATCATATCTCCATCCGCAAAGGCAACGCTGCTGTATTCCCGGCTTCCCTTGGTGGTGGCAAGAAACATTCTTCGGCCTTCATACCTGTCCATGAACTCCTGAAGACTCTCGTGAACCTCCAGGGTCACATAGGGCCAGTAATCAAGCCCCGCCCTCTTGAGGGATTTGTCGTCAATGGAAAACCCCAGGGGCTTCACCAGATGCAGCACCGTTCCTGTTGCGGCACAGCTTCTGGCAATGTTTCCCGTATTTGGCGGGATTTCAGGTTCAACAAGTACAATGTGAAGACTCATAAGCTAGTTCCTGCCGCAGCAGTGCTTGTACTTCTTGCCTGAACCGCAAGGGCACGGGTCGTTTCTTCCGATTTTCGGTGCTGCTCTTCTTACTGTCTTTGATGCCTTGTACTCTTTAACTATTTCTCTGATCTTATCCTCTCCCAGAATGTCCATCCACTGTTCAAGTCCGTAGAGATAATCAGCATCTGCCTTAAGCATGTTGTAGAACAGGGTTTCAGGGACAATCTTTAATTCGATTTCCGATTCCTCGTCAAAACCTTCCAGTTCCTGCTTTGTTTCAATGCTTTCGTTTATTCCGTCAAGGAAGCCCATGAAGATTACAGGGCGAACTTCGTACTTTGCTGCCAGTTCTCCCAGCTTTCCAGTCATCTTCTCATCGGGATGATCCAGAATGTCGCTGTAGATTTTTGTCTCTGCGCCGCTGTATTCCTCCCAGAACTCATTGAAGGTTTCCTGTGTCTGGTTTTCGATAAGGTCCTGCCACTGTTCAAATAATGTTGCCATAGTATTCTCCTCTTCTGCTATATTGCCTTTGCAATTTCTGTTACATCACCAAGTACTGCGCTGCCTGTCGGAAGCGGGCCTGCTCCCGGACCGTAGAACATGAGCTTGCCCACAAGATTGCCCTTAACGTAGACAGCATTGAATTCCTCAAGAACTCCTGCCAGCGGGTGGTAGTTCTTAATGAATGTAGGGCGCACCTCGTATTCAAGCTCCCCGTCTTCCCTGAGGGTTGCGTGGGCGATGAGCTTGATAACACAATCCTTGGCCCTGGCCTCTTCAATCTTTTCCTTCGTAACCCCCGTTATTCCCGTACGAGGAATCTCTGTCGGAGGAACGTATTTATCGAACATGAGTGCCATGAGAATAGAGAGCTTGTTTGCAGCATCGATACCCTCCACATCAGCCGTTGGGTCCGCTTCGGCGAAGCCCTTGATCTGGGCATCCTTGAGAGCATCCTCATAGCTCATGTTTTCTTCCGTCATCTTGTAAAGTATATAGTTAGTTGTGCCGTTCACAATACCCAGAACCTCTGTGTACTGATTTACTGCCGCGCATCCGGAAAGAGGTGTGAGCACCGGAATTCCGCCGCCTACGCTGGCCTCGAATCTGAACTGCACACCTGTTTTAGCCGCTGCCGCGTGGAGTCTCTCCCAGCTTGCCGCCACAGCCGCCTTGTTGGCAGTAACAACATGCTTGCCTGCCAGAAGCGCCTTCTCGATAAACGTTGACGCCGGCTCAACTCCTCCCAGAAGCTCAATTACTATATCAATATCCGGATCCTCTGTTATTGCTTCGATACTGTCAACAAACTGCTCCCTTGATACAGTAATGTCTCTTTCTCGATCAATGTCCTTCTCGAGAATCCTGGTGATGCTTACCTTGCCCCCCACCAGCTTCTCAATCTTTTCTCTGTTCATTTCCAGAGCCTTGTATGTTCCTGTGCCGATATTGCCCAGTCCCAGAAGTCCGATTCTTATTTCCTTCATTCCGATCCGTTTCCTTTCATATTTATATTAAACTATGACATTATATCACAAATTGCTGCTCTGTTGTCCCTTTACTGTTTGTTTATGGGTTTCCTTGGCTTTTTGACCTCGAGGTTCTCCGCCTTTCCCCCTGCCGCCAGGATTTTCCTGATGGTTCTGAAGTTAACATCCTTCGGATCCATGTCGAATTTGCTCTGATGTTTCAGCATCTCCTCGTGCCGCATTCTTTCTTCCTCGCTCTTCTTCAAGTGCCCCGGTGGATTCTTCTTGCTGAAGGGCTGACTGGTATCCGCAAATACCTTGTTGCACATTACTCCCAGAATTATTACCCAGGACAGCAGCAGGAACCAGATCATGATGGCCACCACCGATGACAGAGCGCCGTACATGATATCGTAGTTTGCCAAAGTGCCGGTATAGAAGGAATAAACCCAGCTTACCAGCATCATTCCAACAGATGCAAACAGCGCTCCGGGTATTACCGTTCTGAAAGGTCTTCTCACAGTAGGCAGAATGTAGAAGTTGTATCCTATTATAAAGAAATACAGCACAAAGCCCAAAGGCCACCTGAGCCACATCCAGAAGCTGTCAAGTGCCGATGTATCCTCCACCTTGAACAATTCAAGCGCGCCAAGCAGAATAACCTTGCCGTAGCAGAGAATGATCAGGGCTACGACCAGGGAAATCATGGTTAGAAACATTGTTATTATCGCCCTGGCCCTCTCTATGAAATAGTTTTTTCCTGTGCTCTCTCCCTCTGTAAGGGTATAGTTTGTTATTCTGGCAATGGCGAAGGATGCTCTGGAGCCCGCCCACAGGGCGATAACCAGAAACACCACATTACCGAAGCCTATGTAGTTGAACTCAAAGAGACTGTTTATGAGACCTGACATGCGGTTGCCCGTATACTGTTCAATGATTCCCAGAGCCGTTTCGGTGCTTATGTCAAACAGACCCAGTATCTGCACCAGCAGCAGAAATATAGGCACTACAGACAGCATCAGATAAAAAGAAATCTGTGCCGCGAAGCCATGGTAATACGGGTCCTGAATCTGCCTGAACCCCACTATGAACATTCTCTTTAACCGGTTAACCAATTTCGTCAAGTTTCTTCCTCAATGCCGCCAGAGCCTTTGCCCTGTGGCTGATTCTATTTTTAATCTCTCCGCTCAGCTCTCCGAAGGTTCTGTCATAGCCCTCGGGAACGAACATGGGGTCGTAGCCGAAACCGCAGCTTCCCCTCTCCTCCGTCAGAAGGTGTCCCTCCACCTCTCCTTCGGCAACTATTGAGCTGCCGTCGGGAAATACCATCGTAATCACAGAAACAAACCTTGCAGTTCTTTCTTCATAGGGAATATCCTCTATCAGCCGCTGAAGCTTACGGTTGTTCTCCCCGTCGTCACTGTCATCTCCCGGATCCCCCTCCTCCGGCCATATTCCCGGAAAGGCGGCGAAGCGGGCCGAGTACACCCCCGGCGCTCCCTGAAGGCAGTCAACAACCAGTCCCGAGTCGTCTGCTATCGTTATCTCCCCGCAGAGTTTCATTATTTGACTCGCCTTGAGGTAAGAGTTTTCCTCAAAGGTTGTTCCGTTTTCTTCAACTTCAAAATCCCCCGGCACCCCTGCCTCATCTCTTGTGATGATGTGCATGCCGAAGTCCTTAAGGATTGCTTCTATTTCCACAATCTTGTGTTTGTTCTTTGTTGCTGCTACAATTGTTTTCATGATATCATATTGTATCATAAAAAGCGGTAATGGAGGAATATTTATGGAAATTGTATTACTTGACGGATATACCATCAACCCGGGAGATCTGAGCTGGAAGCGACTGGAGCTTATGTCAGACAAATTCACTGTCTTTGACAAAACTCCACCTGAAAGGGTAGCCTCCAGAATCGGGCTCTGCGACGTGCTGATGACAAGCAAATGCCAGATAACCAGGGAAATAATGGCAAATGCGCCTAATCTCAAATACATAGGTCTCACCGCCACAGGCTACAACAACGTTGATGTAAAGGCTGCGGCGGATCTGGGAATAGCAGTTACCAACGTGCCTTCCTACGCCACCGACGCTGTGGCTCAGCACACCATGGCTCTTATCCTGGAAATCACCAACAACGTGGGACTTCACAACCGTTCCGTCCAGGAAGGGGAATGGACAAGCAGCAAATACTTCTGCTACTGGAAGAAACCTGTAACTCTTCTGGCAGGCAAAAGCATCGGCATCATAGGCTACGGTGAAATAGGTAAAAAAGTCGCCGAACTTGCAAAGGCCTTCGGCATGACTGTAAACATCTACAGCCGGGATCCCGAAGCTGCCATAAAATCCGATTACGTGTCACTGCACTGTCCTCTCACCCCGGAAAACGAGAAGATGGTAAACACCCAGTTTCTTGTTAACATGAAGCCGGGGGCTGTTCTCATCAACACAGCCAGAGGCGGACTTGTTGACGAAAGGGCTCTGGCCGATGCCCTCAAGGCAGGCTTTATTGCAGGTGCCGCAACTGATGTTCTCACCACTGAACCTCCTGAAGAGGACTGCCCTCTCATAGGCCTGGACAACTGCATCCTGACACCTCACATGGCCTGGGCTCCTAAGGAGATGCGTCAGCTGGTCATCGATACCCTGGCGGACAATCTGACCGCATGGCTGGATGACAGAATCGTCAACAGGGTGGAGCGCTAAGACGGCCTGTTAATTCACGGGATGTGCTGCTCAACCGAGGCGTTGCGTCCCGCTAGAATGGTCTTCCCATGAGCATAGGCACGATAACCCAGTATCCGGCAGCTCCCAGCACAATGCCTGTTATTGCACCTGCCACAACATCCCGGGGGAAATGAACTCCTCCCAATACGCGGCAAACAGCAAGGAGCACCCCTGCCAGGGCGATTGCCATCCCCACAGGAGGCCAAAGCACAAAGGCAGTAACGGCGATAATAAAAATCGAAAATATGTGACGGCTCGGAAATGATTTTCCCGGGCTGTCTTTTTTTATTATCGGCACCGGTGCTCCGGGCATTTCGTAGGGCCTGGGTGCGTTGAAGCGGCTCCTGAAAATACTCACCATAATAAATGATATTCCCGGCACCGCAACATAGGGCAGAATTTCAATCCACCTGTACACCGGTGTGGACACTGCCAGATACACGATCATGGCCGGATAGAATATGTAAATTGCCGTGGTCAGAATTCTGTTCACGGCAACTATTGCTTTTGCGTATGCTTTATTTCTTGACAAGTTCCTTCGCTTCCTTCCCTGTCATGTGCTCGATATCAATTGCGAATACCAGCATAGGCATTCCTTCCTTCTTCAGATCATCATCGATTCTTTCCTGGGTTGCTTCAGGCCAGTACTTCAGGGACAGCCTCCTGTGAGCCTCCATGAATTCCTCGCCGAAGTGTTCAAGCTCTCTCACTCTGCCGAAGGCAATGGCGCTTCGGAAATAAGTAGTGAATTCCTCCCCCACCACCTGGTCCTGGTCTATGACGCAGAAGCTGACCTTGTCGCATTTTCTCATGGCGTCCAGCTTGTGTCCCGCCTTTGCGCAGTGAAAGTATATCTTATCCTCCCAATACACGAAGCTCAAAGGCACTGCATACGGGTAGTCCCCGTCTCCCAGAACTGCCAGCACCCCCGAGGTGGCTCTGTCAAGAACTTCAATTGTTCTCTCTCTGGACATTTCCTGCTTGTTTCTTCTCATTTCTCTGAATTCTGCCATATTCTCCTCCTCAAATCTCATTTGATACAGCTTCTTCGATTCTATTCTCTTTCAATGAACTCTATCAGTGCTTCAGCCGCCTTCATTATGTCCTCTCCCTCCGGGTTAAGCCCCAGGTGGGTGTAAACCTCTCCTATGTATGTACCCGTGTCGTTAAGACAGTCAAACATCTCCCTGATTACAGGCATGCATTTTTCCTGCATCTGCATCGGCCCGAAGGGGTTGGCAAAGAAGGTTTCCGAAAGGCCTGTTTCCTGGGTTGTTCCCTTGGCCATTCTTCGTCCTGAAATAAAGGTTGCCGCTGCATCCTCCATGTTATCGAACTGTCTCATACCTAAACCGTCATCGTAGTTGTTGGCATAAGCGAAGAGATCTATTCTGTGATTCTTGATGATTTCATCGTATCGGGCAGCAGGAGTGATTACTCTTGAGTTTGCCTGATCCGGATTGAAGAAAATAGATCTGTTCATGTCCCTGTAAGGTGCTCCCGGATCAAGGTCATCCAGCCTTACGAAGGCTCCCGTTTCAGTTCCCTGGGCATATGGAATTCCATCCTCCATATGGAAGGTGCCCATATCATCAAATACGATTTCCATCTTCTTGATTCTGCCCTCTCCAATCTTTTTGAGAGCTTCTATTGTTTCGGATTTGCCTGCCCCGGAATCTCCCATGAGGCAGATTCCCTTCTTCTGTCCCCCATTGAGGGTTATGTCAATAAATGCTCCGTGAATAGGCAGCCAGCCCCTCTGAATCATTATTGCGTTGTGGATGGTGAGAACCATCTTCTTCATGTATCCGAAGTACTCAACCTTCCTGCTGCTGGAAACACTGCCTACCCAGAGGTCCTCATCCCTGTCATGATAGAATGTACAGCTGTTTTCCCCGTCAGGATTTCCGAAGATCACTATTCCGTCAGGCTTACCCAGCGCCTCATCAGCCCCTGCAAGCTCGAAGAGGTTGGCGCAGGAAATGCCGTTGGCCATGAAATCTCTGTGGAAGCATATGAATATCATAAGTGTTCCAACCTTGGCCGGATAGCAGAAATACTCCTCAGGGCTGCCGCTGAAGGTGTATGCCGGATTCTTCTCTGTTTCAACGAACATTCCCTCTCTCTTGTTTGACTTCGGGTGAAGAATCATCGGCGTTCTCAGCATTATGGAATCTATGAACATGATTCCGTTAAGGAAGCTGTAGCGCTCGCTAAGGTTTGTCTCCTCACGTCTGTAACAGGCTATTGCCCCGTTTGTTCCCGAAGGCTGCTGCCGGTACACTCTGTTCTTCGATCCCATGAGAGTCTGCTCCAGAGTTCGGAAGGTATCACGAACAAGATGGTTAAACTCAGAGTCCTGATTTACAAAGGCGGTAGACTCCATATTTCCCAGCCTGTTTGTTGTTACCGAATATCTCTGGTGGTTTTTCCAGAAATCAAAGTATTTCTCCACGAAATCCAGGAAGCTTTCCCTGTCCTGAAGATATGGATTATCTATTTCCTCAATGTCCAGCACCAGTGCCGTTCTGCAGACCCTGCAGAGTTCCGTTACCGCCTCCCTGGGCTCCTTACCTGCAAGTGCCCAGCTGTAGAGCTCCGGATATCTGCCCTTAAGATAGTCCAGATATCTGAGAGTCAGTTCCCTGAACTCCTCTGTTTTCAGAAGCCCTGACTTGGTGGTTGGACATGCCATGTCGAAGTTGATTATTGCCAGATCATCTGTAAGATAAAAATGCTCTTTCATGTGTTTCCCCTTTCTGTTGTTTTCAGACCGCCTGAGGGCAGGTCCACTCCTTATCATTATATAACACCCGGCCGTTTATTGAAACGAAAATCCCTGCTCCCCACGGGCGAAAAAGGGGTTGACGAGTTAGACCGTGCTAACTATAATTGACCGTGAGGAAATTTTATGAGCAACATTCTTATTTGGGTAGTAATAATAACAGGAATAGCGGGAATCGGAGGAACCGGTCTCGGCGGATATGTGGGGGCGGTTCTTCGAAGAGACTCCGCCAAGGGCATAAGCCTTCTTCTTGCCTTTGCGGGAGGAGTGATGATGGCGGTTGTATGCTTCGACCTTATTCCCGAGGCCTTCAAGCCGGAGGGATCAAGTGAGAACATGCCCCTGTGGCTTGTGGTGGCCGGCGTGCTTCTCGGCTTTGTGGTGGTTTATCTTTTGAATCTGTGGATTGATAAATCTACGAACCACGAGGTTGAGCACATAGACGAATCCCACCCCCAGACCCACGACGATCTGGACGAGCTGATTCATGCGGATCATTACAATAAGCACAGAAACGATAATATAACCGGCAACAAGGATCTCTTCATTGCAGGCCTCGTAATGGCCTGTGCCATTGCCCTTCACAATATGCCTGAGGGCATGGTTATCGGTGCATCCTATGCAGGAGATTCCCTGGGCGCGGAAAACATAATAGGAAGCTCCGGCTTCATCATTGCAATAGTTATAGGACTCCATAACATCCCCGAAGGCATGGCCGTTTCGGTTCCGCTTATTTCCGGCGGCATGAGCAGGCTTAAAGCCATTCTGGCAACTGCCGCAACGGGAATACCGACTGTAATCGGTGCAGTAATCGGCTACTGTCTCGGTCTCATCAGCCCGATTTGGCTCTGCATATCGCTTTCATTTGCCAGCGGGGCCATGCTCTATGTGGTGTTCTGCGAACTCTTCCCCGAGAGCTTTCTCATGTGTAAAAGCAAGGCTCCCGGAGCAGTGGCCCTCATCGGCTGTCTCGTGGGGCTGATTCTTGTATACTGCTGAGGAATCATCTGGAACAGATAAGATACAAGAACAAAACCTGTACAATAACAAAATCGATATGATAAAAAAAGACCATCCTGTCTTTGCCCGAGGGCTCAGTTGGATGGTCATTTATTTAATTATTCCTCTGTCTTCATGGCCAGCTTCAGCAGTCCCATTTCCATATCGGAAAGGGCCATCTCTCTTACCAGGTAATGCTGGAGCTTTCCTGTGGCCGTCATAGGAATTTCCTTAACAAATCTGTAGTATCTCGGTCTCTTATACACTGACAGCAGATCCGACTCGATACAGAAATCCACCATTTCTGAAACAGTGAGGCTGTCATCCTCAGGCACGATGTATGCCACAACAGCTTCGCCTCTCACCTTGTCAGGCACTCCCGTCACTGCCGACTGATGCACCTTAGGGTGCAGGTTCAGCGCCTCCTCCACTATTGCAGGATAGATGTTTTCGCCGCTGGAAATAATCATGTCATCCTTGCGGCCGGCAATTGTGACAAACTGCTGCCTGTCCCAGGTTGCCAGATCTCCGGTATACATCCAGCCGTTCTTGAACTTTCTGGCTTCCTCTTCAGGATTGTCATAATAGCAGTAGGATGATTTCGGAGTGCGTATTATTACCTCGCCCACCTCTGTTTCATCCATAGCCACCATATCCTCCGGATCTGCGCTTCTGTCCTCGTACACCTTCACAACCCTCACATCATCGTCTGTGCAGGCGCGACCTGCCGTTCCTGCCATTTCAGGCAGCTCGTAAGGTCTGAGGAAGGTGTTCCAGAAGGTTTCCGTTGTTCCGTAACCGTTAAAGATATTCGGAGTGAGAACCTCCTGAACCTTTATGCAGTCAGCCCTCTCAAAAGGCGCACCCATTGTGACTATTCCCTTGAGGGACGAAAGGTCCGCTCCGTATCTTTCCTGCTGTCTAACAAGCATTTTCATTATTGACGGAGCACCGATCATGAAGGTAACACCGTACTTCTGAACATACTTCAGTGCCAGCAGAGGCTGGAAGCTCCTCATGATTACCACCTTGCCCCCGGCAAAGAATGTCGGTGCAGGACCACCTGAGTGGATACCTCCCCTGTGGAACCAGGAAGTAGTGTTCATGGATACATCGGTGGCGTTCATCGGGAAATGCATCATTACGTCGTGAGCCGAAAGCACCTCGTTGGCATTGTAGAGGGGAACTCCCTTAGGTTTTCCCGTTGTGCCGGAGGTATAAAGTCTCATTACCTCATCGTACATGTGAGGCACATAACCGGTTTCCGGCTCCGTAACAGGCTGATCCTTCACGAAATCCTCATACCTTATGTGGCCCTCAGGCGCAGCGCCCTCTCCCACCATGATTACGATTTCAGGTTTTACCTGTGCAGTCTCCAGCGCTCTTAATGCGTTTTCCTTTACCTTCTCGTCGTAGATGTAAACCCTTGGTTTGCTTGAGTTAAGGCACACGACAGTCTCCCCCGGTGCGAATCCGGGATTGGCAGGGCTTGTTACCGCCCCGATTTTCTGAGGTGCCAGATATGAGAACACGAACTCAGGACAGTTGGGAAGCTGGAAAAATACAACATCGTCAATTCCCACTCCCTGTGCCACAAGGGCATTTGCCAGCCTGTTTGCATCCTCATTAAGCTCCCTGTAAGTCCAGGCTCTATCAAAGGCAGGATCCACCATGGCCTCCTTATCCGGAAGACGTCTTACGACCCTTCTGAAACCTTCGATATATGTGAAGTCGTGTTCAAAGACCTCCCTGAACATGTTGTTCTTGCTCATTTTCATTCTGCCTTTCCTACAATTATGCTTGAATTCTGTCCTCCGAAGCCAAAGGCATTGGACATGGCATACTTAAGATCTGCAGCTTCCGTATTCTCCGCAACATAATTAAGGTCGCACTCCGGATCCTTGTTATCCAGGTTCAGAGTTCCCGGCACGATGCCTTCATTCATGGCTTTGATGCAGGTGATTACCTCTGTAACGCCTCCTGCTCCCATCATGTGGCCCGTTGCGGCCTTTGTGGAGTTAACCAAAACATCAGTGTCTTCACCGAAGACCTTCTTAACAGCTTCAGTCTCACATATGTCACCCTTGATTGTTGCTGTTCCGTGGGCATTGATGTATCCGATTTCCTCAGGCTTTATTCCTGCGATTTCGATTGCCTGCTGCATGCACAGAATCTCACCTTCTCCGTCAGGCCTAGGTGTTACAGGATGGTATGCGTCTGTATTGTTTCCCCAGCCGGCAAGGTACGCGTGCACCTTGGCACCTCTTGCCCTGGCATGCTCCTCTGTTTCGATTACGATGGCTCCGGCTCCCTCTCCGGAAACAAAGCCGTCTCTGTCCACATCAAAAGGTCTGCAGGCCTGCTTAGGGTTCTCGTTGTTCGGTGACAGGGCCTGGGCGGAGGCAAGTGACTGGAACAGCAGAGGCTTCAGAGCCGACTCTGCACCTACTGCTACCATTACATCTGCCATTCCCGCCTGAATCAGGGTTGCTGCCAGAGTAATGGCATCGCCTCCTGACGCACAGGCTGTGTTCAGTGTCATGCTCGGTCCGTGAATATCATGGGCAATTGCCAGCTGTGACGCGCAAACATTGCCCAGAGCCTTCGGCAGAAATCTCGGGCCCACCTTTTTTATCTTCGCTTCAACATAGGTCTTCTCGGTTTCCGTTATGGTTCCGAATCCATTCAGTGCTGTACCAACGGTAATGCCGGTTCTGTAGGGATCTCCCAGGCCGCCGCATTGGGATATTGCTTCCCCTGCAGCCACATAGGCAAGCTGCATGAATCTGTCAAGCTGACCCGCCAGCTTTCCCGGCATGTAATCCTTGGGATTGAAGTTCTTCACCTGTCCCGCGAACCTGATGGGAACCTCCTCAAACTCCGAATCCTCGATAAGATCTATTCCTGTCTTGCCGGCAAGGAGGTTCTGCCAGTACTCCTCCACGCCGATACCGATGGGAGTTACTGCTCCCATTCCGGTTATAACCAGTTTCTTCATGATATTACTCCCCGTCGTTCTTTATGAGCACAAAGGAAAACTCAGCTGATACAGCCTTCTTTCCGTTTACGTAGCCTTCGCCCTTGGCGAAGCAGAATGCGCCCATCTTTCTTATTATCTGGCACTTTGATTCGAAGGTGTCCCCAGGCTTAACAGGAGTCTTGAATTTTACTTCCTTGAGTCCCGAGAACATTGTGCCTGTTCCCTCGCTGACATCATCTGCTAGAAGAACGCAGCATGACTGGGCCAGCATCTCGCAGAGTATAACTCCCGGAACAACAGGATTGCCCGGGAAATGACCCTTCAGGAAAAACTCGTCCCCGGTAACATGATACTTGCCGTGGGAAACATTGCATCCCTCTTTTTCATCGTATTCCACATATGCTTCGTCTACGAGAAGCATGTTATCCCTGTGGGGGAGTATTTTCATTATTTCGTTTCTGTCCATTTTCTGAATCCTATACATGCATTGTGTCCGCCAAATCCCAGTGATGTTGACAGAGCACAGGTGATATCTTTCTTAACTGCTTCGTTCGGTGTGTAGTTAAGGTCACATTCCGGATCCGGTACATCCAGACCGATTGTAGGCGGAATGATTCCCTCACAAATAGCCATTATTGAAGCCACCGCTTCAACAGCTCCCGTACCGCCAAGCATGTGTCCTGTCATGGACTTTGTGGAGCTGATTGCCAAATCGTATGCGCCGTCGCCAAACACCTTCTTCAGAGCCAGTGTTTCTGACTTGTCGTTTAACGGTGTTCCTGTTCCGTGGGCGTTTACATATACCTCTGACGGATCAGGGCTGCCGCTTTCAATCCAGGCATTTCTGATTGCTGCTGCTCCTGCCTTTGCTTCAGGGTCCGGTGCAGTCATGTGATATGCATCGCAGGTTGAACCGTAGCCTGAAAGCTCAGCGTAAATCTTGGCGCCTCTTGCCTTTGCATGTTCTTCACTCTCCAGAACAAGGGCTCCTGCGCCTTCACCCATAACGAATCCGCCTCTGTTCAGATTGAACGGAAGGCTGGCTCTCATTGGGTCATCAGTCATGTTCAGAGCCTGCATCTTAACGAATCCGCCAAGGCTTGAACGTGTTACAGCTGCCTCAGTGCCGCCGCTTATCATTACGTCTGCATATCCGTGCCTGATCATTCTCAGAGCTTCTCCGATGGCATTTGTTCCCGATGCACATGCGGATACGGCAGGAAGTGCCGAGCTCTGCATTCCGTATCTGATTGCGATGGTACCTGCAGCCATATTTGGTATCATCATTGGAATAAAGTACGGAGAAAAGAATCTCGGTCCTTTTTCCAGGTATTTTTCAAAGTTGTTTTCGAAGGTTTCGATTCCGCCGATTCCTGAACCGAAGTATACACCGGCTCTTTCAGGATCGAAGTTTCCTTCGATTCCGCTGTCATTAACAGCCTGTACTGCAGCGCCTACGGCCATCTGCACATTGTGGTCGGACTTTCTGATTTCGCCCTTTTCCATGTAGTCAAGGGGATCGAAGCCCTGTACCTCTGCTCCGATTTTCACTGCGAAATCGCTGGTGTCAAATCTGGTAATATGTCCGATTCCGCAAACGCCTGATGTCAGATTGCTCCAGAATGTGTTCATGTCGCTTCCCACAGGGGACACCACACCCATTCCTGTTACAACTACTTTTCTTTCCATGAATTTTTCCTTTCTGCTAGGCTATATGTCCATGCCGCCGTCGATGTTGATAACCTGACCGGTGATATATGCTGAGCTGTCTGACGCAAGGAATGCGATGAGCTCTGCCACCTCTTCAGGTTTTCCCATTCTCTTCATCGGAATTGATGCTATTACCTCTTCGTTGTCTGCAAACTCTGCTGTCATTTCTGTGCCCACGAATCCCGGAGCAACAGCGTTACATCTTACTCCTCTTGAAACCAGCTCTCTGGCAACGGACTTGGTTATTCCGATTACACCGGCCTTTGATGCGCTGTAGTTAGTCTGTCCTGCATTACCCATTGTGCCTGCAACTGAGGCGATGTTGATAATGCTTCCGGACTTCTGCTTCATCATGATAGGTGCACAGTGTCTAACCATGTTGAAGGTGCCCTTCAGGTTAACATCGATAACCTGGTCAAAGGCCTCTTCCTTCATCATTGCCAGAAGACCGTCTTTTCTGATTCCTGCACAGTTTACAAGAATATCGATTGAGCCGAATTCCTTTTTGATTTCGGCTGCTGCCTTCTTAACAGCCTCGAAGTCTGTTACATCCAGGCTTATTGCCTTTGCACCGTTTCCTGCCTTCTGAAGGTTCTCGATGAGCTCTTCAGCGCCATCAATGTTTCTGTCAACAACAACGATGTTCTCTGCCAGCTGAGCCAGTCTGATGGCAGTCTGCTTGCCGATTCCACTTGCTCCGCCTGTAATTACTGCTGTCTTAGCCATTGTTTTTAATCCTTTCCACTACCTGTTCCAGGGTTTCAACGTCGCATACATTCAGCATTGTAACGTTCTTTGATATTCTTGTTATCATCTTTGTGAGTGCCGTTCCCGGACCAACCTCAACAAAGGTGTCAACTCCCTGTTCAATCATGTTCTCAATCAGAGTCTTCCATCTGATAGGGTTGGAGATCTGCTCCACCAGAAGGTTCTTGATTTCCTGCTCCTCTTCTGCATAAGGCTGAGATGTTCTGTTTGAGTATACAGGAATCTCAGGTGCCTTGAAGCTTTCGCCGGCAATTGTTTCTTCAAACTTATCGGCAGCCTCCTTCATGAACGGTGAGTGGAAGCCTCCGCTTACCTCGAGAATTCTCACCAGTCCGCCTGCCTCCTTTGCTTCAGGTGCAAAGGCAGCAAGCTCTTCCCTGTCTCCTGCTACTGTTATCTGACCCTTGCAGTTAAAGTTAACCGGGAAAACGTTTTCGTATTTGCTGCAGAGCTCCTCAACTTTCTCGTCGGACAGCTTGAGAATTGCAGCCATTCCCGTGTCGCACTTCTCGCTTGCCTCCTGCATGAGACGGCCTCTCTTCTGCACAATGTCAAGACCCTTGTCATATGAGAAGGATCCTGCATAAGCCAGAGCTGCAAGCTCTCCCAGGGAGTAACCTGCAACCATGTCGGCAGTAATGCCTTTTTCTTTAAGTGCCTCTGCTATGGCCAGATTAACGGTGTATATGCAAGGCTGTGTGTTTTCTGTGCGGGACAGAATCTCCTGCTCCGCTTCAAAGCACTGCTTTGATGTTCCTTCTCTGACCTGATCAGCCAGCTCAAAAACCTTTGCTGCGGCACTGCTGTATTCAGCAATGTCCTTGCCCATTCCCGGTTTCTGTGCACCCTGACCTGCAAATACAAAAGCTATTTTACCCATATTTCCAATCCTCCGATTATTTCTTCAGCTCCCGAAATGAGGCTGCTGATAATCTCGCTGCAGGTTTCCTTCTTTGTTACCATTCCGGCAATCTGACCTGACAGGAAGCAGCCGTTCTTTTCGTCACCGTCCTGTACTGCCACTCTGAGCTTTCCTTCGGCGAGTTTTTCAAGCTCCTCATCGGAGATGTCAGTGTACTCTACCTTGGCGTACTGTCTGGTGAACTGATTTCTTATGCTTCTAACGGGATGACCAAGTCTTCTGCCTGTTACTGCAGTTGCCGTATCTCCCGCCTTAATAATCTTATCCTTATAGTTTTCATGGATGCCGCACTCCTCGGCAACAAGGAATCTCGTGCCGATCTGAACAGCCTTTGCACCCAATGCAAAAGCAGCAGCCACTCCTCTGCCGTCGGCAATTCCGCCTGCCGCAATTACAGGAATGTTTACTGCATCACAAACCTGGGGCACCAGAGCCATTGTGGTCAGTTCCCCTATGTGTCCTCCGCTTTCACCGCCCTCGGCGATTACTGCAGCTGCTCCGCATCTTTCTGCAAGCTTAGCCATGGCCACTGACGGAACTACAGGTATTACCTTGATTCCCGCCTCAAGCCAGAGCTTCATATACTTTGAAGGGTTGCCGGCGCCGGTGGTTACTACGCTAACCTTTTCTTCGGCTACCACCTGTGCCACATCATCGGCAAAGGGACTGAGAAGCATGATGTTTACGCCAAAAGGCTTGTCAGTCAGCTCCTTAGCCTTTCTTACCTGTTCCCTTACGTAATCTGCATCTGCATTGCCCGCAGCAATGATTCCAAGGCCGCCGGCCTCGGAAACAGCTGCTGCAAGCTTAGCGTCGGCAATCCATGCCATACCGCCCTGAAATACCGGGTAGTCGATACCCAGCATTTCTGCAATTATTCCCTTATTCATTGTCACCCATCTTTTCTTCAACGAACTTTACCAGATCAGCGATTGTATCCAGGTCTCTGTCCAGATCCATCTGAAGCTCCAGGGCTTCTTCCAGTTCCATTACCAGTTCAACTGCATCCAGAGAGTCAATTCCCAGTGATTCGAAAGTTGACTCCATCTTTACTTCTTCAACATCACAATCAAGGTGTTCTGCAACTGTTGCACGGATTTTTTCAAATAACATTTTCTTTCCTCCCTTATTAGCATTTCGCTTTCTAATAGTTAGTTTGTCTATCCATTGGAGTATAGCTTGACTTTAGCTGTCTGTCAAGCTATTACCTCTCCTGCTCTCTTTGTCCCGCTTTCCTTTCAGACCGGGAATATTATATGTCAGACCTGAACTTTTTCAAAATCAGATGCCGGGTGCTTGCACAGAGGACAGATGAAGTCTGCAGGAAGCTCCTCGCCTTCATACTCGTATCCGCAAATAATACATCTCCAAATAGTCTTGCCTGTTTCAGCCGTTTCGGCTGCCTGAGGCTTCGGCTTGATATTTTCCATGTAGTATTCATAAGTTGCCGAGCCTTCGTCGCTGAGCACCTTCATGTCGGTGCATTCTCCGATAAACATGGTATGGGAGCCCAAATCCTCTGTCTTGGTAACCTTCACCGAGAAGTATGCGTTTGTGCCCTCAGTGATTACTGCCAGTCCGTTTTCGCTTCTTTCCCATGCGCCGAAGTCTGCGAATTTATCAACTTCACTTCCTGTCTGGAAACCGAAGTGTTTAAACAGATCGAATGTGGCATTTTTGCTGATTACGGATACGTTGAATTCTCCTGTTTCCATAATCATGTCATGGGTGTAGTTTGCCTTATTCACACAGATGCTGAGCTGATTCGGTTCCGATGCAGCCTGTATCGTCGTATTGATGATGCAGCCGTTATCCTTTTCTCCGTCCTTTGCCGTAAGAACGAACAGCCCGTAACTCAATTTGTACATTGCTTTCTTATCCACTGTTTTCTGCTCCTTTCAATGTCAAATTATGTAGCCTATTATCTTTTCCATTATGCCGCCAAGCACCATTGTTACCGGCAGCGTAACTATCCAAGCTGTGAATATGTTTCCCGCTACTCCCCATTTTACTGCTGACTTCCTCCGGGCAGAACCAACTCCCATAATGGATGTTGTAATAACCTGTGTCGTACTTACAGGCGCTCCCAGAAATGTCATAAGTTCTATTACTATGGCAGATGATGTCTGTGCCACAAATCCCGATGCCGGGTTAATCTTCGTTACGCCGGCACCCATTGTCTTCATTACCTTCCAGCCGCCAACTGAGGTTCCCGCAGCCATTACAACGGCGCAGGAAATCTTTACCCAAAGCGGAACTCCCGCATCGGCTCCCACCAGTCCTCCCGTTACAAGGGCCAGTGTAATTATTCCCATGGTTTTCTGGGCATCGTTGTTTCCGTGGCTGAATGCTACAACTGCCGACGAAATTACCTGCAGCTTGATAAACACCCTGTTCACATGACTCTGGGACCATTTCGCAAAAGCCTTATAGATGACTTTCATTCCCAGGAAGCCTATCAGCAGTCCCAGCAGAGGTGATGTGAACAGCGGTATGATTACCTTAGTTAATACGCCGGTCCATATTATGTGTTCCGTTGACATGGTGTAAACGATTACCGCTCCCACCAGACTTCCTATCAGTGCATGGGATGAGCTGCTTGGAATTCCCATCCACCAGGTGAACAGGTTCCATATTATCGCACCGATCAGAGCCGCCAGAATAACGTACTGCTCCAGCTGAATGTCCACAAGCCCCTTGGAAATTGTTCCGGCAACCTTCTCGCTTGCCATGGCTCCTATGAGGTTCATGAATGCAGCCAGCGCTATGGCACGTCCCGGAGTCAGCGCCTTCGTGTAAACTGCTGTAGCTATTGCGTTTGCGGTGTCATGGAATCCATTGATGAATTCGAACACAAGTGCAAAGGCAATAACCATTATAAGAATGGTGCTAAGCATTTTTTACCACCACTCCTCTTACTGTATCAGCCAAATGCTCGCAGGCATCCAGCGTCTCTTCCATTGTTTCGTAGAGGTCCTTCCATTTAATTACTTCAATCGGATCCGTCACGTCTCTGAAGAGTTTTCCCAGAGCTCTTCTGAAAACGGCATCCCCCAGGTTTTCCAGCCTGTTTATTTCAATAATGGCTTTAACTGCATCATCAGTTTTCTTGTTGTCAGGAAGACTGTCAAAGAGTGCTTTTATCTGTGCTGTGGAGTCATCAATCAGATTACCCATTTCCACCGCATCGTTGAGCATTTCATCAATGCCATAGATTTGGAACTTGCTTGCTGTATCCTCGATGTAATCCGCAAGGTCATCAAGCTGATTGGCAATTGTGAAAATATCCTCTCTGTCAAATGGAGTAATGAATGATTCATTCAGTATTTCCAGTATCTTGTGGGACTTCACATCGCATTCCGTTTCAGTGATTTTCAAATCCGCAATTGCCCTCTCTACATTGCTGTAGTTGTTGATGATTCTGCCGAAATCAGTACCCATCTTGTCAAGGGTGCCTGCAAAATCCTTAAACATTGTGAAGAACACGTCTTCCTTTTTCCTTCTTAACGCCATTTTTTCTAAACTCTCCTTAAAAACTTTAATACGGGCCTCATCCAATACCTATTTCTTCGACTACTATTTTAGATTATTAGCGGGTAATGGTCAATACATTACCCCGCGGCGCCAATAATCACGAACTTTTTCCTAATTCTGAAACCCTTGGGGCACAAGGCCTCACAATATGGCGTGGATATTATTTCCATTTGTTCGTGATTATCCCCAGTTCATAACTGCTCACAAGCAGTTCATATACAGGCAATATCATGCACATGATGCTACAATGTTGAAGCAATTGCTATTTTCAATCAGTTGCTTCAACATCCATAGGACCTGACCCCAAAAACCTGCTCATTTCAAGGCTCGATTTGAAGCTTTTGAAGTTCCAAGAGATTTGCTTCAACAAAAATCAAAAACTGTTGAAGCAATTCTCCGCCTTCAGGAAATGCTGCAACAATTGGAAAAATTTAGGCGATAAAATGCCCCTTTTTCGAGGGCATGTTGAAGCAATTTAGACTTAGCTCTGATTTTTTCAACATCTGAGCTGGTGAACTATCGGCTCAAACATCTGACCGGAGCCGGAATGATCTTTTTCAAACATAAGATAAAAAATACCGGCTGACAGGCTTCCAAAGGAAAGCCCTCATCCGGTACTCTTATTGCATTATTCGATATTGCAGTCATTCGAATTTGATCCTATTATGCGTATGCGTTTTAGGATTTCATCCCATACGGATGTACGCTGGGGGATTCTTAAAACCCAAGTGCCAGCTTCATAATGAATCCGGCTGCTGCTGATGCAGCAAGCATTAAAATTGAATATACCCCAATCATCATGCAATCCTTACCTGACATATCTTCCACCTGTTTCCTTTCTGTCGAAATATATCGACTCTTCACGCCGGTATCTGCCGGCTACTTCCTCCGCAATTTGGGGTCCCTCTGTATAAAAAAAGCCGCACAAAGCATACTGTGCGGCCTGTTATCATACATAACACTGTCTTTTGCGAGCTTGGAGCTAGTCCATTCTGGCGCCAGTCTTTATCAGAGTATTGCCCCCACTGTAAGTGCTAAGTCCAAAGTGAGTGCCCCCACCGTAATTGTTCACTCTGCCGCGGTTGCTTACTCTGCTGTGTTTGTTCAGACACATGGCTACGCGTCACCGGATTTCCCCGAGTTTGCCTTTTTACCAACTTTATTCTGTTTTTGTAATAAAAAAGAGTCTATAGCTATCGTCAATTGACGATGCTTCTGGCTCTTCTTCATTTCGAGGTCATTGTACTAGATAACAATTCCCCCGTCAATATATTTTTCTATTCACGGCCTTCAGTGCATATTCTATTCACGGCCTTCAGTGCGTAGCCATGCCAGCTTTATCAACCCTTATACCGTATCAGTTCCATGCAATACCGACCATATCAGCTCCATGCAATGCCAGCCACATCTGCCTCAGCAAGCCTCAGCAGTTCTCCTTCAGCCACAGGATTGCTTCTCCGTATCCTTCGAAGCCCTTGCCTGTTATTGTTGCGGCGGCAGCCAGTCTGATATATGAAATCTGCCTGAAGTCCTCCCTCTCGCTTACCTTGGACAGGTGCACCTCCACAGTGGGAATTCCCACTGCCTTCACCGCATCCAAAATCGCGATGCTGGTGTGTGTGTATGCAGCCGGGTTAATAACAATCCCGTCAAACACACCGTAGGCCTGCTGGATTTTATCAACAAGCTCCCCCTCCCGGTTTGTCTGAAACATCTCATACTCAATGTCGTTTTCCCGGCATACGTTGTCAACATATTCCTCCAGATCCCGGTAGGTCTGCCTGCCGTATATTTCCGGCTCCCGTATTCCCAGCATGTTCAAATTAGGTCCGTTCAAAACAAGTATTTTCATAAGCTATCCCTTTCTGCGAAGCCCACCATGGCTGCTATCTTTTCCGCCGTTTCGGTGATTCCGGTATTATCCATCCGGATGTCGCTCCAGGCCTCGTATACAGGTCCCCGTTCTTCATACAGCGCTTCCACTCCCATGCGTTTTGAGAGAGGTCTGTCGCCGGTGGCAAGCTGCTCCAGCTCCCGCTTAACATAAACAACAATGCTGTTCGCTCTAATAATATCCCTGTTTTCTTCTCTGGTTACAACACCTCCGCCGCAGGCGAGAACAACACCGCCTGTCAGTGCCTTGTCCAGAATCCGGGTTTCAATTTCCCTGAAGGCGTTCTCTCCATCTGCCTCGATGATCACCGAAGGGGCTCTGCCGGTTTCCGCCTCGATCATCTCATCAAGATCCAGGAAGCTCCTTCCCATCAGGGAGGCCAGTTCCCTGCCGATGGAGGTTTTGCCTGCGCCGGGCATTCCAATCAGAACTATGTTTCCCTGTTCCGCCTCTGTCTTACAGGTCAGTCGGTCAATCTCTGCATTGGAGGTTTCCTTTCCCGTAAACAGTGCGCAGCCCTTTGCAGCCTGTGCCACCAGCATTTTCATTCCGCCGCAGGCAGGAATTCCAACGCGCTGGGCATCGAGAATAAATTTCGTACGCGGAGGATTGTAGATTAAGTCTATGGCGCCTTTGCACCGTGTGAATTCGGTGATGTCCACAGGGGATACTCCGGTGTTCGGATACATTCCCACAGGGGTTGCGTTAACAACAATATCAGCATCATGGTGTTTTCCAATGTTTTCGTAATTGTCCGAGCCGCTTCTGGAAATAATCGTAACCGAAGCCGCTCCCATATCCTCAAGGGCCTTTTTTACCGTGCCGGAAACTCCTCCCGAGCCCAGAACGATGCACTTGGCACCCTCAATGGGAAAGCCTTCACTCTCAACCATGTATCTGAATCCGAAGTAATCGGTGTTATCTCCATACAGACTTCCGTCGGGCCTTCTCACAATGGTGTTCACGCTGTTGGCAGCCTCTGCAACCCGGGATATTTCCCTGCAGTACTTCATAACATCCCGCTTGTAGGGAATGGTCACGCAAAGGCCGTCAAACTCGTCGCTTCCCATATATTCTTCAATCTCCTCCGGCTCCTTCTCGAACAGTCCGAAGTCATAGCCTCCAAGAGCCCTGTGAATCTGGGGAGAGTAGCTGTGACCAAGCTTGCGGCCAAGCAGGCCGTAACGGGGCACCGCCGCCTCGGCTCTCTCCTCCTCAAAGGTGCGGCACTGCTCCATTATCTTCGCCATTATCCTTTCCATATATGGTCTCTTCTCGGGAGCGGTCAGCTCTCCCAGAGCCTCGATCTTAGCATTCTCCCTTACCGGATCATACATGGGCAGGTTGTGGGCTTCCTTGTACCTGCCTATGGCACCTGCAGCCTCCATTCGCTCATCAAGGAGCTTCAGAAGCTGCCTGTCGATTGCATCTATTTTATCTCTTAATTCCTTCATCTTTTCCTTCCCGATTATCTCTTCAGTCCCCCAGCAGCATGTCATAAACAGCAATTGCCGCAGCCGCTTCAATGCAAGGCACAGCCCTTGGCACTATGCATGGATCATGACGGCCTCTCACCGCCAGCAGTGCAGGCTCCATCCTCTCAAGATCCACACTTTCCTGCTCCCTTCCGATGGAAGGCGTCGGCTTGATTCTGACTCTGAAAACAAGAGGCATTCCCGAAGATATTCCCCCAAGTATTCCTCCGTGATTGTTGGTCACCGTCTCAACCCGGCCCTCTCTTATGCAAAAGCTGTCATTGTTCTCAGAACCGAACATCTCAGTCCTGCCGAACTCAATTCCCTTGACGGCAGGCACTGCGAAAACCGCCTGGGATATTCTGCTTTCCATGCCGCCGAACAGGGCGTCACCCACACCTGCCGGCATTCCGGAAATCACGCATTCAATCTGTCCGCCAACGGAGTCGCCTTCGGCTCTGGCAGAGGCAATTTTCTCTTTCATGAGTTCTCCAGCCTCCTGGGACACGGCAGGGAAATCTGTTCCTGTCTGCCTCAGGCTGCCCATAAGTCCTCCCCGGCCATCAAGGAGCGCCTCGTCATGAACTCCGCCTATCTCGCAGACATGGGCGGCGATTTTAATTCCCTTCGCCTCCATGAACTGCATGCAGATTCCCCCGGCAATGCAAAGGGGAGCCGTCATTCTGCCGGACCACCGGCCTCCTCCGGTTTCTATCTTTCCCTGTTTCACCCAGGAAGTATAGTCGGCATGACCCGGACGGGGCACTGTTATAACATTGCCGTAATCATCCGGCCTGATATTTGTGTTGTATATTACGGCTTCAAGGGTGCTGCCGTCAGTCACACCCTCCTTAAGACCCGAAATTATTTCGGGAGCATCTGCCTCTTTTCTGGGGGTGGACCAGGCATTCCTTCCCGGAGCCCGCCTGTCCAGAAAGGCCTGGAGCTTTTTCATGTCAACGGGACGCCCCGCCGGCAGACCGTCTATCTTAACTCCGATTCTGTCCGCATGGGATGCACCGTATATGTCCACTTTAATATTTCTTCCGAAAGCTACAGACATGTAACCTCACCTCCAAGACTGACATAATCCTCAAAAAACTTCGGGTATGATTTGTTCACCGCTTCACAGCCTGTTATAACCACATCCCCCAGGGATATGCAGGCCGCTGCAGCCGCCATCATAACTATTCTGTGATCGTTGTGACCCGGTACTGTTCCTCCCGAGAGAGTTTCCACTCCTTTTATTACCAGGGAGTCCTCCTTTTCGATAATATCTCCCCCAAGAGCCCTCATCACCTCTGTAACGGCTTTGAGTCTGTCACTCTCCTTGTATCTTAACCGGGCACCGTTAACTATGTTGGTAACTGCCCCCTTCCTTCGGGCACTGGCCAGCACAGATAGAATCGGCACAAGATCCGGAATGTCACCTACATCTATATCCACGGTTTCATCATGCTCCAGAATGCTGAGCCACCTTACTATTTCCTTGTCGCCCTGGGCAGAATCACTGTCCAGCCCCAGGCAGTCTATTCCGGCAAACTCTCTGCCCCCGGCACCGCCCTCAGAATTGTTACCGGCATTAGCTACGGCTCCTGCTCCCATACGGGAAACCGCGTCCATAACAATCCAGAAGGCTCCGTTCGACCAGTCTCCTTCAATTTCATCTATGTATTTTGCAGGCAGGCTGTACTTCTGACTGCCCGGCACCCGGAACACCGTCTGAAGCCCGCAGGAGCCGGAAGCCCCCTCTCTCGTCTCTTCACAAAAAGCAATTCCTGCCTTTGCAAGGGTGTCCAGAGTCATGTTTACATAGGGTCTCGACTGGAGGACTCCGTCAACGACTATCTCGCTGTCACCTTCCAGCAGTGGCAGAGCCATAAGCAGGCCGGTAACATACTGGGAGGAAACATCTCCCGGTATTTCATACACTCCTGCTTCCAGCTTTCCCTCAACTCTTATGGGATTCTCTCCCGGGCCGCTCATGGTGCATCCGTGGGCCTCAAGCTGCAGCTTCAGTGGTTCCATGGGTCTTTCAGGAAGCCTCCCCTCTGCCGCAAACTCGCTGAAGCCTCCAATTGCCGCCGCCACAGGCACCATAAAACGGAGAGTCGATCCGCTCTCCCTGCAGTTCATTCTTCTAATTGTATCTCCTTCACCGGTTCCCCTTACATCTGCGTCTTCCCGATTTCTCAGCAGCACCTCAATGCAGTCCTTCGTGGCGGAAATGTCCTGGGAAAGGCCATCTGCCCTGCCCTCAAGGGACAGACCCGAAAGACCCGCCGCAATCATCAGCCTGTGGGCCGCGGATTTGGAGGGAATCGCCTTAACTGTTCCGCCGGTTACCGGCCTTGTTATTCTGCAATCCATAATCTATTCCTGTATCTTAAGCATGGACTTCAGCTCCTGAAGCCCCGTCTTCACTATGGCAACCTCTCCCCTGCCAAGGGGCATGATGAGATTTATCGAATCTCCGGCTGCCTTCTTGTCCATTCTAATTGCCTCAGCCACCGCCTCATGGGAATAATCCGCATGCAAAGGCAGACTGTACTTTTTCAGAGCAGCTTTGAGGGTTCCGGTGCAGTCTTCGCTGCACATGCCCCTATCCTCTGCTATCTCGCATATTTTAACCATGCCGCAGGAGATTGCCTCCCCGTGAAGCAGGCTGTAATCCGATAGCTTCTCGTAGGCGTGTCCTATGGAATGCCCGAAGTTCAGAATCTGGCGCCTGCCGGATTCAAACTCGTCCTCCTCCACTATTTCGGCCTTGATTTCCACACATCTTCTGATTATTTCCTCAATGTCCGCACCATCAAGCATAGCGAATATTTCATCGTCTGCAATCATGGCGTATTTAATAACCTCAGCGAAGCCGTTGTTGTAGTCCCGCTCAGGGAGAGTCTCGAAGGTGTCCGTATCGCAGATAACCAGCTCCGGCTGATGGAATGCTCCCGCCAGGTTCTTTCCCTCAGGAAGATCCACCGCGGTTTTTCCTCCCACCGAGGAATCCACCGCCGCCAGAACTGTTGTGGGCATCTGTACATACCTTATTCCCCTCATGTAAACTGCCGCCGCGAAGCCGGTAATATCTCCTATAACTCCGCCTCCCAGAGCTACGGCAACATCATTTCTTGACAGGTGATTTGCCGCCATGAAGGACAGAATCTCCGAGAGAGTCCCCAGATTCTTGCTGTCCTCCCCAGCGGGGATAACATACTTGACAGCTTCATAGCCAGCCCGGCGGAGAGACTCAGTTACAGTCTCTGAGTGGTATCTATCCACATTGCTGTCGGTAATCACTATGGCCTTCTCGCCGCCTGCAGTCTCTCTAATAAGGCTTCCTGCCTTTGGGAGAAGCTCCCTTCCAATCAGTATATCGTATTTCTTCGATGCATTTACGGGTACAGTAATCATTTACCGTCAGTTTCTTCCTTTCTGATTCTTCCTTCCTTCAGCAGCTCTCTCAGGGTGTCAACATCCCCGGTCTTCAGCGCATCCCTGTATTCGCACAGGGAGTCTATTATGTGATCGAGCTCAAATATGAGGTTCTGCCTGTTGTCCATAAACAGCTCCGACCACATGTCTTCGTTAAGCCAGGCAACCCTGGTGAGATCCTTGTAGCTTCCCGCCGAGAATCCCCTGTGGGAGCTGGCTGTGGGACTCTTCATGTATGCGTTTGACACAACGTGGGCCAGCTGGGACGTGAAGGCAATCAGCCTGTCATGCTCGTCAGCCGTAGTCACGCTGATACTTCCGAAGCCTGCCGGAGCCAGAAGCTCCTTAACATGGCTCAGCAGCTCGATATTGTCAAAGCTCTCCGGAACGATAACCATGGGAGCTCCTCTGAAGAGCTTCTCCGTTGCATATTTGTACCCTGAGAAATGCCGTCCGGCCATAGGGTGTCCCCCCAGATAGGTGAGCCCGTACTCCTTTGCTATTTCGAAGCATGGACCGCACACGCTCTCCTTGACGCCGCAGCAGTCCAGAATCACGGCATCCTTGGAAATGTGAGGCGCCATCCTTCTGAAATAATCTATTGCCGCCTCAGGATATATGCACAAAAGCAGGAGATCGCATTCTCCGATGTTCTCTTCTGTAAGCTCACCTTCCAGGTCCTCTGCCAGTATGGCCAGCTGGTTTATCCTGCTGTCCCTGTCATAGCCCAGAACGCGCCAGTCCTCTTTTTCGTTGTATGCTTTCACGAAGGATCCGCCTATAAGACCCAGCCCTGCTACTCCCAGTGTTTTCATTAGATCATCGCCTCTCTGATTCTTCTTACCTTCTCAGCAACTCTTGCAAACTGCTCCGGTGTCAGTGACTGCTTGCCGTCGCAGAGAGCGGCTGCAGGATTGTTATGCACTTCAATCATGAGACCGTCTGCACCTGCTGCCGCTGCAGCCATTGCCATTGGCTCAACCATTCTGGCAATTCCCGTGGCGTGGGACGGGTCAATTACAACAGGAAGGTGAGTCAGTTCCTTCAGTGCAGGTACTGCTGAAAGGTCAAGAGTGTTTCTGGTGTAGGTTTCGAAGGTTCTTATTCCCCTCTCACAGAGAATAACGTTTTCGTTACCCTCGGCCATAATGTATTCCGCACTCATGAGGAGCTCCTTCAGGGTGTTTGCCAGGCCTCTCTTGAGGAGCACCGTTTTGTCGGTTTTGCCCACTGCCTTCAGCAGCTCGAAATTCTGCATGTTTCTGGCTCCTATCTGAACAACATCGATGTTCTCAAAGAGGTGAAGGTGGTTGGCGTTCATGATTTCGCTTACGAGAGGCATGCCAGTGTCAGCCTTTGCTTCCTCCAGAAGCTCGATGCCCTCTGCCTTCATTCCCTGGAAATCGTATGGGGAAGTTCTCGGCTTGAAGGCTCCGCCCCTGAGCATTGAAGCACCCCCGGCCTGGACTCCCCTGGCAACTTCAATAATCTGTTCCTTTGATTCAACTGAACAAGGTCCTGCGATAATGGCGAAATTGCCTCCGCCTATCTTCACACCGTTAACATCGATTACCGAATCATCAGGATGGAATTTCCTGTTTACCCTCTTGTATGGTTCGCTTATTCTCTTGATTGTTTCCACTATTTCAAGGGATCCCACCAGTTCATCATCTATCTGAGTCGTGTCTCCCACAAGGCCAAGCACCGTCTGAAATTCACCTACGGACACGTTAACCTTCAGTCCCTGCTGCTCAAACCATTTGATGAGCTTATCCCTCTGTTCTGCTGTTGCTCCGTTTTTTAATACTGTAATCATTTATTTTCGCCTTTCTCTATCTTTACTCTTCCCTAATAATCTTTATTTTTCTCTATTATACTATATTTTCTCAGTGTAGCTTCCCAGGAATGTCATGGAATCGCAAAGGTTGTCCAGTTCACACAGTGTGTTGACGAACTCTCCGTGATACATTGATGCTTCGTAATCAAAGTAGAACATGAATTCGAAATCCGTATCAGGAATCGGTCTTGATTCCAGCTTAATCAGGTTGTAACCCTTCTCCTCGAATTTTCCCAGAATTCTGTAAAGGCTTCCCGGTCTGTGTGGGATTGTTGCCATGATGCTTGTCTTGTCGGCTCCCGGATAAATCTGAGGCGTCTTGCTGATGCAGATGAATCTTGTGAAGTTGCTGTCGTGATCCTGAATTGACGGTCCGATGTTCTTCAGGTTGTACAGCTGAGCACACCTGTTGGAGCATACAGCTGCCAGCGGCTCATCGGATTCCGCCACCCTTTTCGCAGCCTCGGCAGTGTTGCTGCAGGCAACAAGCTTGGCATTAGGATAGGTCTTCTTGAGATAATCCTCGCACTGGGCCAGAGCCTGTTCGTGGGAATAGATTTCCGTTATTCTTCCCGGATCCGTACCCGGTTTTACCATGAGGTTGTGCTGGATATGAAGCCTTGTGCTTCTAACGATATAGAATTTGTGATCCACCATCAGGTCATATATCTTGTTCACAGAACCGGCGGTGCTGTTTTCGATAGGCAGAATTCCGTATTCGCAAAGGCCCGCTTCAATTGCCGAGAACACTGCTTCGAAGGACTTGAAATACATCATGTCCGGGTGCCTGAACATTGTTTCGGCAGCCTCCTGGGAGTTTGAACCCTCAATTCCCTGACATGCCACAGATGCACATTCCGGCCAGTTCATAGGCCCATTGGCAAGTGCACTTTCAAGGAAAACTCTGAATTCTTTGTCCTCGTCTGCTATTTCCTCATTAAGTCTGATCTTTTCCTTGTAAAGCTGTGAGATCTGTTCATCAAGTTCCATCCTTCTGGCGTTAATATCCATTATTATTCCTCCTTAATAAAAAAAACGGTACCTGCGCCCTGCAAATACCGTAATGCTTACTGTAGCTATCACCTGTCAGCACTCCACATATCACGGTCAGGGCATTAAAAATATCCAGCGCTAAAGTAAAAGCTCTGGCTAAAATAAAAGTAATATGCCTTTGTTCCGTTTAAATTAAGTCTTCCGTTCATGATAGATTATTACCTTTTCTCGGCGGCAGTTTCTCTCCGCCGATTCCTACAATAAGAGTAAACCACCATTTCGGGGAAATGTCAAGGGTGTATTGTTTCGATTCAATACTTTTTTGAAATTTATTTGTGTATTCTCACAAAAGGCGATGTGAGCATTTTACACCGGCTTTATATTTTGTTTATACTGTTCACATGATCTGAAGGTATAATGCTGTTTGAAGATAGTATTGAATCGAAAGGAAGTGATATACATGTGTACAGCTGTAACTTACAAGACAAGGGACTCCTACTTCGGAAGAAATCTGGACTATGAGTTTTCTTACGGGGAGGAGGTTGTGGTGATGCCAAGAAACTACCCCGTCGCATTCAGACATGCTCCGGGATTTGAAAGCCATTACGCCATTGTGGGAATGGCCTTTGTGGCGGAGGAGACGCCCCTGTTCTATGACGCCATGAACGAACAGGGGCTGGGAATGGCGGGGCTGAACTTCGTGGGAAACGCCAGATACAGCAAGCTCGATACCCGCAGCTCCGATTCCGGCAGCTCAGTGGACAACATTGCCCAGTTCGAGCTGCTGCCGTGGATTCTGGGACAGTGCAGGACTGTTAAGGATGCGAAGAAGCTCCTTGAGAGAATCAACATTATAGATGAAGCCTTCAGCAGCAGTCTTCCCGTATCACAGCTTCACTGGCTGATTGCGGACAGAAACGAGTCCATCACACTGGAGCTTACCGAAAAGGGCATGAACATATATCCCAATCCCGTGGGAGTGCTGACAAACAACCCGCCCTTTGATTATCAGATGTTCGCTATGAACAATTATATGGCACTGTCGCCGAAGCAGCCGGAGAACAATCTGAGAGTTCCCCTTGATAAATACAGCAGAGGAATGGGTGGTATGGGCCTTCCGGGAGATCTTTCCTCCCAGTCACGTTTCATCCGGGCAGCCTTCACCAAACTGAACTCCCGTTCAGAGGATACGGAGCTTGCAAGCGTGAGCCAGTTCTTTCACATTCTGGAATCGGTGAGCCAGCCCAGAGGCTGCTGCATGGTTTCTGAGGGAGAGTACGAGGTGACACTCTATTCCTCCTGCTGCAATCTCGACAAGGGAATCTACTATTATAATACCTATGATAACCATCGCATCTGTGCAGTGGATATGTACCGGGAGAATCTGGAGAGCAGCCGCCTTGCCAGATATCCCATCACCGGCAAGGAATCAATTCTGTTTCGTCATTAGAGCAGATACCGAAGGGGGGAGGCATCCCGGTAACGGATGCCTCCCCCTTTCGGCTTTGTAGTAGTTTTTGTAGTATATGATGGTGCTTATACGTCGGGTACGAAGTTTACACGTCGAAGGATTCAGCCATGTTTTCCTTGCCCTTGAGTTCTTCAACATTTATGCAGAGAATGGCAGTCTTGCCTATTGCTCCGTTGACGAATTTCATCCCCCCTTCGATGAAGTCCGGTGTCATCTTGTAGATGAACTGTTCCAGAACGTGTCTTCTGATTTCTTCATCCTCCACGATTTCAATTGTTCCCGTGGCGATGACACTCTGGAATGCAGCTGTTACCTTGTTCTGCACAATCTTTGAATTCAGTATCGCCGTGAAGCAGGCCTTGTTGTTCTTCTGTATCGCATCGATTTTGTAGCCGTATTTAGCAGAGTGGATGTAGATCTTGCCATCTTCATAGATGTAGTTTACAGGCACTGCGTAAGGGTAACCCTCGTCGCCGTTAACAGCCAGTATTCCGTGATTTCCCGCTGCGAAAGCTTCCTCTGCCTTTGCATGGCTCATCTGCCTGTCTTCTTTATACATTTTTCTCATGACTTTTCCTCCTTGTTTCATAAGCTACGACAACAATATGCCACCAGGCTTCTGTTGTATGTTGCCATTGCAACACTTTTTGTTTTTTTGTATTATCTTTGTAGGATATTGCGCATTAAAGCTCATGGAAGCGGGGAGGCGGACATGAATCTGGAAAAACTATCGGAATACGGACTTTTCAATAATATAAGCGTGGATGAGCTGTCAGTGATGTTCGGCTGCCTTAAGCACCGTCAGCGGCACTTCGAAGCCGGGGAAATAATCGGCATCACCTCTCCGGACAGACAGATAGGAATAGTAACAGAGGGCCGGGTTAGCATGGTTTCCGAGGATGTCTGGGGCACCTCCACCCTGCTGGCTGTTCTTTCCGAGGGAGATGTCTTCGGGGAGAGCTTCATATGCGGTGACAACGAGAACGATCTCATCACCTTCGTTGCCCACAGCTCCTGCAGCGTTCTTATGATCGACTATTCCCAGGTGTTTCATTCCTGTACGGTTTCCTGCATATTCCACCACAAGCTTATTGAGAACATGATAAGCCTGATTGCCGACAAGAACTGCAAGCTGATGGTTAAAACCTGCATCGTTTCCCAGCACTCCCTGCGGAGAAAGATTCAGATGTTCCTTTCCATGCAGGCCCGGACAAAGGGCTCCACTGCCTTTGAGATTCCATATAACCGCACCCAGCTTGCGGAGTATCTTGCCACAGACCGCACCGCTCTGGCTCGGGAGCTCCGGAAAATGAAGGAGGAAAATCTGATAGACTTCCACAAAAACACCTTCGAGATAATCATATAAAAAACCCCGGGGATTGCCCGGGGTCATCCATTGCTCTGTGAAATTATTCAGCCTTCCAGAGTCCGTGGAGGTTACAGTATTCGTATACTGCAGTCACGGATTCGCCATCTGCCAGAACAAACTCTGCAGCAGGCTTTTCACCCGGCTTCAGAGCCTTTCTCTGAACACCGTTGGCAGTTTCCACTGCAATCCATTCAATGTAGTGTTCCTCCAGCATAGGATGCTCAACTGATCCTACAGCAACTGATACCTTGTTTCCGTCAACTGTAACAGCCGGAACGTGCTTCTCTGCTGCTCCGTCAGTTGTTCCCGGAACCAGCTCTGTCATAGGCTGTCCGCAGCACATTACAGGAACTCCTCTGTCCCTGATCTTTTCAACTATGTTTCCGCAATGTTCACAAATAAAAACCTTCATTATATTAATGTCTCCTTTCTCCCGAAAAACCCTATAGGGCTTTTCCCATATTATCTAATGCAAAGACTGCAACAATCTGCTGTAGTAATTACACTTACATTTTAATGCATATCCCCCTGTTTGACAAGGCGCCATGTTATATTCGCCCCCTCGAAAACCTCTCAGTTATAAATATGCTAAATTGTTGCATATTATAAATAAAATAAAAAATCTTTGTTTTTATAAACAAAAACCATTGACTCTTTGCCGGTTTTGCTGTAATCTATGGGAGTAATAAAACTTTTAGGAGAAAACTGAAATGACAAAGAAAATTAACGAAGCAGTAGAAATAAGATGGCACGGCAGAGGCGGCCAGGGAGCGAAGACGGCATGCCTCCTTCTGGCGGATGTTGCCTTCAATTCAAACAAGCATGTTCAGGGTTTTCCGGAGTACGGTCCTGAACGAATGGGGGCCCCTATTACAGCATATAACAGAATTTCAGATGAACACTGCAAGGTTCATTCTAATATATATACGCCGGACTATGTTGTTGTTGTAGACGAGACTCTGCTGAACTCAGTGGACGTGACAAAGGGACTGAAGGAAACAGGCGCCCTTATCATCAACAGCAAGAAGGATCCTGAGGAGATTCGTCCTTTGCTTAAGGGATACAAGGGCAGAGTATGCTCAGTTGATGCCGAGAGAATTTCTATGGAAACCCTGGGCAGGAATTTCCCTAACACTCCGATGCTGGCAGCAGTAGTTAAGGTAAGCAACATCCTTGAGCAGGAGAAGTTCATAAAAGACATGAGAGAATCCTTCAGACACAAGTTTCTCCACAAGGAGAGTCTGGTGGAGGGCAACATGAAGGCGCTGCTCCAGTCAATGGATGAAGTTAAGGTGGGCTAAAGCCTGAAACACATTAGATCAGACGAGGAAAAACCCAATGATGAAACGAAGAGCACAGGACATAAACGAAAAAATAACTTGGCAGGAGGTTACCACCGGAGCGGAGATTTTCGAACCGGCAACCTCCCTTTTAGTTAATACAGGGGAATGGCGGGTTATGGTGCCTGTATTCAAGGCAGACAAGTGCAGGCACTGCATGCTCTGTGTACCATTCTGCCCCGACAGTTCAATACCGGTAGAGGGAAACAAGCGACTTGATTTTGATTTCGATCACTGCAAAGGCTGCGGAATCTGTGTCAAGGTCTGCCCATTTGATGCGATAGATTTTGTGAAGGAGGAAAAGTAGTATGGCAAAACGAGACAGAATGTCAGGAAACGAAGCTGTAGCAACAGCCATGCGTCAGATTAATCCCGACGTTATGGGAGCCTTTCCTATTACACCTTCCACGGAAATACCGCAGTACTATTCCCAGTACATAGCAGACGGACTTGTAGACACTGAGTTTGTGGCGGTGGAGTCCGAGCACAGCGCCATGTCGGTATGCATGGGTGCGGCAGCCGCCGGAGCCAGGGCCGTAACGGCAACCTCTTCGGCAGGTCTGGCCTACATGTGGGAACTCCTTTATGTTGCAGCATCCTCCAGACTTCCCATCACAATGGCTGTTGTAAACAGAGCCCTTACGGGACCTATAAACATCAACAACGACCACTCCGACTCAATGGGAGCCAGAGACTCCGGCTGGATTCAGATTTACGCCGAAACAAACCAGGAGGTTTACGACAACTACATCCAGGCAATGCCGATTTCCGAGGCAATACGTCTTCCGATCATGATTTGTCAGGACGGATTCGTTACAAGCCACGGAGTATCAAACATAGAACTGCTGGAGGACGACGAGGTTAAGGAATTCGTAGGAGAATACAAACCGGAGAACTACCTCCTGAAACACGAGAATCCACTGGCTGTAGGACCTTACGGAACATCTCCGTACTACATGGAAGTGAAGAGAGCCCAGGCACAGGCCATGAAGGACTCAATGCCTATTATCCTTGATGTGGCCGAGAAATTCGAGAAGCTCAGCGGCAGGAAATACGGCTTCTTCGAGGAATACATGATGGACGATGCAGAGGTTGCTCTGGTAGTAATAGGCTCCAGCGCCGGAACCGGCAAGGAGGCTGTGGACAGACTGAGAGCCGAGGGCAAGAAGGTAGGACTCATCAAGCTGAGAGTGTTTAGACCGTTCCCGAGAGTACCCCTTGCAGATGCAATGTGCAAGGTTAAGGCCGTTGCCATTATGGACAAGGCAGAGAGTTTCTCAAACAGCGGCGGTCCCCTCTTTAATGAAGCCAGAAGCTCACTTTACGACCTGCCGGGAAGACCATATGCAATAAACTACATATACGGACTTGGCGGCCGTGACATTACAGTTGACGACTATTACGAAATATTCAACGACCTGTTTATCATCCACGAGACCGACGATCCGGGAGATGTATACAGATATGTCGGAGTAAGAGACTCAAGATACGAGGAAGGCGGCTTCGACCACAGAAAATACTGATTACCCGCTATTTACACAATAACCTGAACCAAGCAATAAACAATATTGGAGAACAAGATGGCATACAGTTTAAAGAAAGAAGTGCAAAAGCCGGAAAGGCTGGCAGGAGGTCACAGATTATGTGCCGGCTGCGGTGCAGGCATTGCCGTAAGAGGCGTGCTCAGGGCACTGGAGCCTGAGGACAAGGCCGTAATCACCAACGCCACCAGCTGCCTTGAGGTTTCCACATTCATATACCCTCACACAGCATACTATGACAGCTACATTCATACTGCCTTCGCCAATGGTGCGGCAACTATGTCCGGGGTTGAGGCAGCATACAAGGTCCTTAAGAAAAAGGGCAAGATAGATGACAATTTCAAATTCATCGCCTTCGGAGGAGACGGGGGAACCTACGACATAGGAATCCAGTCCCTGTCGGGAGCCATGGAGCGCGGCCACGACATGGTCTATGTCTGCTACGACAACGAGGCATACATGAACACGGGAATCCAGCGTTCATCCTCCACACCGAAGTTTGCCGATGCCACCACATCCCCTGCAGGAGATGAGATACCGGGAAAGATTCAGAACAAGAAGAATCTGACTGCCATTGTGGCGGCTCACAACGTGCCTTATGCAGCCCAGACTACATTCCTTGGGGATTTCAGGGATCTTCACAACAAGGCTCACAAGGCTATCTACACCAAGGGTGCCTGCTTCCTGAACGTGCTGGCTCCATGTCCCAGAGGCTGGAGGTACGAGACCGAGGATCTGGCGGAAATCTGCCGGCTGGCAGTTGAAACCTGCGTGTGGCCTTTGTACGAAATCGAAGAGGGCGTCTGGAGGCTGACCTACGAGCCGAAGAAGAAGCTGCCTGTTGAGGAATTCCTGGCAAAGCAGGGCCGCTTCAAGCACATGTTCGCCAAGGGAAGCGAATGGATGATCGAGGAAACTCAGGAATATGTTGACCGGCAGTGGGAAGAGCTGCTGAGCAAATGCAAATAGAATAAAAAAACATAACATGGAGCTGCCCACTATGAGCCGGTGAACAGCTCCTTTTCTTATGTCATAAAAAGCTCGCCCAGGGCCTTTGCGATTCCATCCTCATATATGGAGCCCGTCACCCGGTAGCGTTTCTTCAGCTCCTCCGGGGCGCTACCCATGACTATACCAAGACCCACAGCGTCAAGCATGGAAATGTCGTTGGCGCTGTCACCGAAGGCTACGGCATCCTCCCTGGTGCAGCCCAGGGCATTCAGAATCTGCGCCACTCCGGTGCCCTTGGAGTATTCCTTATGGGTAATCTCAATGTATTCATATTCATCGTGAACTATCACATCGAACCACTCTGACAGAGCTTCTCTGATTTCTCCGCACCGCGAGCGGTCCGAGGGATATCCCGTTATTTTCTGAATGAAATCCGGAAGCTCACTTACTGGTCTGTATTTCCCCGGATATCTGGCCATCATGGTATCAATCCTGGATGCAAGGCCCTCAGGGAGAAACTCCATGTCCAGGTAGTAATAGTCGGAGTTCTCAATAAAGAAGGGGCAGTCATATCTGTGGAGGATTTCCAGAATCCGCCTGCAGTCCTGCCCGGACACTCCCCCGTTTGTCAGCACCTTCCCGTCAAGGGACACGTAGCTTCCGCACTGGCAGATTCGTCCTCGAAGAGGAAGCTCCTCCACCTGGGCAGGCAGCATGCAGGCCGCCCGGCCTGTGCAGAGTATTGCCGAGTGACCTTTTACCTCGCATTCTTTCATTGCACTGATCGTGCTCTCCGGGATGCCGCAATCATGGCGGTAAAGAGTCCCGTCAACATCATAAAAAATTACTTTTCCCATTTTCTAACCTTCCATATCAGCGGGATTATCATAAACACCCAGGTGATAGGCTCCACCAGAATCACTCCCATGTAGCCCATAACCGGCACCAGGGTGTATGTCATTATTATCTTTCCAATCATCTCTATTCCGCTTGAAACAAGAGGTGTAATCCTGTCACCAACTCCCTGCATGGAGAACCTTATGGTGAAAATTACAGCCACCAGCACATACAGAGCCGAATCCACCTTGAGATACAGCACCGCGGCATCAATCATCACCGTGTCTTCACTTCCCGTAATGAGGTATATCATGTCCGGTGCGAACAGCCATACTATTGCGGCAGCAGCCAGGCACCAGGAGCAGGTTATAATATATCCTGCCCGCATGCCCTGGTGAATTCTCTCCCATTTTCCGGCGCCAAGATTCTGACTGCAGTATGGAGCCATGGCATTCCCCACAGCAACAAATACAGTCATCAGAACATCGGTAATCCTTCTGGCTGCACTCTGTGCCACAATATATGAAGGCCCCAGGAGATTTATGGCAGTCTGCAGAACCAGGGAGCCTATGGCTATCAGAGTTCCCATGAAGGCCATGGAGAGACCGCTTAGCATCATGTTCTTCATCATAGGCAGCTCCAGATTTCTGAAATCCCCTTTATGAACCCTGAAGAAAGGATACTTTCGCAGCAGATATATTCCGCATACCGCTAGAGTAATTGACTGGGCGCCTATGGTTGCTATGGCAACTCCCTCAACTCCGAAATCAAGGCAGACGATCAGCAGGATATCCCCGGCAATGTTAAGCCCCACGGAGACAACCAGCGTCAGCAGCGGTGTCAAACTGTCCCCAATGGCTCTGGCAGAGGCAAGGAGAACATCGTATATCATGGTAATGCAAAGGCCGGCTATCACGATTCGTATATACAGTCTCGAGTCACTCATAATCTCCTCAGGTACATTCAGAAACCTGAGAAATGGATTCATGGCAAGCTCAACCCCAATGGAAATGACTATTGTAAGTCCCAGACCCATAACCAGTGCAGCCACGAAGGTTTTGTGAACACCCTCCATGTCCTTTGCGCCGAAATACCTGGCTGTGGAAATGGCGAATCCGTTG
>JALFKB010000096.1 GCA_022775805.1 Clostridiales bacterium
AACATAGCAAGAGTTGGACAGGACAACATCAACCAGTATCCATATCTCCACTATCCAATGGAAGAAATGATGGATGCACTGAAGCCGGTATATGAACAGAAGAAGGCAGAAGTTGAAGCCTGGAATGCTGAGCACGAAGACATCAAGAAGGGTGTCGGCCTTGCATGGGGCGGATACAATGTAGGTCTGGGCGCAGTTGACGAGGCGCACGTGGCCATCGAGCTTATGCCGGACGGAACCTTCAGAAAATATGACACATGGCAGGATCAGGGCCAGGGCGGAGACCAGGGATCACTCATCTGTACTCTGGAAGCTCTTAAGCCTTACTTCCCTAACCTGACACCTAACGACATCAAGCTGATTCAGACTGACTCCAAGTACTGTCCTAACACAGGTGAGTCCGCAGGTTCAAGATCACACTATGCTAACGGCAAGGCATCAATCGTAGCTGCAAAGAACATTGCAGACGCTATGAGAAAGCCTGACGGAACATACAGAACCTATGACGAAATGGTTGCTGAGGGAATTCCTACAAGATACAACGGAGACTGGGCAACTACCGATGAGTACAGCTACTTCTACGATCTGGACCCTAACGACGGTTCAGGTAACCCAACATATACATACACTTATGCACTGTTCCTGGCTACAGTTGATGTAGACATGAAGACAGGCAAGGCTAAGTGTACAGGCATGACATGCGTTGACTGGATTGGCAAGCCTGGTAACATTCAGGCTGTTGAGGGCCAGATTTACGGCGGTATGTCACACGCTATAGGCTTCGCTCTCAGCGAAGACTATGAAGATGTTAAGAAGCACTCCAACATGGCAGCTGCAGGAGTTCCTTACATCAAGGACGTTCCTGACTACCCTGACTTCGATTACATCCACATTGACGGCGTTGACCCTCGTGGACCTTTCGGTTCATCCGGAGCTTCCGAAGCATTCCAGTCATCAGACCACATGGCTGTTATCAACGCTATCAACAATGCATGCGGAGTTCGTATCTACGAGCTGCCTGCAAGACCTGAAAAGATCAAGGCCGGTATCGAGGCTCTGGCTAAGGGCGAGCCTAACCCTAATAAGCCTGAAAAGTACTTCCTGGGTAACGACATGTATGATGCTCTGGAAGACATCAAGGCTAATCCGCTTGATCCTTCAAAGCCTGCAGACGTTGAATTCGGCGATCTGGGTGAAGAAGGCATCAGCTGGAAATAAGTCAACATAACAAGGTACATTGACAATAACTTTGACCACGCAGACACATGTGCCTGCGTGGTCATTTTCTTAACGAACAGTATTATCATAAGGAATTTTTTATGAAGGAAGTTAGAGATTATTACGACCAGTTTGATTCGTGCCGGGAACACGATATTCCCCTCTGTGCCGAAAGCTGTCCTTTTTGCCTGGACATCCTGACCCTGACAGAGCGAATAACCGCCGGAAGATTCAGCGCCGCCTACAAATCATACAGAGACTGCGTTGTTTTCCCCGGAATCGTATCCGAAATCTGCCCGGGATACTGTCGTGATGCCTGCATCCGCAGGGACTTAGATGAAGCCCTGAATCTGCCTCTCCTGGAAAAATCCCTGGTTGCTCTCACCAGCCGGCGCCAGCCAAACGCCTATAATCTCCCTCGCAGAGGCGAGAAAATAGCTGTAATCGGTGCCGGTATCAGCGGCATGACCTTCGCACTGAAAATGGCATCGAGAAAGTACGATGTGACGGTATTCGAAAGGGAGGCTCAAATTGGCGGACATCTTAAGAATCTAATGGATGAGGACGTCTATATAAAGGAATTCGAACTGCAGTTTGCCAATGAGAAATACACGCTGCTGTTAAATACAGAAGCATCAGCAGACCTGTCGACGGGACTCCTGACCGCAGTGGACGGTGAAGGTAATACCCGGGTTTATGACGATTTTGATGTAATATATATTGCCTCCGGTGAGGGCTCCGCAAGCATTCCGTCCTTCGAAAAGACCACGGCTTTTGTCCGAGCAGGCAAAACCGGCATATTCTGGGGCGGCAGTCTTCTAGGCAAAGACACCATGCATGCACTTGCCGACGGCATCAGCCTCTCCGCTCTGGCAGACACCTATATCAAAACAGGCAATTTAGAGGAACCTGAACCCCCTGCCCCTTCCGGCTGCGTCGCCAATGAGGACAAGCTGATATACACGGAAGCTGTGTCCTCACGGGGTGTATACAGCCAGGAGGAATGTATCGCTGAGGCAGCCCGGTGTATCAGATGCCAGTGTGATGCCTGTGAAAGCAGCTGCGACCTGGTCAGGTTTTACAAGAAGTGGCCTGTTAAGCTGCGTGACGAGATATTCCTGTCGGTGAAGCCTGCCGGATCTCTGGTCCACAAGTGCCCTTCCAGAAAATATATAGCTGCCTGCACCCAGTGCGGCATGCTGGAAAATGCGTGTCCTGAGGAGATAGAGCTCTGTCAGATGATAAAAACCGCCCGGCACCAGATGCACAAGGTTGACAAAATGCCTGCTGCTTACAGGCAGTACTTCATGAATGACATGGATTTCGCAAACGGAGATTTCGCTAAAATCGTGAGAGGCAAAGGCAGCTATGCCTTCTTTCCGGGATGTAACCTGGGGGCGCTGAATCCGGATTACGTTATAAAATCATTCAAGTGGATACGCCGGCAGTTTCCTGATGCGGGACTTCTTCTCCGCTGCTGCGGAATACCGGCTGACTGGGCAGGAAATACAGAAAAACACAACTCTGAAATCACTCAGCTTGCCGCCGAATGGGAACAGCTTGGCAGACCTGTTCTTATTACTGCCTGCATGTCCTGCGACAAGCACATACATGAGTATCTGCCGGAGATTGAGACAATATCCCTGTACGAGCTTTACGCTCAGAACTGCGGCATTTCTCCGGAGCTTGCCCGGCCGGATGAAGCCGGTGAGCTCTTCACCGTCTTTGACCCCTGTCCGGCGCGGAGTCGGGACAGCGTACAGGCTGCAGTCAGGAACATTGCTGAAGCCCGGGGCATAAGAATTGAAGAGCTGCCTAAGAATGATCAGCACGGCTGCTGCGGCTTCGGCGGGCAGGGAGCGATAGCCCAGCCCCATTTCGCCGAATACGTAACGGGGGAGAGAATCGCCATGAGCGATAACCCCTATCTGGTATACTGTTCCAATTGCCGGGACGTATTCAACGCCGGTGGCAAGAGGGCTGTACACATCCTTGATCTGATGTTTGACATCGACCCTTCCGGCAAAGGCGAACAGCCCGGGATTACTGACAGACGTCTTAATCGTGTTATACTCAAAGAAAAGCTTCTTAAAGAAATCTGGGGAGAGGAAATGACTGTAAAACCGGCAAGAGACAAATACAAACTTGAAATGGATACTGAGGTTGCCGTCAAAGCCGAGAGGCTGCGTATTCTAAGCGAAGATATCTGCAACGTTATCCAACGTGCTGAAGATACAGGACGCCGCACAAAAAACGCGGATACCGGCCATTTCAAGGCGTACAATGAAATAGGCGCCATCACCCTGTGGGTGGAATATTCGGAGGCACCGCCGGTTGACGGTCAGGAGGTCCGCAAAATACATAACCTTTATTCCCACAGAATGCAAATTAAACTGGAGGCGGTATTTAATGGCAGGAAAATTGATTAAAAGCAGCAGAACAGGGGGCACTTCCCAGCCTAAGGATAAACTGCTATGTGACAAATGCGGCGTGGAACTGGAAATGATTGAAGCCACATTCGAGTATCTTACCCGAAGTTTCAGGCACAAGGTTCCCCGCTGTCCCGAATGCGGGCAGGTTTCCCTGCCTGAGGAACTGGTAAACGGCAAAATTTCAGATGTTGAAGCCATGATAGAAGAAAAATGACAGGAGGACAAAATGGACAGAAACGATATTATTGATAATTTTAACGGTTGCGTTCACTGCTCACAGACTGTCGTTGAGCAGTGGGCTGATAAGCTCGGTATCGACAAGGCCACTTTCATGAGAATTGCAGGCCCTTTGGGGGGAGGCTGCTTTGACGGAAATATCTGCGGCTGCGTAACCGGTGCTCTGCTGGTAATAGGTGCAGCATGCGGTCACTATGAAGTGGGAGATGTGGAGGGCAATGCCCGAATGATTGAGAAGGTCAGCGAATTCAAGGAAGCCTTCAAAGAGAGAACAGGTTCTCTCGTGTGCAGGGAGCTTACAGGCTACGATTTCTCACAGGAGGGTCAGCTTGAGGCTGCTATGGCATCAGGGGTTCTTCTTGAAAAGTGTCCTGATTATGTGAATATAGCCCTGGATATTCTGGAGGACATAATGTAGCATGTCCCGGGATACGGGACACACTCTGAATGCGGGAAAGACAAGAGCTCCAAGGCTTTTGGATTTCTCGCAATTTTGTTATAATTTTTTGACAACTTTGTTGAAATCCCGGTTTTCACAAACTTGCGCAACTTTTGGTGACTTGGTAAAATATTTATAAGTACGAGTCTAATCAAAAAAAACAATTATTCATGGCACATTTTTAAGTTCAATAATCAAACGGAGGTATTTATGAATCTTAAAAAAATGACGCTGAAGATCAACGGTGCCGATCGTATGTTTATCTGCGATCCTGCCAAGGACACTCTTGCTGATGTTATCAGAAGACTTGGTCTGACAGGAACGAAGGTTGGCTGCGGAATCGGCGTCTGCGGATCATGTTCAGTTATTCTTAACGGTAAAGTAGTTCGCTCATGTACAAGAAAAATCTCAAAGATTGAAGAGTACAGCGAAGTAACAACCATCGAAGGCATTGGTCAGCCTAACTTCCTGCACCCTCTGCAGCTGGCATTCATGCACCACGGCGCAGTTCAGTGCGGATTCTGTATCCCTGGCTTCATCGTGTCAGCCTACGCTCTGCTCCAGGAAAACCCTGATCCTACAAGAGAAGAGGTTCGTGACTGGTTCACTAAGCACAGAAACATCTGCAGATGTACAGGCTACAAGCAGATTGTTGACTCTGTAATGATAGCAGCCAAGTGCATGCGGGGTGAAATCACAATGGACGAAATCGCTCATCCCGAACCGGAGGTCGGCGAATACTACGGCAAGCCGACTCTCAGACCTTGCGCACTGGCAAGAGTTTGCGGCGTAGAGGACTACGGCGATGACATTGAGCTGAAGATGCCGTCAGGTGTTCTTCATGCAGCTATGGTACAGCCTAGACAGTACAGCCACGCCAAGATTAAGAACATTGATATATCAGAAGCAGAAAAGATGCCGGGAGTTTACAAGATTGTTCTGGCCAAGGACGTTCCGGGAAGCAACAGACTGGCATTCTTCTCCTTCACACCGAGAACTCTGGCAACAGAAAAGACTCACCATGTAATCGCCGAGGACAAGATTATGAACTACGGCGACATCGTTGCTGTAGCAGTTGCTGATACCAAGGATCACGCCAGAGCTGCAGCCGCCAAGGTTAAGGTTGAGCTTGAACCGCTGCCTGAATACAATAACTATCTGGATGCGGTAATGCCGGATGCAATGAGAATACACGATGACCACCCTAACATGTGGTGCGTACAGCCTACAGTCAAGGGCGCGGGCCATGACATCGACGAGCTCATCGAAGAAGCTCCTCATGTAGTTGAGGGTTCATTCTACTCACAGCGTGAGCCTCACGGAAATATCGAAGGTGACTGCGTTCAGGCTTACATGGGAGAAGACGGACTCCTGACAGTTCAGTGCAAGGCAATGGCCATCGGCGCCAACCTTACCGACATCGCAGAAGCAACAGGACTGCCTGTTGAAAAGATTCGTGTAATAGAGAACCCTACAGGAGCATCCTTCGGATGGTCAACTGCAGGTCTGACCTTCGCACTGGCTGCAATCGTATGCCAGGCATGCGATGGAATGCCTATTGCCCTTTCCATGTCATATCAGGAGCACATCGCTTATGCAGGAAAGAGAGCTCCTTCATGGTCAAACTCAACTCTGGCCTGTGACGAAAACGGCAAGATAATCGCCGCCAAGTGGGACTTCGGTCTTGACCACGGCGCATACAACGAGCTGGGCGACGACCTCACCTGGAGACCGGCAAGATTCACATACTTCCCTTACAACGTTCCAAACGTAAAGGGTCTGTCAAGAGTTGCCACAACTAACCACGCTTACGGCTGCGCATACAGAGGATACGGTTCACCTCAGGCCTTCACCTGCTCCGAGGCAATGATGGATATCATGGCTGAGGAAATCGGCATGGATCCATTCGACATCCGTTACATCAACATCGCCAGAGAGGGTGACACCAACGTTAACCAGAGACCTTTCAGAGAATATGTTCTCGAGGGCATGATGGACAGACTAAAGCCGCTTTACGAAGAGGCAAAGGCCCGCGCAAAGGCAGAGGATACCCCTGAGGTAAGACGTGGCGTTGGTATCGCATGGGGCGGATACAATGTAACTGAAGGTTACGACGATCAGTGTACTCTGGGTATCGAAATCGCACCGAACGGCAAGTTCATCAAGTACGACACATGGCAGGATGTAGGCCAGGGCGGAGATGCCGGTTCACTGGTTGTAACACTGGAATGCCTGAAGGAGCTGGGCGTTAGGAAGGAAGATATCATCCTCAGACAGAACGACAGCATCTACGGCGTTGACTCAGGTTCCTCTGCATCATCACGTCAGCACTACATGAACACAAAGGCATGCAAGATGGCCTGTGACAAGCTGATAAACGCAATGAAGAAGCCTGACGGCTCCTATAGAACATATGAAGAAATGGTTGCTGAAGGCATCCCTACAAGATACGATGCCCAGTACAAGAACCACACCGACCCTACCCTGTCATACCTTGATCCTAACACGGGAGAAGGGGAACCTACACCTGCATTCACTTATGCACTGTTCATGGCAGAGGTTGCAGTAGAGGTTGCTACAGGTAAAACTACTGTTCTGAAGTTCACCTGCATCGATGACGTGGGTGTAATCGGAAACCCTGTATGCCTGGACGGACAGGCCTACGGCGGAATCGCTCACTCAATCGGATACGCCCTCTACGAGGACTACGAAGATGTTAAGAAGCAGAACAACATCCTTGGCTGCGGCATTGCTACAGCAAACATGCTGCCTGATGACATTGAACTGATTCACATCGAGACACCGAGAAATACTTCACCGTTCGGTTCATCCGGCGGATCGGAGGCATTCCAGTCAGGTGACCACATGGCAGTAATCAACGCCATCAAGAACGCTACAGGACTGAGAGTTTACGAGCTTCCTGCATATCCTGAAAAGGTTAAGGCCGGTCTTGAGGCAATGGCTGCAGGCGAGAAGGATCCACTGAAGCCTGAAAAGTACTTCCTGGGTTCAGACTTCGACGAAGAAATGGAAAACATCAAGAACAATCCGGTTTACTTTGACTAATTGAGCTTAAGCACCGCGGAACCCGGGGCCCCTGGCCCCAGGTTCCTTTTTTACAGTGATAAGATGAACATGGAAACAAACAAGACAAACTTAAACGAATATCTGAATACGGTTGACCGCTGCCTCCAACATGAGGTTTCCTTCTGTACGGCGGACTGCCCCTTCAATCTTGATGTAAGCGAATTTATATCCAGACTTCAGGAGGGACGGTTTAATGCCGCCTACAAAATATACAGAGATGCCACAGGTTTCCCTCAGATTGCTGCCCGCCTTTGCACTGAAAAGTGCCGTGCCTCCTGCCTTAAGAACGCTGTAAGGGGAGGAGAGCCCATTGAGCTTCTGAAGCTTGAGCGGTCTGTGCTGGAGCATGCCACAAGGAAGGAGCCGGTGAACTACAACATACCTGCCAAGAACAAGAGCATCGCCATAATCGGTGCCGGAATCAGCGGAATGGCCTGCGCTCTCAGAATGGCCACCAAGAAATACCGGGTTACCGTATATGAGAAATCCGATTCCTTAGGCGGCAGACTTGCTGAGAGAATCCCCCTGGACATAATTGAGGATGAACTGGCCCTCCAGATGAAGCATCTTTCATATAATGTGAAATGCAGCACCGAGATTACATCACTGGAGCAGGTTCTGGAACTGGGCTATGAGGATAACAAAGCAGCCAATGAGACGTCCAAATCCGCCGCAGCTTCTGTAATGCGTGCGTCCTCAATGAACGCTTCCAGAAGCCTTGAGGGAACCTACGATGCCATATATGTGGCTACCGGTTCCGGGGGCAACATCTTCGGCATTGACTACTCTGAAGAATACGGGGGGCCATGCATGATCCTTGGTGAAACTGCTGTTTTCCTGGGAGGTGAAGCTGCGGGATCGGATCCGATTCATGCCCTGGCGGACGGCCTCAGGGTCTCCACCGCAATAGATAACTATACCATGACCGGTGTGCTGAAATACCCGGTTTACCCTACTACGGAAATTTCCATCGACGAGGCTGCCTTCGTTACAACCGAGGCGGTGGCTTCCGGCGGTGAAATATATACAAAGGAAGAGGCTGTTGAAGAGGCAAAACGCTGCATGAAATGTCAATGCAATGCCTGCAGACTCCACTGCGACTTGACGGACTACCTTCGCAAGTGGCCTCTTCGCCTCAGGGACGAGATTGTGGCTACAACTGCTCCCGGCACCTCGGAGCTCCACGCCACGCCTGCAATAAGGCTTATTAACACCTGCACCCACTGCGGCCTTTGCAGGGACACCTGCCCTGAGGGTATCGACATGGACGGCCTGATTCAGGCCTCCCGCTACCGCATGCATCAGCTTGACAGAATGCCTTGGGCCTTTAACGACTTTTTCCTTAGGGACATGGAGTTCACCAACGGTCCGGACGCTTATATGTGCAGAGCCCCTAAAGGCTATGATGCAAAGGCGGAATACGCCTTTTTCCCGGGCTGCCAGCTTGGTGCTTCGGATCCGGAAATTGTTCGAAGGTCCTACAGATACCTTCTGGAGCACGAACCTTCCACGGCAGTTATGCTTGGCTGCTGCGGAGTTCCCGCCGACTGGGCAGGGGATGAGGAACTGCGGGATTCTGTTATCGGCAGAATCAGGGAGGACTGGCTCTCACTGGGCAGACCTGTTATGGTTCTGGCCTGTCCTACCTGCAGGAACACCTTCGCTAAATATCTTCCTGAGGTTGAAACGGTTTTCATATATGAGCTTATGGATAAATGGGGTATAGATGAACTGCCCGGATGCAGTGATGCCGACAATTCTTGTGTGGAGTACGGCGGCTTCTCCGGTGCCTGCAGCGTATCCGGTGCCTGCAGCGTCTTCGACCCCTGTGCCACTGCGCCGGATGAGAATGTGCGCTCTGCCGTTAGAAATCTATGCGAGAAGATGGGC
>JALFKB010000042.1 GCA_022775805.1 Clostridiales bacterium
CAATCGATTTCTCCTCAACATAACAAACAGAGCTGTCACACTATGCTCAGTGCAACAGCTCTCCTGCTATTTTCTGTTTTTATCCAGCCAGGTTTCCGTGGCTCTCCTTGCGGACCTTCTCAGATGCTCTTTGACCTCCTCCTTGGCCCGCTTGACATCTCCCGCTTCAATTGCTTCATAAATCCGGACATGCTCGGAGTATACCTCCTCTACATTTTCTTTAATAGACAGTATTCCCTTCCGAGCCATATGAATGTAATCCTGGTAAGATTTCAGCGCCTGAACGATGAATCGGCTCTCAGTCATTTGATAAATTATATTGTTGAACTCCTCGTTGGCCTGAAGAAGCTTTTCAATCATGTCGTGAGTCGTGTAGAAATTCATTATTTCCAGCTGCTCTCTCAATCTGGCCAGATTGTCCTCAGACCTGTTCATGATTGCCCATTCCACTGCAAGCTGCTCCACCGCTTCCCGTACAGCGTAGATATCCCTCATATCCTTCTCGCTGAACCCTCTGGCGAAACAGCCCTTGTTAGGGATGTACTCAATCAGCTTTTCCTTCGTCAGCTGTTTGAAGGCATCCCTCACCGGAGTTCTGCTGACCTTGAGCTCGGTTGCGATCTTGTTCTCCACCAGCTTTTCTCCCATGGCATATTCCCCTGTGATAATTCTCACACGCAGAATATTTACGATTTCATCAGCCAGGGAAGCTTCTCCTGTTAAAATCTGGGGTTCCATCTTTAATCTCCTGTTCTTACATCACCGGATGCTTTCCCTTAAAGCAGGTGGTTCTCTATAACCTGTACGTCCGGATCAAAATCTTCAATCTGCAGATAATACTCTGCCGCATCAAAGAATGCCTGCATAGGTGCCAGACCGATTACCTCTGTTCCGATAACATTTACTCCGTATCTTGCAGCCTCTCTTCTAACCAGCTCAAGTACTCTGTGGAGCGGCGTCACTCTGAAGTCTGTCATGTTGATTGATACCTGAGCGATGTTTCTCTCTTCGATAAGAAGACCCATGGCCTTGACACACTTGAATCCGCCCTTAACTTCTCTGATAATGTTAGCAATCTTCTTGGCAATTTCTTCATTGTCTGTAGCCAGATTGATGTTAAATGCGATGAGAGGAGGACGTGCACCTACTGCAACAACACCCCCTGTAGGATGAATTCTCTGTCCGCCGAAATCAGGGATCCACTTGTCATCCTGTACCTTCTCGGCCATTCCTTCAAACTGGCCCTTTCTTATCTTGGCAAGATTCTTTCTGTGCTTGGCAGTTGCTGAATCTTCATACAGGAATACCGGCAGATCGGCCTCTGCAGCAATTCTCTCACCTACTCTCTTTGACAGCTCGATGCAGTCTTCAGTAGTCGCTTCCTTGATGGGAACGAAAGGCATTACGTCAACGCAGCCCATTCTCGGGTGGCCTCCCTCGTGCTTTGTCAGGTCAATCAGCTCAACTGCCTTCTTGGCAAGCTTTACCGATGCCTCCTCACATGCTTCAGGGGAACCCATGTAAGTGATTACCGATCTGTTGTGAGTTTCATCCGATGAATAGTCCAGCAGCGTACAGCCCGGAGTATTTCTGATCTGATCTACACATGCCTCGATAACTTCCTTGTTTCTTCCTTCGCTTATGTTTGGAATGCTTTCAATTATTTTCGCCATTTTAGTTCACTCTCCTCCAATTTCATTTATATACTCTGTAAAAACCTTAAAGCTCAGCTTCAATCTCCCTGTAAAGTCTGTCTGCAATTTTTTCTGCCTCAGCAAGCATTCTCTTTCCCTCCGCTTCGCATTCTGATGCAAAGGCCTCATCCTTTACTCCAGGCAGATTTATCTTAACATTCATCCATGCTCCTCTTATGCATGCCAGAAAGTTCAGAACACCAACACCGTAATCGCTGGCGCAGTTTGTGTTGAAATGTCCCTGAAGTCTGTCTGCCAGCCCCAGTCCCTTCATAGCCAGCTGCATTACGCTGTAAGGAACCTTTGTTGCTTCCAGAGTTCCCTCTGCAATTGCCTTTTTTCTTGCTGCCTTTTCCTCGTCGGTTCCCTTCGGCATCTTGAAGGCTGCAGCCACCAGATTGTATGCATCAGTATCTCTGTCTATGCTTGCCGTAAGCTCACTGTAAAGGGCTCTTGCCTCCTCTTTGATTTCACCGCAAAGGGCATGATCATCTGCATACTTTTTCTTCATTGTAGTCAGATCGCAAACCATTGACAGCAGAGCTGCACCCTGAGCCCCCGCCAGTGCGCTGACGCTTCCGCCGCCCGGAGCCGGTTCGTCGCTGATGAGTATGTCCAGATATTCTTTAACCTTAAGATCTACAAGCTTCATTATTTTACTCTCCTTCTTCTATCTACAAGTTCTCCGCATTTAATAACTCTGTTTACCATGTTTGAACCGAATCTGTAGCATACCATTTCGAAATCAGGCGCGTTCCAGATAACCAGGTCTCCCTGCTTTCCCGGTTCGATGGTTCCCACAGTCTCTCCTTTGCCTATTCCGCAGGCAGGGTTAATCGTTACTGCTGTGAGCACCTCTTCAGGTGTCATTCTGTATTTGATGCATCCCAGGTTCATTGCAAACTGAAGATTCAGTGACGGACATGAACCCGGATTGAAATCACTGGCTATTGCAACCGGGATTTCCTTTTCAATCATTCTTCTAGCCGGTGCAAAGGTCTTTCCCAGATAGAAGGATGTGGCCGGAAGGCACATTGCTATGGTTCCGCCCTCAGCCAGAGCATCCATTCCCGCTTCTGTAATTGCAATGAGGTGTTCCGCAGATACCGCGCCCAACTCTCCTGCCAGTTCGCTTCCTCCTATGGCCTCTATTTCGTCAGCATGCACCTTCAGTCCGAAGCCCATATTCCGGGCGCACTCCAGGTAACGTCTGCTCTGCTCTGCATTGAATACCGAATCCTCGCAGAAAACATCGCAGAATTCCGCAAGCTTGTCCTCCTTCACTGCCGGCAGCATTTCCGAGCATACCATGTCGATGTACTCGTCTCCTCTGCCCTCGTACTCAGGCGGAACAGCATGGGGACCCATGAAGGTTGCAACAACATCCATGTAGTGTCTTGCGTTGAGGTCTCTGATTACCTTCAGCATCTTGATCTCGCACTCGGTTGTTAATCCGTATCCGCTCTTGGCTTCACAGGTTGTTACCCCCATGCCAATCATCTCATCCAGAAAACCTGCGCTCTTGATGTAGAGCTCCGACTTATCCGCTTCCCTGGTTTTGCGTACCGTATCGATGATGCCGCCTCCTGCCTTCAGAATGTCCAGATAGTCTGCCCCTGCCAGCTTCATTGCCAGCTCGTGCTGTCTGTACCCTCCGAAAACAAGATGGGTGTGGCCGTCCACAAGACCAGGAGTAACCAGCTTGCCCCCTGCGTTATATTCTATGTCAAAGTCTCCCTCAGGCAGCTTGCCATCACTTGTAATTTCGGTAATAACGCCGTCTTCCATGGCAATTGCCGCGTTAAAGTACTTGACATTTTCTCCCTGCTCTTTGCCCCTGTGGGGATGGCTGCCTACAGGGGTCTGAATGCAGCCTATGTTCTTTAAGAGTGTTCTCATCTCGCCACCTATTTCACATACTTGTCAACTATTTCTTCAACAAGCTCATCATCTGCGATATACGGCAGAGTGATGTGTCCCTTGCCTGCATAGTTCTTGTTGTACTCAACGGATGTTTCAATGGCATGTTCGTTTCTTGCCCAGTTTCTTCTGGCAACACCGCCCATAACGTCCCACATCATTGCAGACTTCAGGATATTGTCAACCCTCTCGCTGCCGTCAAGAAGCAATCCGAATCCGCCGTTAATTGCCTTGCCGATACCTACTCCTCCGCCGTTATGGAGAGCGCAAAGGCTCATTCCCCTTGCAGCGTTTCCTGCAAAGCACTGAACTGCCATATCAGCCATTACATTTGAACCGTCTTTGATGTTTGATGTTTCTCTGAACGGTGAGTCGGTTCCCGAAACATCATGGTGGTCTCTGCCCATCATTACAGGGCCGATCTTTCCTTCTCTAACCAGCTTGTTAAATGCCAGTCCGATATCTCTTCTTCCCTCTGCATCCTGATAGAGAATTCTTGCCTGTGTTCCCACAACCAGCTTGTTCTTCTCTGCATCTCTGATCCAGATCCAGTTGTCTCTGTCCTGACCTCTTCTGTTAGGGTCGATTACATCCATTGCAGCCTGGTCTGTTGCCCTGAGATCCTCAGGCTTTCCTGACAGGCATACCCATCTGAACGGGCCGTAGCCGTAATCGAAGAGAACAGGTCCCATAATGTCTTCAACATATGAAGGCCAGATGAATCCGTCCTTGTCATCAATGCCGTTCTTTGAAAGCTCCTTGACACCTGCATCATACATGGCCTTCATGAATGAGTTGCCGTAGTCAAAGAAATATGTTCCTCTCTCTGTGAGAGTCTTGATTGCTTTGTAATGTCTGTGGAGGGATGCATCCACCATCTCGCAGAACATGTCTCTGTCATGGTGAAGCATCTCTGTTCTCTTCTGGAATGTTAGTCCAACAGGGCAGTAGCCTCCGTCGTATACATTGTGGCAGGAGGTCTGGTCCGAAAGAAGATCAATGTTGAATTTTCTTTCAACGGCTGCTTCCAGCAGGTCAACAATGTTGCCCCAGTATGCTATGGAAATTGATTCCTTGGCATCCAGCTTCTCCTGAGCCAGTCTGAATACTTCGTCTAGATCTTCGCAAACCACATCAACCCAGCCCTGGGAATGTCTTGTTTCAATTCTTGACTTGTCAACCTCTGCGAATATTCCAACTGCCCCGGCAATGTTGGCGGCCTTTGGCTGTGCACCGCTCATTCCTCCAAGTCCTGAAGAAACAAAGGTATGTCCTGTGAGATCTCCGTCATCCGGAATTCCCAGTTCCTTTCTTCCCGCATTGAGAATTGTGTTAAAGGTTCCGTGAACGATTCCCTGAGGTCCGATGTACATCCATCCCCCTGCAGTCATCTGTCCATAGTTGGCAACACCCATCTCCTCTGCAATTTCCCAGTCCTCAAGATTATCGTACATTCCGATCATGATTGAGTTTGTGATAATTACTCTCGGAGCTTCAGGCTTTGAAGGGAACAGTCCCAGAGGATGTCCCGACTCAACAACAAGGGTCTGCTCATCTGTCATTTCCTCAAGGTATTTCTTGATAAGTCTGTACTGGAGCCAGTTCTGGCATACCGAACCTGTCTCGCCGTAGGTAACCAGCTCGTATGGATAGAGGGCAACCTCGAAATCCAGGTTGTTATCTATCATAACCTGAAAGGCTTTTCCTGCAAGGCAGTTTCCCTTGTACTCGTCAATTGGCTTGCCGTAAATTCTTCCTTCAGGTCTGTATCTGTAGGCATATACTCTGCCGTATGTTTTAAGTTCCTCCATGAATTCCGGAGCCAGCTTTTCGTGAAGCTCTTCTGGTACGTATCTCAATGCGTTCTTCAGCGCAATCTTTGTCTGAGCCTTTGTAAGTCTGAAGCCTCTGTCAGGGGCTCTTCTTATTCCCTCCTGAAATTCCGGCATTTCCGGATATCCCAGATCCAGCTTTACTGTCATTGCATCAGCAATTGTCTTGTTTTCCAGCATATTATTTCCTCCTCACACTATTTCAGTGTTACTACCTTTTCAACTGCATTGTTGATTGAGAAATCCTTTACCATCTCATCAAACTTGGCAAGCTCATCAAGCATTATTATGTCTTCCTCTATCGGATCTGACTTTGTTCTGATATATTCATAGGCCGCTCTCGTTGCAGGGGAAAGCTTGTCTATTCCTCCTTCCCCTTGTTCCTGTCTAAGCCATATTGCCTGAGCTGCCGCAGACAGTTCTATGCCCAGCACTTTCTGTGCATCGTCTAATACCAATGCGGCTGTTCTCGCTGAGGTTGTTCCCATTGATACGTGGTCTTCCTGGTTAGCTGAAGTCGGTATGGAGTCAACACATGCAGGATGATCGTATACCTTGTTTTCTGAAACCATTGAAGCTGCTGCATACTGAGCAATCATGTATCCGGAGTTAAGTCCTCCGTTCTTTACCAGGAATGCAGGAAGTCCCTCTGAAAGCTGTGAGTTAACAAGCCTTTCTGTTCTTCTTTCTGATACGTTCGCAAGTTCCGAAATTGCAATCTTCAGGAAATCAAAGGCCAGAGCCATTGGCTGTCCATGGAAGTTTCCGCCGGAGATTACCTCGTCCTGATCAGCGAATACCAGCGGATTGTCTGTTACTGCATTTATTTCCTTTGATACCTTGTCATATACATAACCAATGGCATCTCTTGAGGCGCCGTGAATCTGCGGCATGCATCTCTGTGAGTACGGATCCTGAACCTTCGTTTCGTGGAGCCACTTGGCATTTTCGGAGCCCTCCAGGAGTGCTCTCATGTTTTCGGCCTCTATCATCTGACCCGCCTGTCCTCTAATCTCGTGAACCTTAGGGTCATATGCCTTCCTGATTGCATGCATGGCCTCCCCTGTCATTGCCGCTGCGATGTCAGCGGTTTTGAGAAGCTGCATTGCATCGTAGAGAACATTCAGGCCGACTGCCGTCATCATCTGTGTTCCGTTATTAAGTGCCAGTCCTTCCTTTGCTGCCAGCTCTACCGGCTGAAGGCCCTCTGCCTTAAAGGCATCGGCTGCATCTATCACCTTGCCCTTGTATTCAACCTTGCCCATTCCTATCAGACCCAGAGCGATACATGAAAGCGGCGCCAGGTCACCGGAGGAACCAACGGAACCCTTTTCCGGAACAATCGGAATGATATCTGCATTAAGCATGTCAACCATGGTCTGAACAGTTGACAGTCTAATACCTGAGAAGCCTCTCGTGAGAGCGTTACATCTAAGGAGCATTGCTGCTCTGACATAATGCTTCGGATAAGGTTTTCCCATGGCGCAGGTGTGACTTATAATCAGATTTTTCTGAAGTTTCGCCGTGTCTTCAAATGAAATCTTGACATTCGCAAATCTGCCGAAGCCTGTGGTGAGTCCGTAAATGACTGCATCATTTTCAAGCTTCTCTTCTACATATGCTCTAGCTTTGTTAACAGCGGCCTTAGCTTCCTCTGTTATCTCTACCTTTTCGCCTTCTCTACAGACTTTGATTACATCATCAATAGTCAGGCTCTTACCGTCGATTCTAATGGTCATACGTTTTCTCCTTCTACATTTATCTGTATTAAATTGTCTCTCGATGCCAAATGTATATTTAGTGATACAATTATACCTAATGATTTTTTAAAAAACCATACTTTTGGCATAATTTGGCAGTACAGTAAAACACTAACGCTTTATTTAATTAAAGCGCCCCCTCGATCACAATATGCAAAGGCAGGCCTTCTCCATTCAAAAAGGAGCACCTGAATGGTGCTCCCTGCAGCTAACTTCTTCGAATGTTCCACGTGGAACATTTCTCTATTTCAGACTTGTAATAAGCTCAATCAGTCTTTCAAGTTCCTCGTCTGAATAGAACTCGATTTCAATTTTACCCTTCTTTCCTTTTCGGTTAAGATTAACCTTGGTGCCCAGAGCATTCTTCATGTCCTCTTCGATTTTCTTCTCATCAGCACTCTTTTTAACCTTCGGGGCCTTTCTGGCAGGAGCCTTTGTCTCCTTTGCCATAAGTTCAATCTGTCTTACTGACAGTCCGTCTTTGGCAGTTTTCTTCGCAAGAGTAATCTGTTTATCCCGATCCTTTACAGCTGCCAATGCCTTGGCATGTCCCACAGATATTTCTCCTGAAGCTGTAAGCGTTCTCACCTCTTCAGGAAGCTTAAGCAATCTCAGACTGTTTGTAATGTAAGGTCTGCTCTTGCCAACACTGTAGGATACCTGCTCCTGAGTAAGGCCATAGGTATCAATCATCTGCTTGAGACCTTCTGCCTCCTCAATTGGATTGAGGTCCTCTCGCTGCATGTTTTCGATGATGGCCAGAAGCATGTTTTCCTCATCCGTCAACTCCTTGACAATGCAGGGTACCTCCTTGAGACCAACAATTCTGCAGGCTCTCCATCTTCTCTCACCGGCAACGATTTCATATCCTGTCTTGAGTTTTCTCAGAACAATTGGCTGTATCAGCCCATGCTGCTGTATGGATGACGCCAGCTCTTCAAGCTTTTCCTCGTCAAAATGCTTTCTCGGCTGTCCGGTGTTAGGCTTGATATCGTTTATGTCTATATACAGAACGCCTCCCTGAGAAGCCTCTGTTTCATCAGATTTTTTTGCCGCAGTGTCAGCCTTTGCCGGTTTGCTGCTCTCCTTCTTGTCAGGAGATTTAACCGGAGTTACCTCAACGTCTCCGAAGAGTGCATCAAGTCCCTTACCCAAGCCCTTTGCTTTCTTAGGTGCTGCCATTTATAATCCCCTTTCGTTTTCCAGGAATTCATCGGCAAACTCCATATATGCCTGTGCACCTGCCGATTTCGGGTCGTACTGAATTACCGGCATTCCGTGACTTGGAGCCTCGGCGAGTCTGACATTCCGTGGAATTACTGTAGTATATACCTTATCCTTAAAATACTTTTTTACTTCCTCAACAACCTGAACAGAGAGGTTGGTTCTTCCGTCAAACATGCTGAGGATAACTCCTTCAATTTTGAGATCAGGATTCATGTTTGATCTAACTATCTGAATTGTGCTCATCAGCTGACTTACTCCCTCCAGGGCATAGAACTCGCACTGAATCGGAATAAGTACAGAATCAACTGCTGTAAGGGCATTGATTGTAAGTATGCCAAGTGATGGCGGACAGTCAATAAAGATGTAATCATATTCCGGTTTAAGAACATCGATAGCCATCTTGAGACGCTTTTCTCTACCGGCAATATTAATAAGCTCAACCTCAGCGCCGGCCAGCTGAACACTTGCCGGCATGATGTCAAGATTTTCTATGCCGGTAGGAACTACAGCCTCTCCCGGATGGTGATCATCTTCAATGAGTATTTCGTGTGTGGTTACATCAAGTTCTCTCTTCGAAATGCCCACTCCGCTTGTAGTGTTCCCCTGGGGATCTATATCTAATATAAGTACTTTTTTTCCCTTCATGGCCAGGCATGCTGCCAGATTGATATTTGTCGTAGTCTTGCCTACCCCGCCTTTTTGATTAAAAATTGCTATTGCTTTTCCCACATCGAACCTCCTGTATCACACAATTTTCAATACTGATTATATAATGAATTCAAACTTCACGCCATATTTATTAATAAAAAAATATATTGAAAACAGCAAAAAAACAGACGGAATGTTCCACGTGGAACATTCCGTCACAACACAGCAGTTTCTGCCATATATTTACATTATTAGCTTCAATTTTCAAGGACCTATGCCTCTAAAACTTTAAAAAAACCGCTTATATCGAAAATTAGAGCCTCGTCCTCTAAAACCCTTGTGCCCCAAGGGTTTCGAGCATCGCCTATTAACGTTTTAATGGTTCCTTTCCCGGTTTTCCCGGTTTACGGGGATAAGCCATCGGTGTCTCCTTTTCCTTTGCCACGTAAACAAGCCTGTGCTGAAAATCAGTTTCATCAACCTCCGGAGTTTCAATTCGGGCGACTCTTCCACCGAGAATTTCAATTGCTCCCTCAGCTTCTTCAATTTCTCCGCTGCAATCCGGACCCTTGTAGGCGATGAAGGTTCCTCCCTTTCTGACAAATGGCAGACAGTATTCTGAAAGAGTGCTCATGTTGGCAACTGCCCTTGAGACACATATATCAAATTTTTCTCTCATGTCCTTTTGTCTGGCAAGCTCCTCCGCTCTGCCGTGAACAGCTGTAACATTTCTGATGCCGCATTCATCACACAGCTCATTCACAATTTTAATTCTCTTGGCCAATGAATCCATCAGCAGAAACTTCTTGCTGGGAAAACAAACTGCCAGTGGAATACCGGGGAAACCTCCTCCCGTTCCCACATCGATTACCGTTTCTGCAGACAGAAATTCACTGCTGCTGCAGCAGAGAAGAGAATCGATAAAATGCTTTCTGATGAATTCTCTTTCATCTGTTATTGCCGTGAGATTTACCTTTTCGTTCCAGCGCAAAATACCAATCATGTAGGATTCCAGAGCAGCAATTTTATTTTCTATATTATCAACATTGTTTTTTTCAAGAAATACTCTTAAACTATTCATCAGTTGGAACGTCTCTCCTTTTCCAGGTAAATAAGCAGAACATTGATATCAGCCGGGCTTACTCCGGAAATACGAGAAGCCTGACCAACTGACAGAGGTTTAAACTCATTAAGCTTCTGTCTTGCCTCGATTCTCAATCCTTCTATAGAGGAATAATCAAGTTCACGACTTAGCTTCCTGTTTTCAAGTCTCTTAAACTTGTCAATCTGTTGCTGCTGCTTTGTTATATAACCAGCGTATTTAATGCCCACTTCCATCATGGTTTTTTGATGCTGGGATAAAATCGGTCTCTCATCATCCACTGAAGCAACATCATCATATGTAATCCCCGGTCTCTTTAATACTTCAATAAGGGAAACAGCGGTTTTAACTGGAGCGCTGTTGTGAGCTTCAAGTATAGGATTTATCTCATCAGGTTTTACTACCTTCTTTTTCAGTCGTTCGGTTTCCCTCTCAACGACATCTTTTTTCTCCAGGAATCTGTCATATCTCTCCCGGGTAACAAGTCCCAGCCTGTAACCCTTTTCCGTTAATCTAAGGTCCGCATTATCCTGACGTAGCACAAGTCTGTATTCAGCCCTGCTTGTCATTATTCTATATGGTTCATTTGTTCCCTTAGTTACAAGATCGTCAATCAAGACTCCAATGTAGGCTTCGCTTCTATCAAGTACAAAAGGTTCTTTATCATCAAGCTTCAGTACCGCATTGATTCCGGCCATGAGACCCTGAGCCGCAGCTTCCTCATATCCGGAACTGCCGTTAAACTGTCCGCAGCAGAATAGATTCTCTATTGTTCTGTTCTCCAGACTTATCTTGAGATTAAGAGGATCGATGCAATCATATTCAATGGCATAGGCCGGTCTTACGATTTTCAGATTTTCAAGACCTTCTATTGTCTCATAAAACTGCTGCTGAACATCCTCCGGCAGAGATGATGACATTCCCTGAATATACATTTCATCTGTATATCTACCCTCAGGCTCAATAAAAAGCTGGTGCCTCTTCCTATCTGCAAATCTGTTTACCTTATCCTCAATTGATGGACAATATCTGGGACCCACTCCTTCAATCTGGCCCCCGAACAGAGCAGACCTGTGAAAATTATTTCTTATGACTTCATGGGTTTCTTCGTTCGTATAGGTAAGCCAGCATTTTATCTGGTCGCACTCAAGTTCATCGTTCATAAAAGAAAAAGGAACAATCTGGGAATCACCCTCCTGTGGAGTCATCTTGCTGTAATCAAGACTGTCAGCAAGAGCCCTGGCCGGTGTTCCTGTTTTGAACCTTCTCATTGGAAGACCGTACTCCCGAAGCTTTGCCGCCAATTCCATTGATGGTGCCAGTCCATTGGGACCGCTGTCAAATGCGCTGTCCCCTATAAAAATTTTTCCTCCGAGAAAAGTACCCGTTGCCAGGATGACTGCCTTTGCATTATAAACAGCTCCCGTTCTCAAAACTACACCGCAGGCTTTACCCTCTTCTAATACAAGGTCTATAACCTCACCCTGTTTCAGATCTAGCAGGGGTTCCTGTTCCATGGTCCTCTTCATTTCTATGTGATATTCATTCTTGTCAGCCTGTGCCCTGAGGGAATGAACTGCAGGTCCCTTGGCGGTGTTAAGCATTCTGCTCTGAATAAAAGTCTTATCAATATTCAAACCCATCTGTCCGCCCAGTGCGTCTATTTCTCTAACAAGATGCCCTTTGCCGGTACCGCCGATGGACGGATTACATGCCATCATAGCAACTGCTTCAAGATTAATGGACAAAACCAGAGTGCGCTTTCCCATTCTGGCAGCAGCAAGCCCGGCCTCACATCCGGCATGCCCGGCACCCACCACAATTATGTCATATGTATCCATCAAAAACTTTTCCATAATATATCCTTACTTTGAAGTCTATTATTTTCCCAGACAGAATCTGGCAAAAACCTCATTGATTATTTCATCAGAAACGGTGTCCCCCACAATTTCACCAAGAAAATCATAGGCGTTTCGTATATCTATTTCTACAATATCCAGTGGTTCCATAATTTCCAGAAGTGACAGAGCATCACCTGCAGCTGAGTCCGCATGCTTCAAAAGGTCAATATGTCTTACATTATTTACCATCAGAGACTCGCCCTGGGAAATCTGCCCTCCATAAACAAGGCTCTCGATATTATCCTCAATCTCCGTTAGACCCTCTCCCTTCGAAAGGGCTGTTTCGATTATATCGCAATCCGGCAGCTTCTCAGAAATTACATCAACGGTAACCTCAGCCCCAAGGTCCCTTTTATTAAGAAGTACAAGAGCTCTGCGACCGCGAACATAGCTGATAATCTCCTCATCTTCGGAAGTTAACGGCCGGCTGCCGTCCACAACTAATATTATATAATCTGCGTTATTAAAAGCTTCCTTGGTTTTTTCAATTCCAATTTTTTCTACTGTATCATCAGTATCTCTGATTCCTGCAGTATCTATAAGATAAACAGGCAGATTTCTGATGCTTACAGCTTCTTCAATCGTGTCTCTGGTTGTCCCGGGAATTTCAGTAACTATGGCCCTTGATTCCCTGAGAAGACAATTCATCAAAGATGATTTGCCAACATTCGGTTTACCCACAATGGCAATGCGGATTCCCTCTCTTATCATTCTGCCGCTGCCAGATGTAGCCAGCAGCTCACCAATCATGTTTCTAATATTGCAAAGGCAGTCCCGGGCTTTGTCATAAGTCATTATCTCAATGTCCTCATCGGGATAATCTATATTGACTGTTACCTCCACAAGAAGGTCCAGCAAAGCTTGCCTGATTTTTTCAATTCTCTTCGAAAGACTACCCTCAAGCTGCGATATAGCCACATCAAAACTTCTGTCAGATTTTGCCTTGATAACATCAATTACAGCTTCTGCCTGGGATAAATCAAGTCTTCCGTTTAAAAAAGCTCTCTTCGTAAATTCACCGGGTTCTGCCATTCTGGCACCCTTAGACAGAACAAGAGCCAGGGTTTTGCGAAGAGCCACCATGCTTCCGTGACAGTTGATTTCCACAACATCCTCACCGGTATATGTCTTCGGTCCCTTCATATATACAGCAAGAACCTCATCTATGTGTTCATTTTCATCCACTATTTTTCCATAGGAAAGTCTGCGGCTTTCAATTTTACCGGTGAAAATTTTTCGGAGGATGTCCCGAGAATCCTCCCCGCTTATTCTAATTATTCCGATACCGCCTTCTCCGTAAGCGGTTGCGATTGCAGCAATTGTATCTTCCATATTACTTCCACTAAATAAGACCCGCTAAACAAAGCGGGCCTCTTTATTACTTTTTGAGTTCGATAATAACTCTTCTGTAAGGCTCTTCGCCTTCACTTCTGGTTGTTATGTTAGGGTTCTTCTGCAGTGTTGCATGAATAACCTTTCTTTCATAAGGGTTCATTGGCTCAAGACGAACGTACTTCTTAGTTTTTACAACCTTAGCCGCAAGTCTATTTGCCAGCTGTTCCAGAGTCTTCTGTCTCTTGGCTCTGTAGTTTTCAGCATCAACAACAACCTTTACATACTTGTCCTTATCCTTGTTTACAACAAGGCTGGTGAGATACTGTATAGCATCAAGTGTCTGTCCACGCTTGCCTATTACAGTTCTTGAATCCTGACCGTTCATCTCGAGATAAACGATTCCATCACCTGCTTTAGCATTGAAATTCAGGTTCAGTCCCATTTTTTCAGTAATGTCTTTAAGGAATGTAAGGGCTTCATGGTCTTCAACATCCTTGAGGCTATCCTTATCAACATCATCCAGGGCAAGGTTTACAGTCTTATCTTCTTTGCTATCCTGAGACTTCTTTTCGTGTGTTTTCTTTTCCTTAGATTTTCTTTCCTTGTGCTTTGGCTCTTTCTTTTCAGCTTTTGGTTCCGGCTTCTTTTCTTCTACTACCGGTTTAATTTTCTCAACTCTAACCTTAGCAAGCTTCGCACCTATGCCAAGAAAACCTTTTGTTGGTTCTTCCAGAACCGTAACTTCCACTTCGTCTCTGGAGCATTTGAGATCTAACAGGGCAAGTCTGACCGCTTCTTCGATATCGACTCCCCATTTTTCAGTATAATCCATTATGTTTCCTCCAAATGTAGAGACTTAATTGTTTCTGTTTTTCTTTTCGATTCTTTCTCTTATTTTCTTTTCCTGCTGCTCTCTCTTGATTTTGTTTCTCAGGTGCTGCATGTGGATATTAAATCCAATCTGAATTATCTGGCTGACTGCCCAGTAAAGTGCCAGACCGGATGGGAATGATCTTGCCATCCAGAGAATCATGATAGGGAAAATGTACTGCATCATCTTCATCATTCCGGCAGACTGATTGGCAGCAGCACTTCCTGTATCCTGCAGCATTCTGTTCATTGTAAAAGCAAAGAATGTTGCAACTCCGGCAATAATTGGCAGGATCCACGGGTCAGGCTGGCTCAGGTCATCAATCCAGATAAATGGTTCATGAAACGCGAAAATCATTGAATCCTCTGTTATGTATCTGAGAGGATTTCTAAGAAGTGCGAACAGACCCATAATTATAGGCATCTGAATGAGCATTGGAAGACATCCACCCATTGGATTGAATTTTTCTTCCTTATAGAGCTCCTGCATCTTGATATTCATCATTTCCTGGTCGTTGCCGTATTTGTTCTGAATAGCCTTAATCTTTGGCTGCATTTCAGACATCAGAGCTGTTGACTTTGTCTGCTTTATATAAAGCGGATAAAGACAAAGCTTAACGAACACAGTAAAGATAATGATAGAAATACCGTAGTTTCCTATAAATCCGTACAGCAGGTCAAGAAGTAACCCCATAGGCTTAGCAATAACGCCTAATATTGTGTACATTAATTTCCTCCTATTTTAAAGGGTCGTAACCGCCCTCATGGAAGGGATGGCACTTAAGCAACCTCCTTATTCCAAGATAGCTTCCTTTAAAAAAACCGTATTTTTCCAGAGCTTGAATAAAATAAGTTGAACAGGTAGGATAAAATCTGCATTTAGGGGGAAAAAGAGGAGAAATAAACTTCTGATAGAATCTAATGATTGCAATCATCACATGTTTCATGATTACACCTCTTCTTTAATCCTTAAACAGTTTAGCTCTGTTAACAGCCGAGTTCAGAGACCTTATTACTTCCGAACATTTTCTTCCGTTAATGGTGTTTCTTGCTATGAAAACAATGTCATAACCTGTCTTGAGATTATCACATGAAATCCTGAAGCTTTCCTTCATCAGCCTCTTGGCTCTGTTTCTCTGAACGCTGTTTCCTACTTTCTTGCTTGCCAAAAAAGCTGTTCTGTTGTAAGAAAGACCGTTTTTTCTGTAAAAAAGAACAATCAGTCTATCAGAAACGGACTTCCCGCGCCTGTAGATGGCCGAAAAGTCTTCCTTTTTTCTCAGTACTTCCTTTTTCAGCATTTCTCATTAAGTCCTATAACAAAAAGACCACGTTCCGGCGGTCTCTATGCTGATAAAACTTTTCTTCCTCTTCTTCTTCTTCTCTTCAATACATTTCTGCCGTTCTTAGTTTTCATTCTTTTTCTGAAACCGTGTTCCTTTTTACGCTGTCTCTTTTTTGGCTGATATGTCATTTTCATTGGCCATTTTCCTCCTTCTTAATAAATTTATCCGCATGAATCTCAATTTCAAATCATGCACATATGCTCAAATATTATACAACCCAAAAAAATTCATGTCAATTTATTTAATGTATTATCCTCAGCATAAGCCCAACTTTACCCTCTGAATACAAATTTCACAACGCAAAAAACAGCAAATCCCCAATATGTAGTTGTTGCTGTGAAATCCTTGCACAATTTTATCCACTTATTGTGGATAAATTCCCTTTTTGTTGCAATTTAAGGCAAATTATTTAACTGTTGCCTGTGGATAACTTTTTTTGTTATCATATAGTTATCATTTTGAAAGGTGTTTTTCACAAACGATTATGAGAATAGACAGTATTAAATGGAAAGATGTTCTTTCCGAAGTAAATAAAGAAATATCCGATGTAAGTTTCAGAACATGGTTTCTTCCGCTTATTCCTATTAATCTGGATGAAGAGAAAGAAATCATTTCTCTTGCTGTAACAAATCACATGAACGCCAACATTTTCAAGAACACTCCAAATTACGTTAATGTTCTTGAAAATTCCATAAAGAAGGTGTTCAAAAAAAGCTACAGAACAAAGGTAATGTTCAAAACCCAGGATGAGATTGATTTCATTCTTGCTGTTCCACAGAAAACAAACACAGCAGCACCCTCAATCGATGCAGACAACCCTTACCGGGAAGAATACTACCTTAACCCGAAATACAATTTCGATAATTTCATAATAGGCCCAAACAATGAATATGCCCACGCAGTATCAAGGGCCGTTGCCGAGCATCCCTCATCAATGTACAATCCCCTTTTCATATACGGCGGATCCGGATTAGGCAAAACCCATCTGATGCATGCCATAGGCCACTACATAATGGAAACCAATCCTTCACTGAAGGTTCTGTATGTATCATCTGAAATGTTCACAAACGAACTGATACAGTCACTGCAGGATCCCATTAACAAAAACAAGATGGTAAACGCCTTCAGAGAAAAGTACAGAAACGTTGATGTATTTCTAATTGACGACATCCAGTTTATCGAAAACAAAACCCAGACACAGATCGAGTTTTTCCATACATTCAATGCTCTTTATGAATCAAACAAGCAGATTGTCATAACAAGCGACAGACATCCTAAAAAGCTTAGAGAGCTTGACGAGAGACTTACATCAAGACTTAACTCAAATGTACTTGCCGACATTCAGCCTCCTGACTTCGAAACGAGAGTTGCCATTCTGAGAAAGAAGGCTGAACAGGAAAAAATAGAAATAGACGACGACTTCCTGGAGGTAATCAATCTCATAGCAGAAAAAATCAAGCTTAATATCAGAGAACTTGAAAGCGCACTGACTAGAGTCATCAGCTTTTCAAAGATAAACGGCGGCAAAATCACAGAGAGGTTTGCCAAGGAAAACCTGCCGGACATTTTCTCAATAAGAGACTTTGACATATCCTGTGAAACCGTCAAAAAGGCAGTATCAAAAAAGTATCTTGTTAAAATAGCGGATATGGAATCATCCAAGAAAACAAGAGGCATTGCCTTCCCTAGACAGATAGCAATGTATTTATGCAGAGAGCTTACAGACCTTTCCCTGCCTAAAATAGGGGAGTCCTTCGGAGGAAGAGATCACACCACCGTTCTTTACGCATGTGATAAAATAGGAAAAGAAATGAAACTGCATCCGGAGCTTGCAGAAGAAATACGAGAGCTGAAGGAAGACATACAGCAGTAAAAATTTATCAACAGCTGCGGTTAATAAAATTAACTGTTTATCAACAGGATAATTTAATAACTTTTGGCTGAATTTCAACGATAATCGGACATTTCTACAATTCCACAGCCCTTATTATTAATATAATTACTATATAAATAAATAATATATAATCAAAATCAATTTTTTCTCGTTGTTAAATAAGAGATAATACGGAGGAAAATATAAATGAAATTCACATGTAACCAGCAGATTCTCGCAAAGGCAATAAACACTGTATCAAAAGCAGTATCCAACAGAACAACTCTACCTATACTTAAGGGTATTCTGCTTCAGGCAACAGAAGAGGGTAAACTGATACTGACAGCATCGGATCTGGAAATAAGCATTAAGAAGGAAATAGAAGCCACCGTTGAAGAACCGGGAAGCGCAGTTGTAATATCCAAACTCTTCGGAGATATTGTAAGGAAGCTTCCAAACGATGAGATTTCAGTATCAGGTGATGATGAATCATCGGTTACTCTTAAAACAAGCTATTCGGAATTTAAGGTAATAACACTTCCTGTGGAGGAATTTCCTAACATAGGAGAAAAGGAGCAGAATTCAGACAGAATACTATTTGACGGAAATCTGTTTAAGGAAATGGTAAGAAAGACATCCTTCGCAGCAAGCATGGATGAATCAAAGGGCGTGCTTACGGGAATACTCACAGAAATAGAAGAAAACGAAATCAAGATGGTTTCCCTTGATGGATTCAGGCTGGCCCTTGTTAAAGAAGATGTTAACGGTGCAATTCCTAACAAATTTATTATCTCTGCCAAGGTTATGAATGAAATAAGTAAAATAGTAGCCGATGAGGAAGAAGAAGATATAAACATATATCTCGGAGACAGCAAGGCAGTAATAAACATCGGAACAACTGAAGTAATCCTTAGAATTATGGAGGGAGACTTCATAAATTACAGAGACATAATACCTTCAGAAAACAACACAAAGGTTATAGTAGGCAAGGAGCTGCTTACTGAAGGAATAGAGAGAGCTTCCCTTCTTGCAAAGGAGGGCAAGAACAATCTCATTAAGATTTCCATTAAAAACAATCTTATGACAATTACTTCCAGATCGGAGGAAGGAAATGTCAAAGAGGAAATAATAATAGAAAAAGAAGGAAACGATATCGAAATAGGCTTTAATTCAAAGTTCGTGATTGAGGTTCTTAAGGCAGTTGATGATGAACAGATTTCACTTAACTTCAAGACGGGAGTATCACCTTGTGTTGTTAAGCCTGTTGAAGGAGATGCATATGAATATCTGATTCTTCCTGTAAGAATTCCAACTCTATAAATTATGCATATCAAGGATATTGAACTGCACAATTTCAGAAATTATTCGGATGAGAAGATTTCATTTGCCGGAACAGTTAACATATTTCTCGGCAAAAATGCTCAGGGAAAAACAAATCTTCTGGAGGGTATTTATTTAAACGGACTCGGACGATCCTTCAAAAACGTAAGGGAAAAAGATCTCATTACCTTCGGCCGTGATTTTTGCCGTCTCAAAACGAGATTCTATCAGGACAATGATGAGGATGAAAAGGTTAACGAGCTGGCAATTACCAGGGACGGTAAAAAGGGAATAAAGGTCGACGGAGTTGAAATAAAAAAAACTTCAGAGCTTCTTGAGAGACTGTTCATAATAGTTTTTTCACCCGAGGATCTTAAAATAGTAAAGGATGAACCTGAAAGAAGAAGGAAATTCATCGATCGGGAAATGTGCCAGATAAGGGCAGGTTATCTTTCCGATCTAAGCGATTACAAGAGAGTGCTGAAGCAGAGAAATGCATATCTTAAGGGCGAAAACATAGATATGGATATGCTCAGCATCTGGGATGTGCAGCTGGCATCCCTGGGAACAAGGATTATTGAAAGAAGAAGAAGCTTTATAGAAAAGCTTGAAGAAATAAGCAGAGAAATACATTACAAGATAACCGGAGGAACAGAAAGACTTCAGCTGAAATACGAACCATGCGAGTTTGATCCGGATAAGGTAAGAGAAGACATAAGAAACAGAACAACAGGTCACGGTCCCCACAGAGATGATTTCAGCATAATAGCAGATGGAATCGATTTGAGAAAATTCGGCTCCCAGGGACAGCAAAGGACGGCGGCTCTTTCACTGAAGCTTTCAGAAATAAAGATAATTGAAGAAGAAAAGAGAGAAAAGCCAATTCTCCTTCTTGATGATGTGTTGTCAGAGCTTGACAACGATCGTCAGGTTTACCTTCTGAATTCCCTTGGCGAAAACCAGATGTTCATTACAACAACCGACATAATTGGGTCGGTAGCCCGAAATTTGCCAGAAGGAAAAATTTTCAAAATCAACAACGGGCAGGTTGAAATAGATGTATAAGTAAAAGCTAAAAAAATGCGGTCTGAACGATTTTTATAAGTAAGGTCGCGTTTTTTATTAAAATAACACAAAATATTGCGAAAATGGCGTTTTTATGGTACAATATCTCGTGTTTTGTGATTGAGTAAGTTACTGATTCACCGCTGAAATACAAGGAGAATAATTAATGGCAAACAATGAGAATTTACAGCAGTACGGCGCCGAACAGATACAGGTATTGGAAGGATTAGAGGCTGTAAGAAAAAGACCGGGAATGTACATTGGAAGTACCGGTGCTGCAGGACTTCATCACCTTGTTTACGAGATTGTAGATAACTCGGTGGACGAAGCTCTGGCAGGCTTTTGCACAACAATAAAAGTTGCAATAAATAAGGATAATTCAATAACCGTTGAGGATGACGGGAGAGGAATGCCTGTTGATATGCATCCCAAGATGAAGAAGCCTGCTGTGGAGGTAATTCATACCGTACTCCATGCCGGAGGAAAGTTCGGCGGCGGAGGATACAAGGTATCGGGAGGACTCCATGGTGTTGGTGCTTCGGTTGTTAATGCACTTTCCACAAGAATGGAAGTTGAAGTAAGAAGAAACGGTAAGGTTTATACACAGGCATACGAATACGGCAAGACGGTTACTCCTCTGGAGGAAGTGGGAAATGCCAGAAAAACAGGGTCAAAATCAACCTTCTGGCCGGATCCTGAAATATTTGACGATACTGTTTACGATTATGATACTCTCGCGAGAAGATTCCGTGAGATGGCATTCCTGAATAAAGGAATAAAAATAACCATTGAGGATAAACGTAACGGAAATTCCGACGAATTCTATTATGAAGGGGGAATAAAGCAGTACGTTCAGTATCTGAATGAATCAAAAAACGCCATACACAAGGATATAATATACTTTGAAGCAAAGGATGAGGGAAGAGAGGTTGAGGTTGCCCTTCAGTATACTGACAGCTACAGTGAATATATTGCATCCTACGCCAATAATATTAAGACAACTGAAGGCGGATTCCATCTCCAGGGCTTCAAGGCTGCTCTTACCAGAACATTTAACGATTACGGCAAGAAGAGCAAAATACTTAAAGAGTCGGATGATCCATTTGATGGTGCAGATGTCAGAGAAGGAATTACCGCAATAGTATCGGTTAAGCTTACGGAGCCTCAGTTTGAGGGTCAGACAAAGGCAAAGCTGGGCAATTCCGATATGAGAGGCTTCGTTGAAACCGCCACTGCGGATTTCCTTGGTGCATTTCTAGAGGAAAATCCTAAGCAGGCAAAGGTTATAATAGAAAAATGTCTCAAGGCCGCCAGAGCAAGAGAGGCTGCAAGGAAGGCGAGAAATCTTGCCAGAAGAGCTACGGTTCTTGACAGCGGTTCAATGCCGGGCAAGCTCTGGGACTGCTCGGAAAAGGACCCTGCAATTTCAGAAATATTCCTGGTGGAGGGAGACTCCGCCGGAGGCTCCGCCAAGGACGGAAGAGACAGAAAGAGACAGGCTATACTGCCTTTGCGAGGAAAGATACTTAATGTGGAGAAGGCTCGTCTTGATAAAATCCTTAACTCCGAGGAAATCAAGAATATGATAACCGCCTTCGGCTGCGGCATCGGTGCGGATTTTGATATTTCCAAGCTCCGCTACCATAAGATCATTATTATGACAGATGCCGATGTTGACGGTGCTCACATCAGAACTCTGCTTCTCACATTCTTCTACAGGTACATGACGCCGCTTATTGAGAATGGCTATGTTTATGCTGCCCAGCCGCCTCTTTTCAGAGTTAAGCAGGGCAAGGATATATACTATACCTATTCAGACAAGGAGCAGAATGAGCTTCTTGAGAAACTGAAGGGCAAGAAATACGATATCCAGAGATACAAGGGTCTTGGTGAAATGGATGCCGAACAGCTTTGGGATACAACCATGGACTTCACAAAGAGAACCCTTATTCAGATAACAGTTGATGACGCTACAGCTGCAGATGAGATTTTCACGACTCTTATGGGAGACAAGGTTCCTCCGCGGAAGAAGTTCATTGAGGATCATGCGGTTTATGCCAACATTGACGTATAGGAAAGGAGGTAATTCACATGACAAAAGTAAATCTGCTTGAAGATCAGAAAATGATACAGCATGAGATCCATGACGAAATGAAGACCTCCTACATCGACTACGCCATGAGCGTTATCGTGGGAAGAGCTCTTCCGGATGTCAGGGACGGGCTGAAGCCTGTACACAGAAGAATTCTTTACGGAATGCATGAACTGGGAATAACCCCGGATAAACCTCACAAGAAATCTGCCCGTATTGTGGGTGAAGTAATGGGTAAGTATCACCCTCATGGAGACAGTTCAATCTATGAGGCAATGGTAAAGCTGGCACAGCCCTTTGCAACTAGATACATGCTTGTTGACGGCCACGGCAATTTCGGTTCCATAGACGGAGACGGAGCAGCGGCAATGCGTTACACGGAGGCAAGAATGACTCCCTTCGCACTGCAGATGCTCAGGGATATCGATAAGGAAACAGTGGATTTCATTCCAAACTTCGATGAGGAGGAGCAGGAACCTACAGTACTTCCTTCAAGGGTGCCGAACCTTCTGATAAACGGAAGCAACGGTATCGCTGTGGGAATGGCGACATCGATACCGCCTCACAATCTTACTGAAACCATCGACGCCTGTGTTAAGATGATTGACATGGAGGTGGCGGATGAGGAATGTACCGTTGAAGATTTAATAAAGATAATCAAGGGACCTGATTTCCCAACCGGTGCGGTAATAATGGGAAAGAAGGGAATCCAGGAGGCATACAGAACGGGACAGGGCAAATGCGTTGTCAGATCCGTATGCGAAATTGAAGAGACTTCAAGAGGAAAATCCCAGATAATCGTAACAGAGATTCCGTATCAGGTGAACAAGGCCAGAATGCTGGAGAAGATGGGCGAGCTGGTAAAGGAAAAGAAGCTTGAGGGAATTTCAGGTATCCGCGACGAATCAAACCGTAACGGTATAAGGATAGTAATAGACCTGAAGGCCTCTGCTAATCCCAGGGTAATGCTGAACAAACTCTACAAGCATACAGCGCTCCAGGAAAACATTTCCATGATTATGCTTGCAATTGTAAACGGCAGGCCTAAGGTTCTAAATCTAAAGGAGATACTGGAAGAGTATCTGAAACATCAGAAGGATGTTGTAACCAGAAGAACAAAGTTTGATCTAAAGAAGGCGGAGGCCAGAGCACACATTCTGGAGGGATTGAGAATAGCCCTTGATAACATTGATGAAATAATAAGAGTAATCAGATCAAGCTATAACGATGCTAAAGAGAAGCTGATGGAAAGATTCGGCCTTTCCGAAATCCAGGCCCAGGCAATTCTCGACATGAGACTTGCCCGTCTGCAGGGACTGGAAAGAGAGAAAATCGAGGCTGAATACGCAGAACTCCAGGAGAAGATTAAATACTACAGGAGCATTCTTGGGGATATCAAGCTTTTGCTTGGAGTAATAAAGGATGAGCTTCTTGAAATAAGAAAGAAGTGGGGAGACAAGAGAAGAACCCGCATCCAGGGAGCAGTTGATGAAATGGATGAGGAGGATCTGATTGAAGAAAAGCAGGTTGCTATAACTCTCACCCACAGGGGCTACCTGAAGAGAGTTCCTGCCGACACCTACAAGACTCAGAGAAGAGGCGGCAAGGGAATAACGGGAGT
>JALFKB010000076.1 GCA_022775805.1 Clostridiales bacterium
TTGCTTCCAGATAGTTTTCTGCTGATTCCAGTAATTTCATTCAAACACCTATTTTACAGCTGTCTCAAGAGCCAGCTTCATCATATCCGTAAATTTTTTTTCTCTTTCATCTGCGGTTGCCTTTTCATTTGTTACGAAATTATCGCTTACAGTCATTATTGCCAGTGCGTTAACTCCCGCCACAGCAGCGTTCATGTAAAGGGCCGCAGCCTCCATTTCAACTGCCATTATGCCCACATCTGCCCAGCTTTGCCACCAGTTTGGATCATGTTCATAAAAGACATCGCATGACACAACGTTTCCTGCTTTGAATGGTATTCCGGTCTCCCGGCTTGCATCCCTGACCCTGCAGAGAAGCTCGTATCCGGCCGTTGGGGCGTAGATGCCCTTCAGATTGTAGGTATGGGCAAAGTTGGAATCCGTTGATGCCCCCACAGCAACGATAACATCCCCAATGTCAAGGGACTCCAGGAATGCTCCTGCTGTTCCGACTCTTATCAGATTCCTGCATTTATATTCATGTATGAGTTCATATGAGTATATGCCCATTGAAGGCATGCCCATGCCCGTTCCCTGTACAGACACCGGAACGCCTTTGTATGTTCCTGTGAAGCCCAGCATGTTCCGCACTGACGAATAGCATCTCGGATTATCAAGAAAGTTCTCCGCGATGTATTTCGCCCTCAGGGGATCTCCCGGAAGGAGGACTGTTTCAGCGATATCACCATGCTCTGCCGCTAGAATATGTGTACTCATTTAATAAATCTCCTGTCTCATTAGATAATACAAACAAAATGTTTTTTTGCGTAATGGTATTTTACCATAAAATTCAGTCCTTTAACACAAAAAACCACCCGGCTGAGACATTCCCGGGTGGTCAGTTTCTCATGATGTGAAATCACATCGCACATTTAACTTATGTGCCGGTGGGGACGGGTGAGAATTAGGCGTTAGCCTTGTTGAATCTCTGGTTTAATCTTGAAACTTTTCTTGAAGCGGCATTCTTGTGAATGGTGCCCTTTGCAGCAGCCTGCATGAGCTTCTTCTCAGCCAGCTTAAGATCTGCCTTTGCAGCTTCCATTTCGCCTGCAGCGATGTTGGCTTCAAAAGACTTGAGAACATCCTTCAGGTGGTTCTTAACTCTTCTGTTTCTGGCAGTTTTCTTGTCGATTACACGGATTCTTTTCTTTGCGGATTTACAATTAGCCATTAAATTACCCCACTTTCTTAATTAATTAGCCGCCGAACCTTATTGTCCGACCTAAATACGCAACTGGTATTATATACCATCATCTACAGTGTTTCAAGAACTTTCTTGAAGCTTTCTGCAGCTTTCGCAATGGTTTCTTCTTCATCTATTAGAAGCGGCTTCCCGTCTTTGCATATAACTCTGCCGTCGCACACAGTCATGACTATATCGGAACTGTTTGCCGAGAACAGTATATTTGCCAGTGTGTCCGTATCCGGAACAAGATGAGGCTTATCGAGATCGAACATGATAAGGTCAGCCCTATAGCCCTCCCGGATAAGTCCGGTATCCTTTCTCCCCTGGGCAAGAGCGCCGTTTACAGTTGCCATTCTCATAATATCCCCGGGAGAAATCGCCCCGGCATCAAGGGACTGGCCCCTGCAGAGCAACGCAGCAAGATTCACCTCCTCCAGCATGTTAAGGTTGTTGTTAGAAGATGCTCCGTCTGTGCCTATTGTCAAGTTCAGGCCCGCATCGAAATAGGACTTAATTGGGGCTATTCCACTGCCCAGCTTGAGGTTTGAGGAAGCATTGTGTGAAATGAATGCTCCGTTTTCCTTCAGAATCTCAACATCCCCTTCCTCCAGCCACACGCAGTGAGCCGCCAGAACCTGGCTCCTGAAAAAACCGCATTTTTCGAAATACTGCACCGGCGTGAGTCCTCCGCGTCTGCTCTTGCATTCCATTTGTTCCGATTTTGTTTCCGAAACATGGACATGGATAATAAGACCCCTCTCTGCTGCGAATTCAGCAACCTCAACAATAGGTCTCTCACTTTTGTTGGCATACTCGGAATGAGCAGATGCATCCCCTTTGATTCTGTCGTCATCAAGGGACTCTGTCCAGTCGAGAAGCTCCAGGATATCAAAATAGGATCTGTCTGTATAGTATGAAGCATTATCATCAAATGAAACTACTCCATTGCACAGATTCGCCTTGAGGCCGGCCTCATGAATTCCCTTGCCGTAGGCCACAAGGTGAAAGTACATGTCTGTTAAGGATACACAGCCGGATTTCATCAGTTCAATCGCTCCAAGCTTTGCTCCCCAGTACTTTGCCTCAGGGGTGAACTTGGCCTCAAAGGGATAAATTTTTTCATGAAGCCATCTCTGAAGGGGAACTCCTTCTCCGTACCCCCTCATAAGGGTCATGGGTAAATGACAGTGGGTGTTATAAAATGCCGGCATAAGAAATTTCCCCTTACCGGAGATTATCTCCTGATCCTTAAATTCAGGTTTCTCACTGCCCACATAGGTTATTTGGGTCCCCTCTGTAACAACATACATGTTGTCCCGGACGATGAAATCCTCATCCAGAATCTTTATTCTGTCAAAAATCATGGAATTATCCTTTCTCATGTTATATCAGCTTTATCGCAATACATTATACGACAAATGATCGTCAAATCATATGGTTATATAATCCTTTAGCTTTTCATAGGTCTTGTCCCCGATTCCCGAAACATTCTTTAAATCCTCAGGCCGCCTGAAGCTGCCGTTGTCACTTCGATAGTCAATTATCTTCTCTGCAGTTGCAGGCCCCACACCGTTTAGAGTCTGAAGGGTTGTTGAATCTGCAGTGTTTATGTTCACCTTGCCCGAGGCTTCTTCCTGCTGAGACAGCCCTGTCACCCGGCCGGCTTCTTCATCCAGACACGGTATGTATACCTTCTCACCGTCCTCAAGAAATTCGGCCCTGTTTATTCCCGAAAGATCTGCATCCTCTGTAAGTCCGCCTGCCGCTCTGATGGCATCCTCAACCCTGCTGTTCTCGGGAAGCTCCGCCAGCATCGGCGTATTAACAGCTCCGCCGATATCCACAAAAATAGTGGAAGTCTCCTGCACCTCGGTCTGAGCTTCGGTTTTACCCTCCACAACCTCCGCACCATCGCTGCTTCCGTTTATTGCAAAAGCAGCAAATCCTGCAATCACCAGCAGAGCAACAATGCCTATTCGCTTCAGCTGAGTCTCATTTTCTCTGATAAAACGGGTCAGCTTTTCTCTGTCCCCAATAATCTCCATTAATCTCTTCATAATAAAATACCTCCAATACCGGTGAAATTATACAGCAATTGGAAGTATTTGTCAATTATTCCTTGAATTGTATATTGGTTCTGCTTACATGGATGTCTGCCTTATCCACTGTGAACCCGAAGCACTCAATAAAGGAATCAATAACCAGCTCCGGACTGAGATTTGATTCACTGCCTGCATCGAGACAGCAGTCAATCCGGATACAATCGTCAGATGTCCGGAAATCTATCCTCCTGATTTTTGGCTTGATGTTCACCAGAACAGGCTCCTTCTTCTTTTTCTGCCTTTTGAAAGCCCTGATCTCCGGCTGATTCATGTATTTTTCACCCAGCTCACTTCCCGACAGATCGGTTTCCACCGGAACAGTAATACTGTAATCGGCGGCAACTGTAATGGATGCCAGGGTCTTTTTTAATTCCGGGACTTTTTTGATTGAGATAAGATTCAGCCCCTCAGGCATTATGGCTCTCATGAGGCTGATTATTTCCTCCGGGGATTTGGATTCGTCTATGGTTTCGAACTCAAGATACTCGCAGTATCCGCTGTATCCCAGAGACAGAGGCTGTGCGAAGCCCATCTTGGGATGGGGATTGAACCCCTTGGAATAATCAAGCCTGATATCAGCCCTCTTGAAGGACCTTTTGAAAACCTTAAGTATGTCAAGGTGTGATGTGTAGCATATCACACCTGTCTTTTCGAATTTAATAACGTATTTCATTTCGCGTCACAATTTACAAAGCATTTGGCATATCTGTTAACTCCGCATCCTGTGCAGCCTTCCCTGCAGTCGGGAGTAACAGTGCAGCTTTCAGCCTTTCTCTTTTCTGAAATAAGGTATTCCCTGTCTATGAACGAATCGATGATGTCCCATGGCAGTATTTCTTCCTGGGTGCGCATTCTGCAGCTATAGAATTTCTCCAGAGCATCTCCATTCTCAAAACCCAGCTCCTCTGCCGTCTCATTAAATGCAGCTTCCCAGAGTTCCGGCTTGAAATGCTCCGTCCATCCGTCAAATTTGCATCCGGACTTCCAGGCTCTTTCAAGTATTCTGCCGCACCTTCTGTCACCCCTTGCGAATACGGCCTCCAGATTGCTCGTTGCCGTCTCGTGGTAATTGAAGGTAACGCCTTTGATTCTAAGCTTCCCGGAAAGGTAATTGTGCTTTTCAACGAATTCCTCCGGTGTGTTCTGAGCTTCCCACTGGAATGGTGTATGAGGCTTGGGAACGAAGTTGGAAACGCTGACGGTTACTCTAAACCTGCCTCCCTTCCTGCCGCGTACATCATAGTTTATTTCCATTATCTTTCTGGCTATTTCTGCTATTCCGTCAAGATCCTCCATGGTCTCAGTAGGAAGACCTATCATGAAGTACAGCTTGATATGCTCCCATCCCAGCTCAATTGCCTGTCTGGCTGCGCTGTAGATGTCATCCTCGGTTATGTTCTTGTTTATCACATCTCTGAGTCTCTGTGTTCCTGCTTCCGGTGCAAATGTCAATCCCGACTTGCGATAGCCCTGTATTTCCTCCAGTACTCTGAAGGAGAAGGAATCCAGTCTCAGGGACGGCAGCGACAGAGATACATTCTGACTCCTGCAAAGCCCCATAAGCTCGGTGGCAACAGGCTCAAATCTGGAATAGTCGCTTGTTGAAAGGGACAGAAGAGACAGCTCCTCATGCCCTGTATTTTTCAGCTGCTCCATAGCCAGTTCTTTAATTGTTTCCGGAAGTCTTTCTCTAACAGGTCTGTATATCATTCCGGCCTGACAGAATCTGCAGCCTCTTGTGCAGCCCCTGAAGGTCTCAACCACTGCCCTGTCATGAACCGTATCTATAAATGGAACGATGCTGGATACAGGAAATTCTGCGGAATCTATATCCTCCACAACAGCTCTTCTCACTCTCTCCGGCGCAATGCTGTTCAGAACTGTTACGGACTTTATCGGTCCACCGGACTCGTATTCAATATCATAGAATTCGGGCACATAAACCCCGTCAAGCCCTGCAGCCTGCTCCAGTAAAGCCCGTCTGTCGAGCTTTTTAGCCTTTGCATCTGCAAAGGCAAGACACACCTTCTCCAGAAGTTCCTCTCCGTCACCCACCAGAAAAATATCAACGAAGTCCGCCAGGGGTTCGGGATTAAAGGCGCATGGACCTCCGGCAATGATAAGAGGATAGCTGTACATGGAATCCGCCCTGTCCTCTCTTCTCACCGGTATTCCTGCCAGATCCATCATGTTCAGAATGTTGGAATAGGACATTTCGTACTGAAGGGTGAATCCCAGAATATCAAGCTCATCTGCTGGGGTGAAGGTTTCAAGGGTAAATAGCTTAATGTTGTCTTCCCGCATGAGAGCTTCCATGTCCCCTGCTGGAGCGAAGAGTCTCTCGCAGTAAATCTTCTCGTTTTTATTCAGTATATTGTAGAGAATCTGCATTCCCATATAGGACATGCCGATTTCATAGGTGTCCGGAAATGCGAAGCCAATACGGAGAGACACATCATCAGGGTTTTTTCTGATCATGTTTACTTCACCGCCTGTATATCTGGCAGGCTTCTCAACTCTTTTCAGTATTCTCTCAAGATTTTTATCAATTCTCATAATCAATGTCTTTCATAAGCTCATCTATGGTCATGCCGATTCTATGCTCTATTGCCTCAAGAAGTTTGCGAGTCTCTTCCTTTCTTTTGAGGATTGCCTCCCTGGCTCCTGGTGCTCCATGTCTTTCGGCTTTTTTTATTATGTAATCCATTCTCAGGTCAAGACCTGCATAATGATCCTCCAGGCTAAGACGGTCACCCAAACTTACAAGATCCGCCTCAGTGAGATGAGCAGCATCATTTGTATACTGATACATCATGTGCACTCTGATTATCTGTTCCTCCTCAGGATAGCCCATATCCCTGCACCAGTCAGCACATACATCCCAGTGTCTTTCTTCTACCCTTGCCATGTCGTGAAGCAATCCGGAAGCCCGAATCAGTTCAATATCAAATAATCTGGGCTCTGTTCTGCAGGTGTCAAAGCTGTGATCCTGAACATATGCGGTTCTTCCGTCCTCCCTGGTAAATTCTTTCATTCTTATGGAGCTGAAACTCCCTGCCAAAGTACCCCCGGCATTGTTTAGGGCTTCACCCAGTCTGCAGGCTACTGCCGCAACGGATTTGCAATGCCCGATAACGTGCGAGGGTGTTCCGTAGGCCTCCAGGTATTCCATGCATTTTTTTCTGTCAGGATGATTTCCCTTTGCCATTTCTAGTCCTCAAAAACGCTGTAATCTTCTTCGTAGTACTCAAATTCCATATCAAAGAGCTTGATGGTATCTCCCTCATCAAGTCCCATTTCCTTAAGCACATCATAGACACCGCTGTCCTCGATGTATTTAAACAGATATCGTCTGGAACCATGATCGTTGAAATTTGTCGAGTTAAAAATCTTCTCAAGCTGTCTGCCGGAGATAATATAGTTTTCTCCGTCAAAATCTCCTGTCACCTTCCTGTAGTCAGGATCGTAATCATCGGCTTCGAAATCAAAGTATTCGTACTCGTCATCATCCTCCGCAGGATTGGCCTCAACTTCAAGAAGCAGTCTGTATGCTTCCTCGAGCACATCCTGAACACCAATGCCTGCAGCGGCAGACATTGGAAACAGTCTGTAGCCTTCTGCTTCAACGTGTTCCCTGAGCTGTATGTATTCCTCGCATATTTCAAGATCCTCAGGATCGCTGCTGCAGCCGAGAACATCGATTTTGTTTGCGACAACAATCTGAGGCTTCTTAAGAAGTCTCTCGCTGTAACGGGAAAGTTCGGTGATTATCTTATCGAAATCCTCCCGTGGATCTCTTCCCTCGCTGCCGGAAACATCTACAATGTGGATAAGAACCTTGGTTCTTTCGATATGCTTCAGGAAATAGTGTCCCAGGCCTGCCCCCTCATGGGCGCCTTCAATTATTCCGGCAATATCAGCCATTACGAAGCTTGAATCGTAAATGCTCACGACACCGAGATTAGGATCTATCGTTGTGAAGTGATAGTTTGCTATCTTCGGCTTGGCGCTTGTTGCCATTGCCAGAAGCGAAGACTTTCCCACATTTGGGAAGCCCACAAGGCCCACATCTGCTATCAGCTTCATTTCAAGAATGACATTTCGCTCCTTGGCAAAGCCCCCGGCTTCAGCAAAATTGGGAGCCTGTCTTGTTGGTGTCTTGAACCTGACATTACCCTTGCCCCCCTTGCCGCCTTTCGCAGCAATAAAGGACTGTCCATGCTCTGTCATATCCATCATCACCTTGCCGGACTCCTCATCTATTACCATGGTTCCAACGGGAACCTTGATAACAAGATCCTGACCGTTTTTGCCGAAACGATTCTTTTTCATGCCGTTCTGGCCGTCTTCCGCTTCGTACTTTCTCTTATATCTGAAGTCCATAAGGGTTCTGAGATTCTCGTCAGCAAGAAATACCACATCTCCCCCCTTGCCGCCGTCTCCGCCGTCAGGACCTCCCTCCGGAACGAAGGGTTCTCTTCTGAAAGTAACGGCTCCGTTACCGCCCTTTCCTGATTTAATTGTAATTTTCGCTCTATCTACAAACATAATACAAAAAACAAAGGCCCCTAAAATAGGGGCCATGATAGTTTACGCTTCCTTAGGATATACACTTACCTGCTTTCTCTTCTTGTCGTATCTTTCGAACTTTACAGCTCCGTCAATCTTTGCAAATAATGTATCATCTCCACCGATGCCAACATTGTTACCAGGGTGGAACTTTGTTCCTCTCTGTCTAACCAGGATGCTGCCGGCACTTACGAACTGACCATCACCGGTCTTAATGCCTAAACGTTTGGACTCGGAATCACGACCGTTCTTCGAGCTACCTACACCTTTCTTACTTGCCATGGTATACCTCCTTGTATATTCAATCTAAAACTCTAATTTCAAATCCTTAATGCTATTTAGCTGCTTCGATTGTTTCAATGATTACGGCCTTTGTTGCCTTCTCATCGATTTCGATTCCCTGTTCCTTAGCATATTCAATCAGTTCAGCCTTCAGCATCTTTGCCAGGGGCTTGCTTTCTGCCTTTGCCTCATCAGGAGCTTCCTCTGCTGCAGGAGCTGCTGCCTTAGGGGCTGCCTTTTCACCGGCTACTGAAGTGATTTCAACCAGTGTATACGGCTGTCTGTGTCCCTGCTTCTTTCTGTAGTCCTTCTTAGCCTTGTACTTGAAGATGATAACCTTATCACCCTTGCCTGATTCTACTGCTGTACCTTCAACTGTTACTCCCTCCAGGTAAGGTGCCCCGATTTTGATGTCAGCACCCTCGCCGGCTGCGAGAACCTTGTCAAATACTACAGCTCCGCCGTCTTCAACATTCAGCTTTTCAACTCTAATCTGATCACCGGCCTGAACCTTGTACTGCTTTCCGCCTGTTTCAATAATTGCGTACATTTATTTCTTTCCTCCTCTATCCAGTCTCGCCTACCGGGGCAGTCTGCAGTATGCAGACATTTAATCGGCCCTGTTCGAGCGGCTCATACTCTGCTATGATACTACAAAAAAAATCCCTTGTAAAGGGATTTTTTCAGTGTTTCCAATGGTTTTCGGATTTTATTCGATAATAACTCCATCCTCATCAATAAGCATTCCGTCTGTTACATCGTTTACATCCACATCGCCGTTTTCTCTGGATTTTTCTCTGCCCTCTCTCAATTTATCCAGAAGCTGTCCTTCGATTTTCTCAAGAATATCAGCATTGTTTTCCAGGAAATCCTTAACGTTTTCTCTGCCCTGACCGATTCTTTCGCCGTTGTAGCTGTACCATGAACCGGCCTTGTCGATTATCTTGGCCTCTACGGCACAGTCGAGAACATCTCCGGACTTGGAAATTCCCTTGCCGTACATTATGTCAAATTCAGCCTGTTTAAACGGAGGAGCAACCTTGTTCTTAACAATCTTGGCTCTCGTTCTGTTTCCCAGAACCTGATCACCTGTTTTGATGCTCTCCACTCTTCTGACATCTATTCTCATTGATGCGAAGAACTTCAGTGCACGGCCTCCCGTTGTTGTCTCGGGATTTCCGAACATTACACCGATCTTTTCTCTAAGCTGATTGATGAAAATTATAGTTGTGTTTGTCTTGTTTATAACACCTGCCAGCTTTCTCAATGCCTGGGACATGAGTCTTGCCTGAAGGCCCACTGTAGTGTCTCCCATGGCTCCGTCTATTTCGTGCTTCGGAACCAGAGCAGCTACAGAGTCCACAACTATAACATCCAGGGCACCGCTTCGAACAAGGGTGTCGGCAATTTCAAGAGCCTGTTCTCCGTAGTCGGGCTGAGAAACCAGCAGTTCGTCAACATCCACTCCCAGATTAGCAGCGTATTCCGGGTCAAGGGCATGCTCGGCATCGATAAATGCAGCCCTGCCGCCTCTCTTCTGGGCTTCAGCTATAATATGAAGTGTCAGTGTGGTTTTACCTGATGATTCAGGTCCGTATATTTCAACAATTCTTCCACGGGGAACACCGCCTATTCCTGTTGCAAGGTCCAGACTCATGGAGCCGGTTGAAATAGCTTCAATATTCAGTCTGGCACCGTCATCACCAAGCTTCATTACGGCTCCCTTGCCGTATTGTTTCTGAATCTGCGCCATGGCGCTGGCCAGAGCCTTATCTCTTTCTTCGTTGCTGGAAAACTGTGTTCCTCTCATGCTGTCGTTCTTTGCCATATGATTACCTCCAATAATCAGTGAACATCTGTTCTGTTACCATGATACCCCCGAAGCGAACAAATGTCAACAACTATTTGAACATCCGTTCGCATTTCGGCAGCCCGAAATCATATGAGCTGCCATATATTTCCATATTACCATATTTTACCTATTTGTCAACCTGCAAGTATGTAATGTATCAGCAAGTTAACATAATATATTTCTGTATATCATGTCAAACATGGACAGCATTGCATTTGTTCTGTTTCCGTCTCTGTCTTTGATGTTTCTGCTGATCTTGCGGCAAATTACCTCGTCGCCCCAGGCCAGACCGATATACACAAGACCAACGGGCTTTTCATCTGTTCCCCCATCAGGTCCCGCAATTCCCGTAACTGAAATGCCGATATCGCTTCCGCTGACTCTCCTGATGCCCACTGCCATCTCTTTAGCAGTTTCCTCGCTTACTGCCCCGTGCTCTGCCAGGGTTTCGGACTTCACACCAAGCTCCTGAATTTTGGCCGCATTGCTGTAGGTTACTATACCTCTGTCAAAGACCTGTGATATTCCCGAAATGTCAGTAAGGGCTGCTGCAAACTTGCCCCCTGTGCATGATTCAGCACAGGAAACCGTAATTCCTCTCTCAATGAGCAGTCTGCCCACCATCGAAGGATAGTCCTCTCCATGGGTGCTGTAAACATAATCCCCAACAAGCTCCATTACCCTGTTAATCATTTCTTCGACAGCTTCCTTTGCCTCTTCTCTTGTTTTTCTCTTGGATGCAATTCTGACAGAGCACTCTCCTGTCTTTGCATATGTTGCTACGGTAGGATCCGTCTGTCCGTCGATTACGGGCAGCAGGCTTGTCTCCAGAGCCGACTCGCCTATTCCGAAGGTTCTGAGTTCTCTGTAGTAAAGAGCACCCTCAGAAAGTTCCTCAAGCCACGGCATCACCGACTTTTCGAACATTCTCATCATTTCTGACGGCGGTCCGGGCATGCAGGCTATCCACTGTTTCTTTTCGGGGCACTGCGGATTGACCCTGTCCAGAGCAAAGCCCGGAGCTGTGCCCGCATCATTGTAGAACACTCTGCATCTTGACGGCATTTCAGCCTGCTTCCTGTTGTTGTCCGTCATAACGGTTCTGTAGCTCAGAACTCTCTTTTCGATGGACTCCAGAATGTCCTTGTGCATTACAAGGCTGTCTCCCATAACACTGCAGGCGGTTTCCTTTGTAAGGTCATCCTGAGTCGGTCCCAGCCCACCTGTTGTGATTACAATATCGCAATCCCTAAACGAAATCTCTATCATTTCCGCAAGCCGTCCGGGATTGTCTCCAACGGTGAAATGATACATCACATCAATTCCCATTGAATTGAGTTTCTGCGAAAGATATACCGTATTCGTATTTGTAATCTGTCCGAACAGTATTTCTGTTCCTACGCTTAATAATGCTGCCTTCACTGTGAAAATACCTGCCTGTTTCTCATAATGTATTCGATTCCCGAAATGACTGTCATAATAAGGGATGCCCACAGGACTGCCTGTCCCACTGTCATAATGATGCTGTATGCCGGAAGACCATGGGCAAGAATCAGAATAGGCACTGCAATCATCTGCAGTACAGTCTTCAGCTTGCCGCTATTTCCTGCAGCCACAACAATTCCTTCACTGGCAGCAACTGTTCTCATTCCCGAAACAGCAAATTCCCTTGCCAGTATCACAATGAACATCCACCCCGGAACGGTTCCGTCAGTAACCATCAGACAAAACGCCGAGTAAACAAGAATCTTGTCTGCCAGAGGGTCCATTATCTTTCCGAAATTTGTAACCAGATTGTGCTTTCTGGCAATCTGTCCGTCAAGCATGTCCGTAAATGAAGCTGCAATAAACAGACCAAGAGCTACGAAAAACCACCAGGCTTCAAGTGCTCCAAGCATATAGGCAGCCACAAAGAACGGAACAGCAATAACTCTGATAACTGTCAGTTTGTTTGGTAAATTCATCTCTTAACCTCTCCTATCCGCATACTGTGCCGGTTAAATCATAATCAAAGGCATCCGTAATTCTCACCTTAACCATGTCCCCGGGCTTATAAACTCTATCATCATCTCCGCTGAATATCACCGTATTGTCAATTTCAGGAGCATCATACACTGTTCTTCCCAAATATGCTCCCTCCTCATCAATTCCGTCAACAATGACTTCAAAAACCTCACCGATTTTTTTCATGTTGTTTCTTCGGGATATGTCCACCTGACGCCTCATTATGGAATCAGCTCTTTCAGCCTTTGTATCCTCATCTATCTGACATTCCATGTCTCCTGCAGGAGTCCCCTCTTCCCGTGAGTAGGCAAATACTCCCAGACGTTCAAACTCCGTTTCCTCTGCAAAGGCTGCAAGCTTCTCGAAGTCTTCCTCTGTTTCTCCCGGAAAGCCTGTAATAAATGTTGTTCTGATGTGTATGTCCGGAATCGCCCTTCGAAGCGCATCTATGGTGTTTCTGATGCTGCTTTCAGTGGATCTCCTTCTCATTGCCTTGAGTACGGAATCGGAAATGTGCTGAAGAGGTATATCAATGTAATTGCATATTTTTTCCTCCTCTGCCATTGTCCTTATCAGTTCCTCGGTAATCTTATCCTCGTAGCAGTACATGAGCCTTATCCATCTAATGCCCTCCACTCTGCAAAGACGGCGCAAAAGCATAGGAAGTCTCAGCTCGCCATATATATCCCTGCCGTACTCCGTTACATCCTGGGCAATAAGAATCAGTTCCTTTGTTCCTGCCTTTGCCAGAACCTCCGCTTCCTCTATTATGCTGTCCATGGGTCTGCTTCTGTAACCGCCTCTGATTTGAGGTATTACGCAGTAGGCGCAGCAGTTATTGCAGCCCTCGGCAATCCTCAGTGTTGCAGCATATGGATTGGATTCAAGCTTTCGTGAGGTGAATTCCACGAACTGCTCCGGAGTTCCGCTGCAGTAGAGTTTCTTTCTTTCAGCCACAATTTCAGGGAGCTTTTCGTAATCGTTTACCCCCATGAAAACATCCACCTCAGGGATTTCATCCACAAGTTCACTTCCGTATCTCTGACCCAGGCATCCAGCCACAATAAGCAGGGGTTTTGGAAGACCTGAATCCTCCCTTTCCCGAGCCAGTCTTGTCATGTCAAATATGGTATTGATAGACTCCGTTTTGGCATCGTTAATGAATGCACAGGTGTTAACCAGAATAACATCGGCTTCCCATGGATCATCAGTTACGGTCTGCCCGCTCCTTTCCCATATTCCCCCGATGCCCTCGGAATCGTTTGAATTCTTCAGACATCCCAGTGTCTCTATATACAGTTTCATATTCCGCTTTCCTTCATGTTTTCGAGATCCTCCTCGGAAATGAGAACAGACCTCGGTCTGCTTCCGTCAGGAGGCCCTACAATCTGTCTGTCCTCCATCATGTCAATTATACGGGCAGCACGGTTATATCCGATTCTGAATCTGCGCTGCAGCATCGAAACCGAAGCGTTTCCCGCGCCTACAACAAGTTCGATTGCATCAGGCAGGAGATCGTCCTCCAGATCTCTGTTGCCCTTTTCGGCATCCGGAGTGTTGGCCCGTTCAATAGTGTCCAGCACATCAGCCTCCGCAGCCTCATCAGCCGTTCCCTGCTGTTTCACATATTCAATAAGGCGCTTAACCTCCTCATCGGAGATGAATGAGCCCTGAACACGGGTCGGCTTACTGCTGCCTATAGGAGCAAACAGCATGTCTCCTTTGCCCACCAGGCGTTCGGCTCCCACAGTATCGAGAATTGTTCTAGAGTCTACATTTGATGTTACCGCAAAGGCAATCCTGGAAGGAATGTTCGCCTTGATAAGACCGGTAACCACATTAACCGAAGGTCTCTGGGTGGCAACAATAAGATGCATTCCCGCAGCTCTTGCCTTCTGGGCAAGTCTGCATATGGACTCCTCAACCTGGGAGGATGCCACCATCATCAGATCAGCCAGCTCGTCTATTATTATCACAATCTGAGGGATAGGACCATCTATTTCCCCGTCCTTGACTCTGTTCTTTTCCTTTCTCTTCAGCTTGTTGTAAGATGCGAAATCTCTAACGCCGTTTTCTGCAAATTTCTTGTAACGTTCATCCATCTCCGCAACGGCCCAGTTTAACGCAGCCGCTGCCTTCTGGGCATCGGTTACAACAGGAATCAGAAGATGAGGTATTCCGTTGTAATCGGAAAGCTCAACTACCTTAGGGTCGATAAGTACCATCTTAACCTCATCGGGACCGGCCTTGTACAGCAGACTGGCTATTATTCCGTTTATGCATACCGACTTTCCCGAACCGGTGGAACCCGCTATTAGCAGATGGGGCATTGTGGCCAGATCCGCAACTATCGGATTGCCGCCGATATCCTTGCCCACCGCGAAGGTGAGCTTTGACTTCCCGTTTCTGAAAGCATCTGAAGAGATTATCTCCCGAAGCATTACCGGGTTTGTCTTCTCGTTCTGTATTTCTATGCCCACTGCTCTCTTGCCGGGAATGGGAGCTTCAATTCTGATGCTCTTAGCCTCCATGTTCAGGGCAATATCGTCAATAAGATTCTTTATCTTTGATACCTTCACGCCGCTGCTTGGGTGAACCTCATATCTGGTAACGGTAGGACCCTGAATAACATTTGTGACTGTAGCGTCTATGCCGAAGCTTCCCAGAGTCTCCTCCAGAAGGCCCGCTCTGTCTCTCAGTTCTCCCTCGCTAGCCATTGATGCCGTCCTTGAAGGCGGATTCAGCAAATCCAATGAAGGAAACTCGTATTCCCTGTCACTGTCGTTCTTGATGAAGTCCTCTGATTCCAGCATGCTGTCGGCAGCTTCCTGCCTGCTCAACTTCTTCGGAGGCTCAAGAACCGACGGTTCAGATGCGGCATCAATTCCCTGCTCCGCACCTTTGATTTCAAGCTTCCCGGTTTTAATACCTCCTTCAGGCTTCCTTGGCTTTGCCTGAGGTTCTGCTGCAGCGTCTGCCTTTGGTTCCGCAATGCTTTCCGACATGTAACCCATGATTTTCCTCTGGCTGTCGCTCATTGCCGGAGCTGAAGCTGCCGCTGTCTCGCGGACCTCTCCTGCCTGAGCCTGCTGTCGCTTTCTCTCCTTCGCTCTTTCCTCTCTTTCAAGAGCCCGTCTCTGTTTTCTCAGCTTAAAGCTCTCGAAGAACCTGGATACAGGTGTGTTTACCAGCAAAAGCAGGAATACGAATATTACAACGAAAGAGAATATGTACAGTCCCGGTATTCCCAGAAGATTTACTATAATGCTTCCAAGTCCCATTCCGAAGACACCGCCTCCGGAAAGTGTCGTGCCGTTGGCGAAGCTTTCTCCGAAGCCGCCCCAGCTGCCGCCATTGGCAATAGGTTCCATAAACCTTCCCGCATTCACCAGATCAATTGCCAGATAGATTATCACGAGATAAACAGCTGACTTGATGCCAATATGGATTGTCTTCTTCAAAAACAGAAGAAGTCCGTAGATTATGAAATAATAAGGCATCAAAAATGCTACGAAGCCGAAGAGTCCCTTAAGAACCCTGGAGATTCCCTCTCCTGCAATTCCTGCAGCGTGTGTCTGCAGTGCTATAATGAGAAAAACTCCCAGAGCCATGAGAACTATTCCCAGTATCTCATCCTTAAGCTGGGCCTTAGCTTCGATTCGCATTTCCTGTTTTCTCACGTTACGCTGTCCTTCTCTGGAAATGCCGCTTCTGCCTCCTGTTTTTTTCTTGCTTCCCGGGGGTCTTCCCGGGCCTCTCTTCTTCTCAGCCATTATCCTTTCCTCTATCAGCCGGAAATCAGCGCATATCCCAGTACAACAGCGGCCACAAGCCATACATACGCGGTAAATCCGATGAGTTTCTTTCCTGAAACAATTTTTATCATTACTTTAATTGCTGCGATTCCGGAAATGACTGCAACAATAACACCTGCTATTACAGGTCCTATCAGCGCCATGTCAAGACCCTCTGCGAAGGCGTCGGGAGCCTCCAGAATAACAGACCCGAGAATTGACGGAATGGAAATAAGAAATGCGAATTTTACCGCAAAAGCTCTCTCCAGACCTGCCACAAGGCCTCCAAAGAGTGTTGAGCCCGAACGGGAAACCCCGGGGGCAATAGCAATTCCTTGCATGCATCCGATAAATACAGCATGCCTGAACTTCATGGACATGATATCCTTATTGTCTTTGTTGAGTTTTTCTGCAACGAAGAGTATTATTCCGGTAATTATTAGACCAACTGAAATGGAAACAACGGATGAATACAGGCTGCCGAAGAAATCCTCGAACAGCAATCCGATTACAGCTGTCGGAATGGATGCAACGATAATCATGAATCCCAGCCTTCTTGTCGGGCTGGAATTGATTCTAAGTCCCTTTCCCGTGAATATGTCCTTAATGGTCCTGCCAAGTTCAACAATAAGCTCGGCAATGTCCTTTCTGTAGATAATGAATACTGACACCAGCGTTCCCACATGCATCAGAACAGTAAACATCAGTACGCTTTCGGCCTCAACACCGAAAAAATACTGCAGCAGGGCAAGGTGCCCGGAGCTGCTGATAGGAAGAAACTCTGCCAGTCCCTGAACAAGTCCCAAAATGATTGCCTGTAAATAAGTCATCATATTCTCCTTTTATTGTTTTTATGCTATCCTGCACGTTTTATCTCAGTGTATATGATAGCACAAAGCCACAATAATTGGTAGTATCAGCTTTTGCAAGACACATTATTTGGAGCCTTTGACAGTACTAATTTGTCGTTGTATAATTACCGTTAGACGATATTACTATAGGAGGTCAGTATAATGAAAAGAAAACCAAACATTGCAGTAGTAGGAGCAACGGGAGTTGTAGGATCAACTTTCCTGAAGGTTCTGGAAGAAAGGGATTTCCCTTTTGAAAACATCTATCTTATGGCATCGGCCAAATCAGCCGGCAAAAAGATAACCTTCAAAGGAAAAGAATACACCGTTGAAGAGCTGACCGAGCATTCATTTGATAAACCGATTGACATCGCCCTGTTTTCCGCAGGCGGCGGTACGAGTGCCAAGTTCGCACCTATTGCTGCGCAGCACGGAACAACAGTAGTAGATAATTCCAGCCAGTGGAGAATGGACAAGGATGTTCCCCTTGTTGTTCCTGAAGTAAATCCTGAAGACATTGCAACAAACAAGGGCATAATTGCCAACCCTAACTGCTCAACCATTCAGGCTGTAGTGGCTCTTAAGCCTCTCCAGGATAAATACGGAATCAAGAGAGTTGTATATTCAACTTATCAGGCTGTTGCAGGTTCCGGCCTCAAGGGAATTAACGATCTCAAGAACGGTATCGAGGGCAATGACGAGCCACTTCAGGCATATGCACACCAGATAGCATACAATTGTCTGCCGCATATCGATGTATTCCTTGAGAACGGCTATTCCAAGGAAGAGATGAAGATGGTTAACGAAACCCACAAGATTCTCCACGATGATAACATAGGCGTTACAGCAACTACAGTAAGAGTGCCTGTATACTACGGTCACAGCGAATCAATCAACATCGAGCTGGAGAAGCCGTTTGAGCTTGAAGACATATTCGAACTCTTCAGAAATGCTCCCGGAATTGTTCTTCAGGATGATCTGGAAAACAATGTTTACCCTCTGGCAACTGAGGCAGCAGGAACAGATCCGGTATATGTGGGACGTATCAGAAGAGACTTCTCAGTGGAAAACGGCATCAATCTCTGGTGCGTAGCGGATAACGTAAGAAAGGGTGCAGCAACAAATGCAATCCAGATTGCCGAAAAGCTCCTGGAAGTTCTCCCTGACTAGGGTATCTGAATAACCAGGTTAACAAATCAATCCCCCGGCACAGATCCGGGGGATTTTAATATTATGGAATACACTAAAAAAGCGACAGCTGTGCTGTCGCTTTCGTCCTGTCTTCATTAAAGCAGACTATGCTTCCATGATGTCTTTGCCATCATAGTAGTTGCAGTTAGGGCAAACTCTGTGAGGAAGCTTAGGTTCGTGGCACTGTGGACAAATTGAAACGCCAGGAGCCTTCTTCTTCATGTTTGCTGCCTTTCTCTGATGAGTTACTGCCTTTGAAGTTTTTCTCTTAGGTACTGCCATTGTTACACCTCCTTCGTGCCGATTATGTGAGCACGCCTCGCCGACCGGCATCGGCGCAGAAATTCTCAGTCTATGGCATATGGTAATTCCATATGTCGCAACATTGAAAGTATACACGCCAAATGAGACGTTTGTCAATATCTTTTTTTGTCCTATCTGCGGCCCTCTACGATATCTCTTGTATCTCTGGCAATCATAAGCTCTTCATTTGTAGGGATAAGGATAAGCTTTACTCTTGAGTCATCTCTTGAAATTATGCACTCTCTGCCCTTTACTCTGTTCTTTACAACGTCCAGCTTGATTCCCAGGTTACCCAGGTCGTTACAGATAATGTCTCTCATGCCTATATCGTTTTCACCAACGCCGGCAGTGAATATGATAGCGTCGCAGCCATTCATCTCAGCAATGTATGCTCCGATGTAGAATCTCACCTTGTGAGCGAAAACCTTAAGAGCCAGCTGTGCTCTTTCGTTTCCTTCCTCAGCTGCGGTTTCCAGATCTCTGAAGTCGCTTGAAACACCTGAAATGCCCAGTACGCCTGACTTCTTGTTCAGGATTTCGTTGGCAACACCCTGGTCAAGATTTTCAACCTGTCTCATGTATGTAACGATTGCAGGGTCGATATCTCCGGATCTTGTTCCCATAACGAGACCCTCCAGCGGAGTGAATCCCATTGATGTATCGATGCACTTTCCTCTCTTGATTGCGGAAACGGAAGCGCCGTTGCCAAGGTGGCATGTAATCAGCTTCAGATCGTCCAGGTTAACATTGAGTATGTCAGCAGCTCTTTCTGCTACGTACTTATGTGAAGTTCCGTGGAAACCGTATCTTCTTATGCCATGCTTTTCATAGAATTCATAAGGGATAGCGTAAATGTATGATTCAGGAGGCATTGTCTGATGAAATGCAGTATCAAATACAGCAACCATAGGTGTTCCAGGCATAAGCTCCTTGCATGCTGCAATACCCAGAAGGTTTGGCGGATTGTGCAGCGGTGCCAGTGCGGTACATTCTTCAAGTACCTTGATAACATCGTCGGTAATGAGAACCGATGATGAATACCTTTCACCTGCGTGAACAACTCTGTGTCCCACAGCACCGATTTCGCTCATATCCGTCACTACACCGTGCTCGGCATCCTGAACGGCATCAAGAACGTGGCCGATGGCATCCTTATGGTCAGCCATAGGTGCTTCAAGGATGAACTTGTCCATTCCGATTTTCTCGTGCTTGATTACGGAACCGTCCATGCCGATTCTCTCAACAAGACCCTTACAAAGAAGCACTTCATTTGCCATATCAAGTACCTGATACTTAAGTGAAGAACTTCCACAGTTAATTACTAATACTTTCATCTATAGTGTCCTCCTGCTATTAATTGTGGCGCAATGCGCCTGATAAACAATTTGCATTAAAATTATACAGCCCTGCCCCGGGTTTTTCAAGGCATTACTAACCTTGTGTGAATCACATTACAATCGCCGGTCTTCGCACATAATCTGATTCCACGTACAGACTTCTGCCGCAAAGCAGATTGTAGAAGTCCGCTGCCTTTGCATCCAGCTCCAGCACTTCCCGGGTCCACCTGAGTTTCTCCGGCATTTTATTAAGATTAGGTACAAAGGCAATACGGTCCGGGTCTGAATTACGGATTATTTCACGACCCTTTGCATCAGCCGCCAGAAGTCGTGCTCCCTCCGGGTCTCCCTCAAGGAGCCGGTCAGCCTGTTGTCCCGCAAGACCCAGGACTATATAAGTAAGAATTCGCCTTACCGTCGAGGCGGTATACCTTCTGGAAACAAGCCTGTCAACAAGTTCCCCGTAGTCCTGTATCTGTCTTATTTCCTTGATTATTCTGTTTTCAATTCCTTCGCCTACGGAGTAGATTTCCTGCAGCTCCCGGGAAGTGCTTCGCAGCACAATACCCTTAAGAATCACCAGCATCTCTTTGTCGATTTTTTCCCGGTTTTCGGCCTCTATGATTCCCGGAACATAGGCTGAAACGGATTTACCCTCCGCCAGCAGTCTCCTTATTTCAGAAGCTCCTGCGAAGCCCCTCTCCCCGAGATTCTCTATTCCGAAATACCCGGCACCTTTTCTGGGAACGAGGATGTCTTCAATATCGATGCCTCTGTTTCTCCAAAATTCCATTCTCTTGAGATACTCCACCCCCAGAATGTTGTTGGGGGTCCTTATTGTTTCCGCGGCATCCTTCCCTAAGATTTCACGAACCGCCTCCTGGTGAGCAGCCGCATGGGAACAGCCCTCCTTCATTATTTCACCGGTTCTTTCCGCAATAGTGCCTTCCTCAGCCAGAAGTGCACTGGCAGTATTTCTCAACAGCTCCGGTTCGCTGCACTCGCATCCGAAGGAAATGCAGCCGACACCTGCCTTGACAAGGATGTCAACTCCTCCCCTGGCGAAGACAGGAGCTCTGTTGCAGGCAAAAATAAAGGGCAGTTCAACTACAAGATTTGCCCCGTATCTGACAGCCTGTTCCGCCCTCTGCCATTTATCTGATACAGCAGGTTCCCCCCGCTGGGTGAAATCCCCGCTCATAACCACCATGCATGCGTCAGCATTCGAAAGATGCCTTGCTGTCTCCATGTGATATTTGTGTCCGTTGTGAAACGGATTGTATTCAGCTATTATTCCTAGGGTTTTCATATACAATAAACAGAGTGTGTCATGAAGGGGAACCCCGCTTTCCAACACACTCCCGTATTATTCAGATTCTTATTCTTTATCCTCCATTTTAGGAAGAGGCGCTAACTCCGGCTTAGCCTCAGCATCCATCTGAGCTCTGTATGCCATGTCCTGAAGTTCTTCTCTGTTTGCGGCAAGAGCAGAGTTAATATCGTTAAACGCCTTCTCTATGCTGGTGAACATCTCACCGAAATAGATAGAACTGAGATGCTCCATCTTGCCCTGGAAGTTATAGAGAATACTGTCAAGGTATTCATAAGTTCCAATCTTGAGCTGCTTGGCTGTATCTTCTGTTACTGACATGAGCTCATCAGCTCTGATCTTTGACCTGACAGTAATGTCGTTGTTCTCAACAAGAGCATCGGCCTGCTTCTGGGCATCGTCAATAACCGCCTCGTACTGCTGCTTTGCCTCGGCGATGATTCTTTCCCTTTCATTCTTTATCCACTGAGCCTGCTGTATTTCATCAGGGAGTTCTGATCTTATCTCCCTTACTATCTCAAGCAGTTCCTCGGAATCTATCATAATCTTGCCTGTAAGCGGAAAACCTGCCGCAGTATCAACTATTTCTTCAATTTCTTCCAGTAATTCTAAAACCCTCATTGCATCCTCCTATCAAACGGCCTTACTTTGACATTCTCTTCATAATTTCATCCGGAACCAGACCTTCAATACTGCCTCCCAGTGAATTCACTTCCTTTACCATGGATGAACTGATAAATGAGTACCTGGGATCCGTCATCAGAAACACCGTTTCAACATTCTCGTTAAATAGACGTGCATTCATCTGTGCCATCTGGATCTCATAATCAAAGTCTGTCGTCCCCCTGAGACCTCTGACAACTACATTATACCCGTTACTGTTAACGTAATCTGCCAGGAGCCCGGCGAAATGATCCACCCTGACATTATCAAGATCCTTAACCGCTTCGGAAATCATCTCTTTACGTTCTTCCAGAGCGAACATTGTTTTCTTTTGAGGATTATCTATGACTCCAACGGTTACCTCATCATAAAGCCTTGATGCCCGCCGGATAATGTTCATATGACCCATTGTCAAAGGGTCAAAGGACCCGGAATATAACGCCTTGGTTTGCATAGAAACTCCTCCCGTTTTCTCAAAAAATTTTATCACAGCTCATTTATTAAAGCAACTACATATTGTCATAAATTGACAGTGCCACCACACCATATCGTCTCTCTTTTATACGATGAAAACCGCTTATTTCCTCAGGCAGAATTTCCTCTTTCCTGTGCTCCGCCACAATCACGCCATCGCTGGCCAGTATGTTTCCCTGCTTAATAAGCTCGAAGGCTTCAGGAAGAAGCCCTTTGTTGTAAGGCGGATCGAGTAAAATGATATCAAAGGGTTCCTCCAGCCCGTCCTCAATGCGATCTGCCAGATTCTTGAGAATCTTTTTGTAGTCCCCGGCTGCAACCCTGGTCTTCTCCTCCACCTTGCAGTGTTCAAGATTCTCCTTAACAAGCTTGAGGCTTTTGCCGGATGCATCCGCGAAGAGACAGTAGGACGCTCCCCTTGAGAGAGCCTCTATGCCCAGGCTCCCCGTGCCTGCAAACAAATCGAGAACACGGCTGTCGTATAATTGATTCGCCAGGATACTGAACAGGGCCTCCTTGGCCTTGTCAGATGTTGGTCTTATGTCATAATCCTGCGGCGTATTCAGTTTTCTTCCTCTGTATTTTCCCGTTATTACTCTCATGTTCACCTCATAGGTTCAAAGAAAAATCTTCTCCGAACAGTTTAATTACTCTAGCTTTAAGCGGCTGGTTTTCGGCCTTCAAAAGCCTTGGATCCTCCTCAATAATTGCCTTTGCCTCATCCCTGGCTCTGCTCAGCACATCCATGTGACGGACCATGTCGGCAATTTTCATATCAGGGAGTCCGTGCTGTCTCGTACCGAAGATTTCCCCCGGTCCGCGATTTTTCAGATCCTCCTCTGCGATATAAAACCCGTCTGAAGACTCCTCCATTATCTCGCCCCTTCTTTTGGCAATCTTCGATTCGCTTCCCAGTATCAGGAAACAATAGGACTGAAATCTTCCTCTGCCCACACGGCCTCTCAGCTGGTGGAGCTGGGCAAGTCCGAACCTCTCCGCATTTTCCACAACCATTACCGTGGCGTTGGGAACATTGATTCCCACCTCTATAACAACAGTGGCAACGAGAACATCTATATCCCCGCTGTTGAATTTTTCCATTATTTCATCCTTCTCGGACTGTTTCATTCCTCCGTGAATCAGGGCTGTCCTCTCAAAAATCGATGACAGTTCCTCATGCACCTCACTGGCGGATCTGGCGTCCATTGCCTGGGACTGATCAATGAGAGGGGTTACAACATAAGCCTGCCGTCCCTGATGCACCTGTCTTTTCACAAATTCGTAGCATTTTCTTCTTGATTCTTCACCTTCAATGCAGCGGGTCTTAACAGGCTGTCTGCCCGGGGGCATTTCGTCTATTACAGACACATCCATGTCACCGTACAGAACCACTGCCAGAGTTCTTGGAATCGGGGTTGCCGTCATAACCATTACATTGGGATTCTCCCCCTTCTCCTTCAGCCTTATTCTCTGATTAACGCCGAATCTGTGTTGTTCATCTGTAATGACAAGCCCCAGATTGCAGAATTTCACCTCCGGCTGTATCACCGCATGGGTTCCGACGATAATATCGGAGCTGCCATCCTCAATCCCGGCAAGGGTCTCTCTCTTTTCAGACGCCTTCATGCTTCCCGACAGAAATGCAACCTTTATCCCATATCTTGCAAAGGCAGCCTTCAGCCCTTCGTAATGCTGCCTGGCAAGTATCTCCGTAGGCGCCATCATCACAGCCTGATAGCCGCTTTTTGCTGCCTTGAACATTGCGATCTCGGCTACTGCCGTCTTGCCGGAACCCACATCACCCTGCACAAGTCTGTTCATGGCCTTCCTTCCCGAAAGATCAGCCATAATCTCCTTCACACATCTTTGCTGAGCAGAGGTCAATGGGAAAGGCATGGAATCAATATACTCCTCCTCCAGCGGACTTCCGCTGAAAACAGCCCCGGTTTCAGTTCCGGAATTTCCCCTTCCGGCAGCCATAAGGCCTGTTTCCAGAACCATGAATTCGTCAAATACCAGCCGGTACTTACCCTCCAGAAGTTTCTTCTTGTCTACGGGAGAATGGATGTTCTCCAGAGCATATTCAATCCCGCAGAGTCTGTATTTATTTATGGTTTCCTCAGGGAGAATGTCAGGAACCTGAGCATAAAGAGGTTTGACAATCCTTTGAATTCGCCTCATTTCTCTCTGAGAAATGCCCTTGGTGAGGGGATAAACAGGAAGTATCTCTCCTTTTACCTCTTCAGTTTTCTCGAATTCAGGATGGATAACCTGAAGCCTTCCTCTGTTCATCCGCGGAACGCCGAAGCACACAAGAAAGTCTCCGGGCTTCACTGTTCCTGCCAGATAGGAGGCATTAAAAAAAACAACCTCAACAGAGCCTGTGTTGTCAGAAATCAGCAGCTTCAGCACCCTCCTGCCTCTGCTTCTGAAGCCCGAGGGATTCACAAGATCAACCTTTCCCGCAAAAACAGCAGGTTCACCCTCCTTAAGCCCACTGACGGGCACAACATTTCGGCGGTCTTCGTATATCCGCGGAAGGGTGAAAATCAGGTCTTCGATGGTTTCTATTCCTATGCGCGCAAAAGCCTCGGCCTTTTTAGGGCCGATTCCTTTTATCGTTGTGATGCTGTCTTGAAGTTTCATGTTCTGATAACAGGTCATCATCCTATTTCGATATGTCGTCTGGCAATTTCTCTGGACTGAACCCCCGTAACCACGATTTTAACCCGGTTAGGACGTTCCCCCATTACCTTTTCCACATTATCAAATATGTAATTGCGAATTTTCTCTGTTGAATCGTGAATGCTGACACCGAAATTAATTACAACATAAACAGTAATATCGACGCCCTCCGGTGTTTCCACAAAAACCACTTCGTCGTTTCCAGGCATTACGCGCTTGTATTTACCTTTGTAGTTCAACAGTGAAACCCGCCCGTCACAGGATGCAACAGCATCCTCTACAATCTTTAATATGACGTTTCTTGAGAAACGTATATCTCCCAGTCTGTTTCTTATTTCCAGCATATCAGTATTATATCATAAAAAAACACCTGCGTCCTGCAGGTGTTAAATCCAGATTAGAGGGCACGTTCAACTTTGCCTGATCTGAGGCATCTAGTGCATACCTTTGCTCTTCTAACTGTTCCATTGTCGTTAATTCTAACAGTCTGGATGTTTGCATTCCACTTTCTTCTGGTGTGTCTGTTTGAGTGGGATACATTGTTTCCGGAAACCTGTCCTTTTCCGCAAATTTCACACTTGTTTGACATCTCTCGCACCTCCTTGTTTATTTGGTATATTCAGCCTTAGGCATAATTTCAGACTCGAACATTAGAGATTATAGCACAGTACATTGTCCTATGCAAGAAGTATTTTATCATTAAATTCTTAACCTTCCCATAAAACAATTTTCATTTCTTCTCTCGTTCTGTTCATATCGATGACACGCTGATTGGAACTGCCCCTGAACTGCAGATTCAAGTCACGCTTATCCATTATGAATGGACCGTCAATCAGTATATCACACATCTCAAGGAGCTCACCGATAGCAGGAGTATCCTCCGCCATTTTCAGAAGCTGCTCCAGTGTATACCCCGTATAGATGGTGATTGTCTTTCCTCTAGCCTTAACCTCTCTTCCCAGCACTGCAAATCCTTCAGGCTGGCACATGGGCTCTCCGCCGGAAAATGTCATTCCCGACAGCAGAGGATTCTTGTCGAATTCCTGAAGAATCCTGTCAATTTTAACTTCATTTCCCCCTGCCGGATCGTGAGTTTCGGGATTGTGACATCCCGGGCAACCATGGGGACAGCCCTGACAAAAGACCGCAAATCTTATGCCCGGGCCGTCTACTATCGACTCTCTCATTATTCCGGCGATTCTCAATGAATCAGCCATCTTATGCACCTCTTTTCCTACTGAAGCTGTTCAAGCTCCTCACCGCTGTCCATGGTGTGCTTAACACGATCAGCCTCCTCAGCCGATTTGGCATCGTTCCAGTTATCCATTGTGCCCACAAGATAACCTGTTATCCTTCTTATTCTTTCGAAGCCCACATCACCGTAATCCTCTGTTCTGCCGCAGCATGGACACTCGTTGTTTATGATTCCGGTAAAACCGCATACAGGATCTCTGTCAACAGGGTGATTGATGGAACCGTAGCCTATTCCGCTCTCCTTCATGCATCTGACAACCTGTTCGAAGGCATCGAGATTCTTTGTAGGATCTCCGTCAAGCTCGATGTAACTGATGTGTCCTGCATTTGTAAGCGCATGGTAAGGCGCTTCCTTCTTAATCTTCTCGAAGGCATTGATGTTATAGTATACAGGAACATGGAAGGAATTAGTGTAGTACTCCCTGTCTGTTACACCCTCGATAACTCCGTACTTGGCTCTGTCTATTCTCACGAAACGACCTGACAGACCTTCAGCCGGTGTTGCCAGAAGAGTATAATTGAATCCTGTCTTCTTCGACTCTTCATCAAGCTTCTTTCTCATGAACCCGATTATCTCCAGGCCCATTGACTGAGCCTCCATAGATTCACCGTGGTGAACTCCCATAAGAGCCTTCAGACACTCGGCGAGACCAATGAAACCTACGCTGAGAGTTCCGTGTTTGAGAATCTCGCCCACGGTATCGTCTTCCTTGAGCTTATCGGAATCAATCCATACTCCCTGTCCCATAAGGAATGGGTAGTTCCTGACTTTTTTTGCTGCCTGAATCTTGTATCTCTCCATGAGCTGATCCATAGCCAGATTGATCTTTCTGTCAAGCTCTTCGAAGAACCAGTCAATATCTCCATGTGCCTTAATGGCAATTCGCGGCAGATTGATGGATGTGAAGCTGAGATTTCCTCTTCCCCCCACAACCTGTCTTGACGGATCGTAAATGTTTCCTATAACTCTGGTTCTGCAGCCCATATATGCAATTTCAGTATTAGGATCGCCTTCCTTGTAATACTGAAGGTTAAACGGAGCATCAATAAATGCGAAATTAGGGAAGAGCCTCTTGGCAGAAACCTTCATGGCAAGCTTGAACATGTCGTAGTTCGGATCTTCCGGATTGTAGTTGATGCCCTCCTTTACCTTGAAAATGCTTACCGGGAAGATAGCTGTTTCCCCGTTACCAAGCCCTGCTTCGATTGCAAGCAGGATATTCTTTATTACAAGTCTTCCCTCAGGAGAAGTATCCGTACCGAAGTTTATGGATGAAAACGGAACCTGAGCTCCGGCTCTGGAATGCATGGTGTTGAGATTATGTACAAACGCCTCCATGGCCTGATAAGTAGCCCTGTCAACCTCATCGTTTGCATACTTGGTAGCCTTCTTCTGGATTGTTGCTATGTACTTTCTGTCAATAAGCTTCTGGAGATACTCTGCCTCGACTTCCTTGTAGCCGTTATCGTCGGCGATAATCGGATAGAGATCGTATTTCTCCATTATTTCTCTGCCGATTTCCTTAACCTTGTCAACACCTTCCTCTATATCGAAGAGGAGATTCAGCATTTTGCCAACATTTGTCCAGTAAAGCTTTCTGAAGGTCTTCACCACGCCGTTCTTCATTCCGTAATCAAAGTCTGCGATACTCTGACCGCCGTGCTGGTCATTCTGGTTAGACTGAATGGCAATGCAGGCAAGGGCTGAATAGCTCTGAATATCATTAGGTTCCCTCAGGTGACCATGTCCCGTCGAGAATCCGCCCTTAAACAGCTTCTCTATATCAATCTGACAGCATGTAGTTGTCAGTGTAAGGAAGTCCATGTCATGAATGTGAATATCTCCCTCCCGGTGAGCCTTGGCATGCTCAGGCTTGAGTACAAACATTTCATAGAACTGCTTGGCTCCCTCGGAACCGTACTTGAGCATTGTACCCATAGCGGTGTCGCCGTCGATATTGGCGTTTTCCCGCTTGGTGTCGTTGTCCTTGGCATCCTTGAAAGTGAGATCCTCATAAGTCTTCATGAGCCTTGTGTTCATGTCCCTTACACGGGTACGCTCAGCTCTGTATAGTATGAACTCCTTAGCAGTTCTGGCATGACCGTTCTCAATGAGAACCTTCTCTACCGCGTCCTGAATTTCTTCAACAGTAGGAATATCGTTATGACGAACTTCTGTAAGATAAAGCTCAACCTGTCTTGCCAGGTAGTTGGAGGTGTCTCTGTCCTGTCCTCCCAGAACTTCCGCTGCCTTATATATCGCATCGGATATCTTGGCAATATCGAAGTCAACAGTTCTGCCGTCTCTTTTTATTATCTGTTTAATTTCACTCATGATTGGTCCCTCACTATATATTGTGTTATTTTCGACTCCATTGAAAATTATACACAAAATATCCGCACCGTCAATACGCAAACGCACAAAACAGGAAAAAACCCCGAATCAATTTCGGGGTTAACTGTAATTTTTTTATGTATATAACTTGAAGTATTCCTCACTCAGCATGGACATCAGATTGAGATCGTAATATACACCATCCTTGATACAGGCGTTTCTGGCAACCCCCTCGTCGACAAAGCCCAGCTTCCTGTAAAGCTTTGCCGCCTTTGCATTTCCTGTGAAATAATCAAGGGTTACCCTCTCCAGTTTCATCTCTTCGAAGAAATGTTTAAGAAGCCCCAGAAGCACTTCCGTACCCACACCTCTTCCTCTATTGCTGCCTCCAACATAGATTTTAGTGATGTCAAGGGATCTGTAGTGGGGCTCCATCCTCGTTATTATTATGCGACCCAGGGGTTCCTTTGTGTTCTTGTCAGTAATGGTCATGTCACGGGAATAACTGCCGTTTCTCAGTTCAAATCCCTCGGTAACTACCTGTTCATAGGTCCTGCCTTCATCTATGGCGAAGTACTTCACCATTTCCCTGTCCCTCTCCCATTCGGTAAATAATTCATAGTCGCCGAATTCAGCGTCCCTGATAATGAAATTTTCTGTTATTATTGTTGATTTCATTGATACTTTCATCTGTTTTTTTCACCTAACTATTACATTTATCTTTTTAACTGATGTATAATATCACTTGTGCAATATCATTATATTAACACTTAGATTACGAGACAAGGAGATTTTGACGCATGAGACGTGTCATACCGTTTATTATTTCAATAACAATGCTGTCTGTTCTGCTTTTTTCAGGCTGCGGTGAAGTTAACAGGGACAATGAGTTAAAAGAAATGCTTAATGCAAACGAGGATTCACTGGAGGATACCATAACAGAGGACACTTGCGATTTCGAGATGTTCTCCGATTATATGAAGACCTGGGCCAAGAGCAGCGATGTTAACCTGGCATTCAGAGGCAGCCACAGCCTTGCAATAGTAAACGATGCCACACAGGGTTGCGAAAACGAGCCTTCCGTAACACTGCTCTGCAGCTTCTGCACCACCGATACACAAAGCAGTATCCAGACTGTTGCTACAGCGTCAACTGCCCTTCTGGGACCGGTAGATCACGGGAAAATCACACTGATTATTACCGAAAACAATGATGGCCGTCACATGGGAATTAATGAGGTACCGAACAGATTCATTGCTTCAGACTATCTTATTAATCTTCAGACTTCATCAAGTGACACCATTCTGGTTTCGGGGCCAAAGAATGCAGTCTGCAGCTTCCGCATGAATGGCTCAACTGAAGCTCCACGGTACGCCAAGGCATACGAAATCAAAATGACCATGCCGAAATATACTGATCCCTACAACTTTGTAAAGGGCAGCAACTATCCAAATCCCATCAATACCATAGGATCTCTTTTGGCTAACTCCAAAAGTTCGGGAAAGCTGTTTGACATAGCCTCCTTCACCTGTAATACAAAGGAGGGCTACACACCGAATACTGCCACTGCTGTAATAGTAATAGACTCAAACAGCGTTGACAGTATTCTGAGCAAATTCGAAAAGTCTTACAGCGGTGTGGAAGACAAGTTTGAGAGCCTTGAATCAAATTTTGTATATACAATGACTGAAACCGAGATGCCTGAAACCGTTCTCAGTGACGAAACCAGCAACAATCTCGTCAGCCTCATGTATACCTTGAATACAGGAATGTGTTTGCAGGAGGAGGAAACGGGCATCGTTCTGGCCGCATCCTACATTCAGAGCATAGATACTGACAATGGTAATCTGAGCATGAAGCTGGATTTGAGAACAAGGGGCGAGAGCTATCTTGACAGCATTTCATCAGAATATGAAACGACTGCAGGACTGTGCAACACCGATTACAAATGTTTGAAGAAGGGCTATGTATGGCATTCCGCCGAGAAATCAAAACTCGTATCATTCTTCTCATCCACTGTTCCTCTTCTTGAGGGTGACAGCAACATAAGCCTGAAGAAGTACGAGAATGATGAGATTGCCCCTCGTCTACCCAATCAGGATATGATAATATACACCTTCGAAAAGAATAACCGCAAAACCGTTCTCCAGAACATCACTCATTTCATTGATCCCGATTCGGCAAAGGAACAGCAGTAACACCAATAAAAGAGCTGCCGCGCTTTAAGTATAGCGCAGCAGCTTTTTAGATTTTTTGATTTACTGTTATTCTGATTGGTCATCAGTTTCTGTTATTAATCCTCTACCCTTTCGATTAAGGCACCGAGACCTCTCAGCTTATCAACAAAATGTTCATACCCTCTATCGATATGGTAAATCTGTGAAACTTCTGTAGTTCCCTCTGCCACCAGACCGGTGAGAACTACGGCTGCTCCGGCTCTAAGGTCGGTTGCTGCCACCTGGGCGCCCTTAAGCTCTCTATTTCCGGGTATTATGGCACATTTCCCCTCAGTTCTGATGTTTGCACCCATCTTGTTGAACTCGGCAACATGCATGAAACGGTTCTCGAAAACCGTTTCCATCACAACACTTGGGCCCTTTGCCACAGTCAGAAGTGCCATGAACGGAGACTGCATGTCCGTTGGAAAACCCGGATAAGGCAGTGTTTTGATATCAGTTGATACTATAGGGTTCCTGCTGCCGTCAACGATAACACCCCTGTCAGTTACATCAATCTCAACTCCGCACTCTCTCAGTTTGGCTATTACTGCCTTGAGATGATCCGGAAGCATGTTTTTTATCAGTATTTTTCCTCCTGTAATTGCCGCACTGACCATGAATGTTCCAGCCTCTATCCTGTCCGGAATTACATGGTGGGAAACCCCGTGAAGCTTCTCAACACCTTCAATTTTAATTGTTCCGGTACCGGCGCCCTTGATCTTAGCTCCCATCTTGTTAAGGAAGCTTGCCAGATCCACTATTTCTGGCTCCTGGGCTGCGTTTTCCAGAACCGTGGTTCCCTCCGCCAGTGCTGCAGCCATGATAATCACCTCTGTTGCGCCCACACTCGGAAAGTCCAGATAAATTGTTGCTCCGTGAAGTCTATCTGCCTTTGCATCCACAATTCCCTTCTGCAGGGACTGCTCATCTATCTCGGCACCGAGAGCCTTAAGCCCCTTCAGGTGAAGTTCAACAGGTCTCTCTCCTATGGCACAGCCCCCCGGCAGATGGATAAGGGCTCTTCCGCTTCTCAGAAGCAGTGCCCCAAGAACCAGAATAGATGCTCTCATCATTTTTACCAGATCAAAGGGCGCTTCACTGATTATCTCTCCCTCGGCCTTAACCGTTACACGGTTTTCGTCCAGGTTTTTGCGGACACCTGCTCCCAGACTTTCAAGAAGGCTGCACATCACATCCACATCTCTAAGGGCGGGTACGTCCTTGATGACACACTCCTCATCTGTAAGAAGCGTAGCAGCCATAATAGGCAGCACAGCATTCTTGGAACCGCTTATAGTTACTTCGCCTCTCATCGGACCGCTTTTTTTTACTAGAAATTTTGCCACTGCTTTCTTCTCCTCATGTAAAAAAAGGGCAATAACTTGCTCCTTTTTTGTCTTCGTGTTAATCTTAATCTTTAATCCTTATAAGCTCTGCAGCTCCTTAATGCACTTGCCGCAAACGTTCTTGCCGTGAACCTGCTTAACATCGTCCGAGCTGCCGCAGAAAATGCATGCAGGCTGATATTTCTTCAGCATGATTGATTCTCCATCCACATAGATTTCCAGCGGATCTCTAATATCAATATTCAAAGTTCTTCTAAGTTCAATAGGAAGAACTATTCTGCCAAGCTCATCAACTTTTCTCACAATTCCTGTAGCCTTCATCATTACTCCTTTCAGCATTTCCCTGAGGAAAAATGGTATATTACTTCGCCTTGTCCGCTTCCTTTGACATCATTCCCTTTATTGATGCCACGGACTTGGCAATACTCGCAATAGCAGATACAACGCTCTGGTTTCCCTTTAATGCATCAGATATTCCCGATACAGAGCCGGATATGTTCGATATTATCTCGTTAACATCCTGACTTCTCTCCGAGGCAATACCCGAAACAACCTCTACATCCTCAAGGATTCTATTTGTATGCTCCAGTGTAACCATAAGCTTTCTTATCATAAGAATGGCATATACAACCATGATGATAAGCGCAATCAGGAGCAGGACAATGCATAATGCCTTAATATCAATAGTTACATTCATGATAAATCCTTCCTTTTTCGTATATTATATTATGACACTATTTGGAAATTTTTTCAACATTTTTTTCGTATATTTCCAGTATTTCACGGCTGTAGCCACCATCTGAATTTCTCACAAAAAGGGTATCCGAAACATTCAGCTGGTGCCCTCCTCCCAGAACACAATGGATAAGTGCTATATTGGCAGATGCCCCTTCAACAGGCGCCACAAGCCTCAAATCCTTCGGCTCCAGCCGGTGCTTTCTGCAGTAATAGAATATGTCCACCAGCCTTGACGGGCGATGAACAAGAAAGAAATGACCTCTTTCTTTCAGAAGCCTCTCGGCAGCAGAAATGAAATCTTCAATTCCGGCAGTTGTTTCCTGGCGGGCTATCATTCTGCTGCTTTCCCTGGTTATTCCGCAGCCCTTTTCAATATACGGAGGATTTGACAGTACAATATCTGCTGTTCCTTTAAGGCAGCTGTGCTCCGAAAGCAGATTATTAACATCGCAGCAGACGAACTCCATCCTGTCCTGCAGTCCGTTAATGATACAGGATCTTTCTGCAATATCAACGGCCTCCTGCTGAATGTCCACTCCTGTAATCCGGCAGCCGGGAATCTTGTGACTTAGAATGAAGGAAACTGCTCCGTTGCCAGTTCCCAGATCCACTGCAGTTGCAGCCTCCGGACAGAATCTCCAGGCATAATCCGCAAGTATTACCGCATCCACTCCGAAACGAAAGCCCTCGTTTTTCTGTATGAGCCGAAGTCCTCCGAAGCCTATGTTGTCAACCCATTCACCATTCATGCTCTTATTCTTTCATAAGTTTCTTTATTTCCTTCAGCTGCTCTTCATCCAGTCCGCTGAAATCGTCATCCTTCTGCTTCCTGCCGCCGTTTCCGCCGCCTTTGCTTCCCTTCTTGCCCAGTCTCTTAATCTCCTCTTTACCGTATGTATAGAATTCAGTGCTGAGCTTTTCTTCGTTGTCGTTGGACTTTGAAGCCTCTTCCACCACAAGGCGGGTCTTAATAAGGTTTTCCAGTATATTCACATCTGTAACCACTGCTACACCGTCAGGTGTCCTGATTCTCTCTCCGGTGTTCGGCATTCCCTTCTTTAATTCCGTGTATATTTCGTTTTCATACTTGAGGCAGCACATGAGTCTGCCGCAGATTCCCGAAATCTTCGTAGGATTCAGGGATAGATTCTGCACCTTCGCCATCTTTATTGAAACAGGCTCAAAATCTCTCAGCCATGTGTTGCAGCAAAGGCCCCGTCCGCAGTTTCCAACGCCTCCGATCATCTTCGCTTCATCTCTTGCTCCTATCTGCCTCAGTTCTATTCTCATTCTGAAAACGGCAGCAAGATCCTTAACCAGTTCTCTGAAATCAACTCTTCCGTCTGCTGTGAAATAGAACACCACCTTGCTGTTGTCAAAGGTATATTCAACATCTATAAGCTTCATTTCCAGCTTGTGAGCATCGATTTTTTCCTGGCAGAGCCTTAATGCCTCTTCCTTCTTGGAAAGGTTCTCCTGATGTTTCTTGTAATCGTTTTCCGTTGCTACTCTTATAATGCTCTTTAATGGTGCAACCAGCTCAGATTCATCCACCTGTTTCTCTCCCAGGCAAACAGTGCCGAACTCAAGCCCTCTTGCAGTTTCAACGATTACGTTGTCCCCGATTTCCACATGCATTTCTCCGGGTGAGAAGTAATACATTTTACCTGCATTTTTAAATTTAACACCAACAACACTTGTCATATTATATTATTCCTCCGTTAATCTGCTTGTTAGTTCCCATTAATACGAGCTTTTTAAGGGAATATGATGTTGACATACCCCTTCTAATCTGCAGTCTCGCATCCTCAATGGCATGAATAAAATTGTAGATATCGTCAAAAGAATACATGTGCATAAGCTTGTTCCTGTCATTCATGAGATTTCTGCAGGAAAGCTCCATTGAATCGAGAAGGATTTCCGCCTTCTCCCTGTCTCTCAAACAACTTTTAAGCTCTTTGCATATCCTGTAAAAAGGCTCTCTGTTCATGCACATGCCGACTATTTTCTCTGCTCTCTCGGAATCGGCGGGCAGTTCATCTCCCTCTATTCTGAACTTGACACAGCGGCTCAGAATCGTCTGTGTCAGGTTTTCCATGTTTTCTGACAGAAGTATCAGAAGTGACTGTCCCGGCGGCTCCTCCAGGGTTTTAAGCAGTCTGTTCTGTGCTCTGTCGGTCATGGTGTCGCAGTCCTTGATTATAACGACATTCGTCTCACCCAGTGGCTTCACATTCAGCTTTTCCTGGATCAGAGTTACAGCCGCGTCCTTTACCGACCGCCCATCCTTCTCTGTAAGGAACACATCCTCATGGTTATTGTGATCCACCTTGCTGCATATCTCACACTTTCCGCAGTTTTCTCCTCTGCCGTCAGGACAGAGAACACCCTTCACCAGACCCTTTGCAAAGGCAAGCTTATCAATATTGGAAGGCCCTTCAAAGATATAGGCATGTGAAATTCTGTTTTCGCTGACAGCCTTCTCAAGATGCTGCTGCAGTCTTGCATTCCTATCGCTGCATGGTAATTTCATCTATCTCTCCAGTAATCCGGCAATTCTCTCGGAAATTATGCCGGAAATGTTTTCTATGGTATCGGCAGCGTCGATTCCTACGATCCTTTCAGGATACAGTTTTTCAAGCTGCAAATAACCCTCATAAACCTTTTTATGAAAATCACTTGACGCCAGTTCAATTCTGTCACGTTCTCTATTGCCGATTCTGCTGCTTCCAACCTGGGGATTAACCTTCAATAGTATTGTCAAATCAGGCATGCAGTCACCAACTGCGAAGGCATTGATTGTTTTTACCGAATCGCCAAGCCCCCTGGCATATGCCTGATAAGCCATGGAGGAATCTACAAATCTGTCGCAAATTACAACCTTACCCTCCTCCAGTGCCGGTCTGATTATCTGGGACACCAGCTGAGCTCTTGCAGCTGCATATAGAAGAGCCTCTGTCATATCATCCATCTCGCTGTTTGCCTTATCCAGAATTATGCTGCGTATCTTCTCGCTGATAGGGGTTCCACCCGGCTCTCTGGTAAGAATCACATCATATCCCCTTTCCTCAAGGAATTCCCTGAGGATCTGTATCTGTGTTGACTTTCCTGATCCGTCCCCTCCCTCAAATGAAATAAAATATCCTTCTCTCATGGTTTTCTTTTTCTTCTGCGTCTTTTTCTTATGTATCTTCGTTTATTGTGTCGCCTGTTATCTAAAATTTCCTCTTCTTCATTTTCCCTTTTCAGCACTGCACATTCATCCATCAGCTTATCAACTATATACAGGATAAAGATTGCGAATGGCAGGATTAGAAGAACCAGAAAAACAAATTTCATAAAAGCCATTGTCTATCTCCAATTACACAAATTCATACATAGACAGTATATCACAAAAAGAAGCGCCAGAGCGCTTCTTTTGAAATAAAATAAGCGGCAACGTCTTGCTTTCCCAGGCGGTCGCCCACCAAGTATCATCAGCGCTAAGGAGCTTAACTTCTGTGTTCGGTATGGGAACAGGTGTGGCCTCCTCGCTATAGTCACCGCATATTTCATGTTTAATGTGC
>JALFKB010000077.1 GCA_022775805.1 Clostridiales bacterium
TGTTGAAATTGTGATTCCTCTTTCCTTTTCTTCAGGTGCCTTGTCGATTTCGTCAAACTTTACTTCTTCGCCAAGACCGTACTTCTTCTGCAGTGTGATTGTGATTGCTGCAGTCAGAGTTGTCTTACCATGGTCAACGTGTCCGATTGTACCGATGTTAACATGTGGTTTGTTTCTTTCAAATTTTGCTTTTGCCATTTTCTCCTCCTAAAAATAACGTTATTATTAGAAAAATAATCTTCCGGGCGTCCCCGAAATAAAAAATGGAGCTGCCGAGCGGACTTGAACCGCCGAACCTCCTCATTACCAATGAGGTGCTCTACCGACTGAGCTACGGCAGCATGCCATACTCAAACATTATAAATGCTTTAAGCGGTTTTGACAACCGTAAAATTACATATTCTATCTTCAAAGCATATTCTTGCAAAGCATATTCTGCAACCAAAGTATTTCCTGCAGCCAAACCATGCCCTGCCCTAAAACGTATCCACCTCCAAAGCACATTCTACTTCCAGAGATAGTTGTTTATTTTCCTCTTTATCCTCTGCAGGGCGTTGTCCACCGCTTTCCTGCTTTTGCCAAGTCTGGCTGCAACCTGGTCGTAGGAATATCCCTTGAGGGTTTCACCCAGAACCTGCATCTCCATGTCAGAGAAAACATTGTCGCCGTTGTTGAGAATATAATATGTTACATCCTTCATTATCAGCATTTCCTCAGGGGTGTCTGCCAGGTTGGCGCTGATGGTGTCCCCAAGGGTCACCTCTCCGGCATATCCCCCCTCCGCCTGTTCTCTGCTAATGGGCCTGCTTAGGGAATCAGATGTATTCAAAGGCTTGTGCTTTATTCTGTCTGCCGAGCGAATGGCGCTTATTATCTGATTCGTTATGCACCGGTCCGCAAAGGCAGCAAAGTTTGTTTCTCTTTTCCCGTCGAATCGCCGCACTGCCCGCATCAGACCTATCATGCCCTCCTGAATCAAATCGTTGGAATCTGCCCCTGCCATGAAATATGCCTTGGTTTTGCTTATCACAAGACTGGAGTACTTTCTTATCAGAGTCTCCTCGGCATCCACATTGCCTGCCTGAGCCTCCATCGCCAGCTGGGCATCGGGATTCTCTATTGAGTTCAGAAGTTCCTTCTTGCGCATATTAACCCATTCTCTGTTTCAGAATTTCATACATCAGAACAGCTGCAGCATTGGATGCATTCAGGGAATTTATACGGCCCCTCATTGGAATGCTCACAACGAAATCGCATTTTTCCTTAACCAGCCGGCTTATTCCGAAGCCCTCGCTTCCTATCACGATTGCCACCGGTCCCGTCATGTCCTGTTCGTACATGAGCTCATCTCCCATATCACAGGCATAAACCCATACGCCGCTTTCCTTGAGCCTGTCAATTGCCGCTCCTATATTTGTCACTCTGGCGCAAAGCATGTGCTCTGCCGCCCCTGCGCTTGTCTTCAGCACAGTTTCGTTTACCGAAACGCTGCGGCGCTTGGGAATTATTATTCCATGTGCTCCTACGCATTCGGCTGTTCTCATTATGGCACCCAGGTTGTGGGGATCCTCCAGTCCGTCAAGTATTACTATGAAAGGCTTCTCTTCCCTCTCCTCAGCCAGAGCCAGTATATCCTCAATCTCACAATATGAATAATCCGAAGCAGTGGCGATAACTCCCTGGCAGTTAACCTGAGCCCCATCAAGGAGCTTGTCCATAAATTGCTTGTCGCTGTGGTACACCGGAATTCCCGCATCCTTTGCCTTTGCAATAATCTGCCTTACCGAGCCTGCGGGGCGGGCGCCCTTTTCAGCCTTCTGAATATTTATCTTTTCTATCTCGCGGCCGGCCTTAAGTGCCTCCAGCACCGCGTTTCTTCCCACAATCAGTTCTGACATTATGCCCTCTCGTACTTCTGAAATGTATATTCTATGCCTGTGTCTTCATCGGTCTGCAAAGGGGATTCCCACGTTTTCTCGAAGCCCATCTCCACAGGATCCGGGAAAAATCTGTCCGCATCGAAGGTTCTGTGTATTCTCGTAACGTAAAGGCAGCGGCAGTCCTCCAGAAACATCCTGTATATAGACTCCCCTCCGCATACAAAAACACCGTCGGGACCCTTATCCGCCTCGTATTCTCTCACCAGATTCATTACCTCATCTCTGCTGTGAACAACATGGCATGCATGTCCCTCTCGCAGCCTGGGAGCGTATGAGGCGTCACCTGTCAATATTATGTGATCCCTTCCCGGCAGGGGTCTGCCCCCCGGAAGAGATTCCAAAGTCCTTCTGCCGAAGATTACACACCTTCCCAGGGTCTTTTCTTTGAAGTATTTCAGATCCCCCGGCAGATGGCAGAGAAGATCGTTGTCCCTGCCGATTCCCCAGTTTTCATCTGCTGCAACTATCGCGTTCATTCTCTCTCCTTCTTCTCCATTCCCCGTCTATATAGCCACACCCTTCTATATGGCCACAGGAATATCCTTTATCTGAGGATTCTTCCTGTAGTTTTCGATTGTAATATCCTTTGTGGTGAACTCGTAAAAATCCTTAATCTCCGGATTCAGCCTGAAAATAGGTGCGGGATACTGAGGTCTCTCAATCATCTCCCTCACGATGTCCACATGCCTGTCGTATATGTGAGCATCGGAAATGACATGTACAAGTTCCCCCGGCACCATGTCACAGACCTGAGCCAGCATGTGGATAAGAACCGCATACTGAACCACATTCCAGTTATTAGCCGTGAGAATGTCCTGGGATCTCTGATTCAGGATTCCGTTCAGCTTGAACTTCCCTGAACCGCCTCGGCCCTCTGCGCCGCCGCCGGTTTCCCTTGTAACGTTAAAGGTCATGCTGTAGGCACAGGGCTCAAGTCCCATCTCGCTTAGATCCGCGAAGTTGTATATGTTTGTCATGATCCGCCTGGAATACGGGGTGTTCTTCAGCTGCCAGATAACATTGTCCACCTGGTCCATCTCCCCCTGGGCGAACTTGTATTTTACTCCCAGCTGATATCCGTAGGCCTTGCCTATGGTACCCTGTTCGTCAGCCCATTCGTCCCATATGCCGCTGCTGAGCTCCGATACCCGGTTTGACTTCTTCTGCCAAATCCACAGCATCTCGTCAACGGCGTTCTTGATGTATGTAGGTCTTAAAGTAAGTGCCGGAAACTCCTCCTGAAGATTGTACCGGTTCACCACCCCGAACTGCTTGATGGTATGGGCAGGAGTACCGTCCTCCCATCTCGCCCTCACCTTCTGTCCCTCACTGGAAAAACCGTTGTCCAGAATATCACGGCACATATTTACAAATAGTGCGTCTGCCTTGCTCATATCATTCGTTCCCTTTTCTAATATGAATATGCCTTGCTATACCCTGCTTCTCATATGCCCGGTGTCCAGAATCCGTGACCGAGAATGAAATACTTGATTATCATTCCCAGAAGGGCCAGGGCAATTACAACAATGCAGGTTATCTCAAAGGAGTTAAGGTTCCTGAGTCCCTTTTCCTCCTTCTGACCTTCTCTTTCTCTGCGGGCTCTGTTTTCCTTGTCGAATTCCCGTCCGGTTCTGTAGTAATCCGTTATCCAGTCCTTTGTCCTGTTTGTTGTTTCTCTCTTTTTCTTGTATCTATTCGCCATTCTGAATCTCCACTGCCCGCTTCATTAGCCAGGCAAGTCTCTCTCCCCGGTCCGACAGGTACAGATACCCCACCAGAGCCTCAAAGGCAGTAGCCCATTTGTACGTTACGGGATCTGCGTTTTTTGCCTTTGAATTGAATTTGTGGTTTCTGCCCCTTTTGACGATGTGCTGTTCCTCTTCGGTGAGTTCAGGGGTTAAGTCCTGCGCACCGTCTTTTTTACCGATTCCCATAAGGGTCTTTATCGCCTTTGCCTGAGCCTGGGCTCTTACGTATTCCGTGGCTGCTCTGTGGAGGTTTGATGGCTTCGCAATCCCCTTCCTCAGGAGCATTTCACGGATGTATTGTTCGAAAACAGCATCTCCCATATAGGCCAGTGCTTCCGTGTTAAGCTGCTTCAGATTGTTCATTATTCCTTTATTACCTGCACCCCCTGAGGTGTATCCTTCAGGGTGATTCCCATGGCCTTGAGCTGATCTCTTATTTCGTCTGCTCTGGCGAAGTCCTTGGCCTTTCTTGCCGCCTGACGTTCATCTATGAGAGCCTGAATTTCAGGTTCGATTTCAACCTTTTCCTCAACTTCCTGCTGGAGGAGTCCCAGAACCGTTGCCAGCTCCATAAGCACATCCATTGCTGCCTTTGCAAAGGCCTTGGTGGCTCCCTTGGCTCCTGCAGCTGTGTTTATTGCTGTAACCAGCTCGAATACTGCAGAAATGGCATCTGCTGTGTTCAGGTCGTCATCCATTGCATCGATGAACTTCTGTCTGTATGTGTCAAAGCCTTCAGCCGCCTTTGCCTCCTCAGGTGTCATCTCTCCCTCGGCTCCGGCCTGAAGCAGGTGCTTCAGGGAGCTCTTGCAGTTTCTCATTCTCCTGAGTCCGTTCTGTGACTGTTCCAGAATGTCCGGATTGAAATCAATCGGTCCTCTGTAGTGTCCCGAGAGTATCAGGAATCTGAGCACCTCTCCGTCATACTGGGTGAGAAGGTCACGAACTGTCTTGAAGTTTCCCAGGGACTTGCTCATCTTCACGCCGTCAACATTGATGTATCCGTTGTGCATCCAGTAGTTTGCGAAAGTCTTGCCGTTGTGGGTTTCGGACTGTGCGATTTCGTTCTCATGATGAGGAAACTGCAGGTCCTCTCCTCCGGCGTGTATGTCTAGGGTGTCTCCCAGATATTTCTTTGACATTGTGGAACACTCGATGTGCCAGCCGGGTCTTCCCATTCCCCAAGGTGACTCCCAGGCAATCTCGGAATCAACCTTCCTTGCCTTCCAAAGCGCAAAGTCAAGGGGATCTTCCTTTTTCTCTCCGTCAGCGGCATTCGTTCTGGCGCTGGCTCCCTCAATAAGGTCGTCAATGTTCTTTCCTGACAGCTTGCCGTAGCCATCGAATTTTCTAGTTCTGAAGTATACGTCTCCCTCTGATTCATAGGCGAAACCCTTGTCAATGAGGTCCTGAACGAAATGTATTATGTCAGGGATAACCTTTGTTGCCTGGGGATGAACCGTGGCCTTTTTAACGTTGAGGGCAGCTGCATCCTTGAAGTACTCTTCAATGTATTTTTCGGAGACTTCTCCTGCTGTTATTCCCTCTTCCTTGGCGCGATTTATTATCTTGTCGTCAACATCCGTGAAGTTCTGTACGAATTTCACCTTGTATCCTCTGTATTCCAGATACTTTCTCATTGTATCGAATACAACAAAAGGTCTGGCGTTTCCGATATGGAAGTAGTTGTAAACCGTAGGTCCGCAGACATACATCTTGACCTTTCCCTCTTCCTGTGGAACGAATTCTTCCTTCTTTCTTGTGAGTGTGTTGTATATTCTCATGTTATCCTCCTAATTTTCCGTATTTTCTTCCTGCTCATTCTGCTTAAACTGTTCCATCAGCAGATCCACATCCCTCAGGGCGCAATCCGTGTCGCCGCAGGATGAACAGTCATGTCCCGCATGTCTTTCTTCATAAACCTGCTCGTTTATTTCCTTGACTATTTCATCGTATCTGCAGTCCTGATTGCATCTGTTCACCGCCTCCTGGCCGAATTCCCTGACTATCAGCTGTTCCAGCTCCACGACTCTTCGTCTCAGGCACTCCAGCTCAACAGCCACGGGATCCGGCATATCAAGCTGATCCATCTCTCCGGTGGGACGACCGTAGTGTCTGACAACAGTTCCCGGTATTCCCACCACCGTACAGCCGTCGGGAACGTTACGCAAAACCACCGCACCTGCGCCGATTTTAACATCGTTTCCTATCTCAATCGGTCCCAGAACCTTGGCACCGGAGCTTACCATTACCCTGTCTCTTATGGTAGGGTGTCTCTTTCCGGTATCCTTGCCTGTTCCTCCCAGGGTGACCCCCTGATAGATTGTACAGTCGTCACCGATTTCCGTTGTCTCGCCTATGATAACCGCCATGCCGTGGTCTATGAAGCATCTGCGGCCGATCTTGGCCCCGGGATGTATCTCAATTCCCGTTACCCATCTTGTGAGCTGGGAAATTATTCTTCCTATCAGTTTGAGATTATGGCAGTAGCACCAGTGTGCCGGGGTGTGCCACATGAGAGCCCATACCCCTGGACAGCACAGGAAAACCTCCAGCCCGTTTCTTGCAGCCGGGTCTTTTTCCATTACTGCTCTAATGTTTTCTCTTGTCTTTTTGAACATATTCTCCTTTTCCTATCTTCGAGCTATCTTTATATTCTACCTTTCATTCGCTGTTTTGTCAGCATTTGCGAAATCTTTTCCGTGAAAATCCGATCCTCTTGTTATGTGAAGGTGGTACTTCTCCGCCATTTCTATGAAACGCATGGACTGTTCGAAGTTCTGATCGGGGTGGAAGCATTCAAGTCCCTTAAGGCCCTGCTTCTTCAGCCTGCCGATGATTCCATCCATATTCTCGTAGAATTCTTCACTTCCCGGTTTGCCGATTCCCCTTGTCTGAATCGGGTGAGCAAGGACGGGTGTGCCTCCTGCGCAGCTTATGATTTCTATCGCTTCAGATGCCAACGGTTTAACCTTGATAACCTTCCTGCACATGGGACTTCCCAGAATCTCAGGGCCGAAGGCCTCCTTCATGTCGGATATGTAGCCTTTGCGAACCAGTGCCCTTGCTATCAGCGGTTTGCCGACGAAATTGTTCCTTCCTACCTGGATGTCTGAAATTGAAATGTCATATCCCATTTCCCTCAGCACTTCGAAGAGCTGCTCGTTTCTCTTTCTCCGGTTCTCTATCATGTTATCCAGGAATGCCTTAAGTTCGGGATTCTCGGGATCGATGTGATACCCCAGCATGTGCAGACCTCTGCCATCTTCAGTAACTACTGCAATCTCGATGCCGGGCACCACCTTCATTTCCAGCGCCTCAGCCGCAATCATCGCTTCCTGAAGCCCGTCGGTGTTGTCGTGATCCGTAATTGCTATGATATCGTATCCCAGCTCCTTGGCCCGCTTCACTATTTCAGTAGGGGTTGCCTCTCCGTCCGATGCCGTTGTATGAATGTGAAAATCTACTTTGTAATCGTCCATGTTCCACCCTTAATCAAAGGTTATTACCCCATCCTCAATTTTTCTTATCACAGCCAGGGACTCGACTCTGTAGCCCTTTTCCCTCAGCCTGTCGGAGCCTCCCTGATAGCCCTTTTCTATCACTGCTCCTATGCCTGCCACCGCCGCGCCGGCCTGTTCCACCAGCTCTGCCATGGCGACAGAGGCTTCACCGCTGGCCAGGAAGTCATCGATTATCAGAATCTTCTCCCCCTCCGAAAGGAATTTCCGGGCAACCTTCAGCTTTGATACCGTTCCCTTGGTAAAGGACCTTGCCTCAGCTTCATAGAAGCCCTCGTTCATTGTATTCGGTGCGGCTTTTTTCGCAAAAACAACCGGCGGATATCCGAAGTGCGGCGCTGTTAGGCAAGCTATGGCAATCCCGCTGGCTTCAACAGTCATAATCTTGTCAACTTCAGTATCCTTGAAGATTCTTCCGAACTCCCTTCCGATTTCCTCCAGAAACTTCACATCTATCTGATGGTTCAAAAACGAGTCAACTTTGACGATCTCCGTTCCTATGGCTGAACCCTCTTCTACTATTTTTTTCTTTAAGCTGTCCATATGTGCCTCCCTGTGCCGCAGCCCTGCTTTTGTGCGGATATTTGTTTGGATATTACTTAATTATCGGATAATATTTACAAAAGTACGCGACACTGCTGCCGCGTACTTCCCTCTTACCGGTTTTTCCCGGATGATTATTTCTCGTCCTTGAACAATGCCTCAAGGCTTTCAAATGAGATTTCTTCAGGAATGTCTGCGGCGGCTGCATCTGCAGTTTTCTCTTCAGCAGCTGCATCAAACCCTTCCACTTCATCCAGGCTGATTTCTTCTATTATCGCTGTGTCCTCTGCCGGAATCTCTTCGGAATCCGAAAGGTTGTCATCCAGGAGATCTTCAAATGAAATCTCATCAAGCAGAGCGTCTATGTCATCGTCAATCTGTGGAGCGTCCTCTGCCGCAGGTTCTGTTTCTGCAGGTTCTGCTGCTGCAGGTTCTGCATCCTCAGGTATCTCTGCCGGGATATCTTCCTCAATTTCCACTGCCGTCGGGGCCTCCACTACTACATCTGACTCAGGAATTACAGCCTCAGGTGCGTCATATACGCGAAACTCTCCGGCAGGTATTTCCTGCTCCTCCGGCATCTCAGCCTCAGCTGCACCGGCTTCTGCTTCAGCTGCTGCAGGCATGTTCTCAAGAATCTCGCTTTTAAAGAATGTCTCTGCAAAAGCATCGTCTGAGCTCAGAGCCTCCTCCAGAGCCTTTTCGTCTTCTGCGTAATCCGCAACGTCAATTACATCGTCCACCTCTACGTCGGATGCAGGCATCGAAACAGCCTCTGCTTCAATTACATCCCACTGGATTTCCGGAGTTTCCTCTTCCACCTGTGCCTTAAGCACATCCAGTCTGGCGGATGTTCTCAAAACGTTGGTTCTGATCTCTGCAAATTCATCCTCCATGGCACTTGCCTGCTGTCTGTATTTGCTTTTAATTGCCTCCAGCTTTTCCTTCTCGGCTTCAACCTCAACTCTCATTGTTGCCTTCTCAGCCTCGGCTACATCCTTGGCAGTCTGCAGTTCAGTCATTAATGCCTGCTTCTGCATTTCACTGTCAGCCTTAAACTGTTCCAGCTGTTCCTCCTGAAGAGCAATCTGTTCCTTGCCGGCTGCAAGAATTTCTTCAACCTGGGTCTTGGCCTGATTGATTATGTCGTTGCTGCTCTTCTTGGCTTCCATTATCAGGCTGATATAGAGCTCGTTGTTCTCGTCATACTTCTGATATCTCTTGGTAAGCTCACCTATTTCGGCCTCATAGTTCATTTCCAGTTCTTCAATGTGTTCCTCATATAAATTGCAAAGTTCCTGGATGCATCCGTACACATCTTCTTTATCAAAGCCTTCCTTCGCGTTTTCCTGAATCGTCATGCCCTTGAGAAGGCCAATAACGGTTTCGCGTCTTTTTTCTTTTAATGCACTTTTATCCATCAATATTTCCTCTACTCTTCCAACTTAACACAAGTTAAATTTTGATATGTTATTATAACATTTCCCGCTATGTTTGTCTTGTAAAAATTACTGTTTTTTACATTTTAGGTTGACTTTTGGTACTCGGAAAGGATATTATAACAGAGAACGTTCTTGAAATAAAGAACATATCGTTAGTACTGAAGTGACTGGAGGCTTAATGGATACAATAAAACTATCCGTAGATGGTCATGAGATTTCGTTCTCTACAAAATCACTGACCATTGATGATAAAGTATATCTGTATACCGGAATAAGCGCAATTAAACACTCATCGGCGAAGAAGCTCTACCTGTTCAAGTATGAGAATAGCTGGCACAAGCTCCCCTACGAGGACAAGGATCAGAAGAAGGTAGCCACCATCTTCAGAAGAGTTGCCGAAATGAACGCAAAGCGTTCTGCAAAGGCAGAAGCTGCCTCCCCGGCAAAGGCTGTGGAGGATAATGCCGAACCTGCTGATGCCGATGAGATCAATAAGACAGATGTCGACACAGTTACCGATACGCTTTCGGGCACAGCAGCCGAACCGGCTGCAGCAGAACCTGAGACTGCTGAACCAGAGGCAGAAGGTTCTGAATCAGATGAAGCTGCCGAAGCTTCACTGACTGAAGAGGAGTCCCCGGCTGAAGATAAGGGCGAAGAATCCGAAGGCGGTGAAACTGAGGAAACCGAGAGCAATGAGCCGGCGGAAGCTGAAGGCGATGAGTCAGCGAAAGCTGAGGGCGATTCCCATGAGCTGAGCGAAGCCAAACTCAGGAAGAAAAGATTAATAAAGGCTTTTGCAATTCTGGCAGTGATTATTGCACTGTTCGTTCTGGCGGGAGTAGCATACTTCTTCATTTTCGGAACATCCAATGATGCTTCACAGAGTCCAAACACTGACTCAACACATGAATATAACGACATAGACGAGCTCATAGATGAGATGAACGAATAGTGATTCTCTCCAAGCCACTGTAGCTCATCTGGCAGAGCAGCACATTCGTAACGTGCAGGTGGCCGGTTCGATCCCGGCCAGTGGCTCCACGGGGCATTGGCGCAGCTGGGAGCGCGCATGACTGGCAGTCATGAGGTCAGGGGTTCGATCCCCCTATGCTCCACCACAAACGCAAGAGACGGGTTTATCCCGTCTTTTGTAGTTTTTGATAACACATAGGGGGATCGAACCCGAATAGTACATATGCGCTTAATTCTTAACTGAAAAATTGCATTCTCTCAACATACTTTCTATGATCTCTTGCCACCGTTAACGCATAAAACACTGCGCCCGTAGCACATATTATCCCTGCCAGTGTAAAAGCCGATGTGAATCCTGCCACATCAACAACTGCCCCTATCAGAAACGACCCGATTCCTATACCCAGATCCATTGATGATGTATATGCTGCCATTGCCGATCCTCGTCTTTTCTTTGAGCAACGTTCAAGCACCTGTGCGTTAACTGCCATTGGAACAATACCTAATGCAGCACCGTAGAAAACAGCAGCAATATATAATGCAATTATATTATGAAGATGAGGAATCATTACCAGCACCATTGCAAACAGGCCTGTACTAGCAAGAACGAAAATATGATAACCATATCTGTCCACAAGTTTTGCAAATAGCAGCCTTGTCGCAAACAATGCAACTGCTCCGATAGTGAAAAACAGTCCTAT
>JALFKB010000012.1 GCA_022775805.1 Clostridiales bacterium
GGTGAGTCTGAACATTCTTTTCTTGTAAAGTGAGTAAACCAGGAATGCCGCAGCTACAATTCCCGAAAGTGTATCCCATGGGAAGATGTTGCCCGGAATCAGCTGAAGCATGTTGCCGAAGGCGATTATTATGCATCCGGCTATCATGGAGTTCATTCCCGGAGATTTCGTCCCTGTTTCCTTTACGGATTTCTTTATCACCAGAACGATTGATATTACAATGCCTGCGAAGAAGGCATACGGTATAGCTATGGACCATCCCACATTATACATGAAGACTGTTCCCGCTTCCGTCTGAACAGGTTCAGGCGGCTTGAGGAACAAGCCCAGAGCCGTCAGCACGAGAATGACAAGCGTTCCCGCACTCCATACAATCTTCATGAACATGCCCTTCGTTTTCGTGAATGAGCACACGAAAATATACGTCAGGTCAGCAATGCAGAACAGTGCCAGAATCGATACATAGTACCAGAATTCCAGACCCGGCGATATCTGAAGACGCATCATAATAGAGCCGCCTGTCCACACTGTAAATGAGGCCAGCAGCGCTATGAAGGTTTTGATGATCGGTGTCTTCCTGGCTGCTACAAAGGAAATGAAAATTATAGCATAACCGCACATCGCTATTAAGTTGACATAGAGAAATGGGACGTTGTTCATATCTGATATCTCAGCAGTGCAGAGAGATCCGTGGTATCGGCATTCAGTTTTGGCAGAATCCGTCCGGTGTCTCTGCAGTAAGCTCTCATCGTTCCTGTTTTCAGTATGCTTATCTTTAACGGTTCCATGTTCAGAAGCTTCTTCAGGTCGGCATAATCGCTGTCGAAGGCTTTGAAGTATGCCGCCAGATGTTCTGTAAGCAGAGCTTTGCCTGTTACATCCGACATCTGTGATTCCTCTGAAATTTCTACATACAGGTGCATGTACGGGTTGTCGTTTCTGTCAAATTCCTTCCGGGCAATCCAGTCTTCTATTCCCAGCTTGGACAGCCTTATTGTCTCTTCAATGGCCTTCTCCGTTATTCTGGTGAAGCTTGCGATGTCAATAATGCTCGGAATCCTGTCGTAGAATGCGAATCGCGGCAGCTGACCTGTCGGGCTTGAGCTGACACAGGTGTAGACGTCGCCGATTCTATATCTCATGAATGCTCCCCCGTGGAGAACACTGATGACTATTTCGTAATTGGATCCCTCGGTAACCTCGTTCATGAGCACCGTCTTGGGAACGTAGGAAGGATCCTTGAGATTTCTGGTGTATTCGTGCTGAGGGATGAACTCATAGAAGCAGGCATCCGGGAAGAATACCATGCCCCTCTGCATAAGCGACTCTGTGCCTATGCAGGTTGATTCGGTTCCTGCTGCTATTTCTATAGGTTCAATGCCCCATGCCTGTGACAGCCTTTTTCTGTAGTGCTCCGCATCCGTTCCGGTGCACACGAAACCCTTCAGCCTGAAGATGTCCTTGGGCTGAATCGGCCGTTCTTCCTTCTTGGCCATGTATTTGGCCTTGATAAATCTGTACAGTAATACCGGGGAGATAGGAAATCTTCCCTTTGCGGAGCCCTCACCTGATGAGCTGCCTGCCTTCGGGGAGCTGCCTGCCTTTGCAGATCCTCCTGTCATCTGTGAGAAGCTCTCTGTTATGTAGTTGGCAACAGCCGCGTTGGCAAAGAAGTAATCAACGCCGCCGGACATTGCCATTTTGAAGCCCTGCTTTATTCTCTGACTGAAGCTGCTTATTGATGCATCGTTGTCCGGAAGCCACTGAAAGTCTATGGCCTCATCGAGAAGTGACGGAATCAGTCCCGTCATGTATGGCAGCGGCGCTCCTCCGTACAGCACCCTGTCCCCTTTTCTTACATTTATCTGTCCCTTCTCTCCGGCTGATATCAGAATGGTCAGAGATGAAAGGTTGTGTCTGTATGTATCAAGCATGCTTCTGGTATACGGGGCAACCTTTATTGGTCTAATGCCTCCCTCCCAGGTGGTCTGAATCCAGATAACCGGATCCGCCGGAAGCATGTCGCTCCTCTTGGCCAGCAGCACGTCTGCGTAGTCATCATATGTCGTAAGTGGGAAGTTGTCTCTGAACTCGTCTATCGTCCGAAGTTCCCTGCCCTTCAGGAGGCTCCTGCCCAGGCCCGAGTCCGACCAGACCTTTATCTGCTCGTTCATCAGCCTGTTCTGGATTTTCATATAGTCGTCAATATCCAGCTCCATGAAGCCGCAATATTCATCCCATATCTTTTTTGAAGAGTTTTCTTTTAACTGTTTCTGAAATCTCATCTTCTTCTCCTGAAGTCCCCTACGCAATCCCTGATACTTCTGCCTGTGGGAACAAGAAACGGAGTTGTCTCTCTGTATCTGTCATAACCCGAAAAGAGCTTCGGGAACACAAGCCTGTCTTCGAATATCGCCAGCAGGATGTTCAGCCCGCAAAGTTCCGCCATGCCTGCCGGATCCATCCCCAGACACAGCCACAAATCAATATACAGCAAAATGAAGAAAAGCACCCCCGGATGTCTGCACAGTCTGTACATTCTGTCAGTTCGGAGCTCTCTGCCCTTCTCCTCTGTCGTTTCTGTCACTTTTCCCGTATTCGTCCCGGTTCCGCAGGCGTCCCTGTTGCCGGTACCGCTGCCGTAGGCGTCCTTGCTGCTGAAGGAAAAGAACAGGGAATAAACCTCCGCCCATAAAAGCGCAAGCCCTGTCGCCCCAAGCAGAATCCTGCCCCATAGAGGCTTCACAACCGCCTCATCCAAAGGCATACACATGGAGATTGTGACTGCTGCAAGCAGAATTGCCCCTGCGGGAAAACAAATTCTAAGCCCCTTAATTCCCAGCTTCCAATCGTTAAAATCGTGCAGGAAAATAAGCAGGTAAGCTATCAGTCCTTTTAAGTACAATCCTCATCACCTACTAATTTACGCTATACGTCACTCTATTATACACTACTTGACATTTTCTTACAAATAAAATCGACATGGATTACGCAGCTTGATTTGACAGGGATTCCACAGGTAAGTCATTCAGCAAAAAAGCAGGAGGCTCGGAGCTCTGCTGAAAAATGCTCCGTGCCTCCCACTGATTGTTGCAGTTTTTCTTCATACTAAGATTTTGCTACAACATGCCCCTAAAACAGGGGTGTTTTATCGCCTAATATTTACCAATTGTTGTAAATATCTCTTTCTATCCGAATTTGCTTCAACATTTTGCTGATTTTGTTGAAGCAAATTTTGCTGTGAGCTCATTGCTTCAACACAGGCCCGCTGAGAGCCCGATTTCCAGCCTGATATTATGCCATTGTTGAAGCAAAAACCAAGAAATGAGAATTGCTTCAACAATCGCCCCTTCGGCCGGCAGATATTGGTTGTCCGATGGCGGAAGGGTCTTGAATTTCAAACCGCCGGTTTCTGCCTTTGCATCTGTAACTGCCTCGCAGAGCTCAACGAGAATGTCCTCCTCTAAAGAGGAGAGTCAAGGGCATATTTTGATATTTTCAAAATTCCCCTGCTGTATTAAGATAATAAGGTTGAAAGGACCGAAATAATGAACACTAAAAATCTAATACTTCGTTACATCATTATGGTTCCCGGGGTTTTCCTGCTTTCTCTGGGAATTGCAATTATCACAAAGGCAGGCCTGGGCACTTCGCCCATTTCTTCAATACCCTTTACCATGTCAATGATTATTCCCCGGTTCACCATGGGAAACTACACCATAGCAATCAACGCTCTGCTGGTGCTTGCTCAGGTTGTGCTTCTTCGGGGCAAAACCGGCGCCGATATGGGCAGGGGCGCCGGCAGGGCAATCTCTGCAGGAGACATTATCATCCAGCTTATCATTTCCTTCGTAATGGGCTACATGGTTGACTTCTCCCTGTGGCTTCTCACGTGGTTTGCCCCTTCAGCATACTGGCTTAAGGTCATATCTGTTTTCGCTGGAAGCTTCACCATGGCGCTGGGAATCTCCATTCAGCTCAAAGCCAATGTTGCCATGGCTCCCGGGGATGCCTTCAACAGAGCACTGTCTGTTGTCACCGGGCAGCCCTTCGGCAGGATCAAGTTCATATGCGATGTGTCAATGGTTACAATCTCAGCAGTGCTGTGCATAGTCTTCCTTCACA
>JALFKB010000092.1 GCA_022775805.1 Clostridiales bacterium
AACTAAAAAATATGCTGCTGCACTACGTTGACAGTGCAGCAGCTTTTTTTATTTCCCGGCACCCGGCACCCCGGCAAACACAAAGGCTGCAATGACTACGCAGTGCAGCAGCAGCGAGCGATGAAGCAATAGAAATTGAGATGATTTTGCTTCAACAGGAGCCTGATGTTGCCTGCATTTAAAGGCATTTCCGAGGTCAGATTTGAAGCAATTCATAATTAAGAAAAATAGCTTCTACAAAATCAAAAAAATGTTGAAGCAAATGAAAAATGAGACTGATATTTACAACAATTGGAAAATTTTAGGCGATAAAACAACGCTATTTTATCGCCTTGTTGAAGCAATTTAGCATTTGTGCTCGAATTTACAACATGGGCATAGTTGCTCAGTAAGAAAGCTGTCTGGCAACTGCTTCAAAGAGCCTCTTGTTAATTCGTTTCACAGGTGCACCGGACAGATTTGCCAGAACAACCGTAACCATGTCCAGCTCAGGGCAGATCCAGAAGCTGGCGCGGAAACCGTCGTCAGTGCCCTCGTGACCGTACAGCGTGTATTCTCTGATGATGTCGTCAGAACCCGAAACCTTCTGCTTTCTCATGAACCAGCCAAGACCCATTTTCTCGCCGTTGTTGGGAACTGTGGCATAGCTTCTCCAGATGGAATCATAAGTCTCACGATGGAGCAGGGTTTCCTGTCTGCCGGAGGCGGAGGCCATATGGGCTCTGCCCCATGCCAGAAGATCCGGAATATTTGAAGTCAGGGTTGAGCTTGGACCATGCTGCCTTGTATACGGATAATGGTCTGAAAGCACAATGCTGCGATCCTCTCTTCTGCAGTGGGGGCGGGCCATGTTATCGGCAGTCATGCTGCCGGGCTCTGATGCCCAGCCCTCACGGGCGAAGGTTTTCATTGTGGAGGACGTCATGCCTGCCGGCTTAAGGAGATACTCCGCCACAAAATCCTCGTATGACAATCCGCTGCAGCCCGGTATTTTGCAGGAGTGGAGGGTAACAATGTATCCCAGCATCTCGTATGCCACATTGCTGTAGCGAAAGAGGCTCTGCTCCCGGGCGGAGGGATCATAGAACTCTGGATTAGTCATAGGGTCCCACAGCATAGTCTGGTTGACACATTCGGGATCATTAAGCACATATTCCCCCAGGGCATCCTCAGATACAAGAGGATTCTCCCAGTGATAATCAGATACATCCCCCAGTCCGGAGGTGTGGGTAAGCATGTTCCAGAGACGAATCTCCTCGAATCGCTTATCTGCGATGTGAAGCTCCGGAATCAGATCCCGCAGCCTGTCGTACAGATTAAGCGCGCCGCATTCCACAAGCTTCATTATGGCCGAGGATGTGAAAAGCTTGGATACGGAGGCGCAGTGGAAGACATCACTTTCCTGAAGAGGAGCACAATCCGGCTGCCCCTTCCGGGTGTAATCTCTAAGTCCTCTGGCGGCGCAGAAAGATTCTTCTCCCAGGGAAACCCCCATGGCAACACCGGGAAGGTCGTTTTCGTCCATAACCCTGTCAGCAAAGTCGCTGACAGTTTTCCTCAAATCAAGAGTGTTTTCCGCAACATCCACGCAATCCGCGCCATCTCTAATATCCACGTTATCCTCAATATTTTTTACATCCACGCAATCCGCTATATCTCTCATATCCACTTTATCCTCTTTCTCCATATAATTTACACTCACAATTCAGTATTAACACAGTACAATTCAGCATTTATTCTGTATTCATTTCAACGAAATCGTCAAAGTCAGGGAGGCCGCTGTTTACAAACTCGAAGAGCACAGGCTCCAGAAATTCATACCCGGAGGAGTAGAGCAGGTATGGAGCCAGGGGGCTATCCGCAAGTCTTGAAGTAAGCATCCCCAGATCCTTCTCATTGTATGACATAACAATAAGCTGGCCGAAATCCGTAAGGTAATACACACCGCGAACATCGTTGCTCAGCATGAAAACCCGCTCTCCCACATGATCGTTGGTTTTTTTGAATGCCATGAACATTCTGCCGTTTGAGTGGCGGGTCATGACTGTGTTAAGACCTACAATAAACTCCCCGAGATTCTCTTCAATTTCCTCTTCGGAAAGGTTAATCTCGAAGACATTTGTAAGCTCGGGCTTTTTCAGAATCATGGCGGCTTCAACAGCGCTGATGGAATACCCGCTGCAGTGCTCGAAACCGATTATCTTAAGATTTTTCACAACAACCTTGGATACCAGAATGTCGTACTTTCCCTTCATTTCAACAAGGGATTCGCAGAGATAAGCCACGGCACCGTCTGCGTATCGCAGGTGAAGGTCGATGACGTTTCGGCAGAAGGTGGCCTTAACATAACCGTCATAGATATCAAGAGGGAAATCCTCCCGGAGCCTGCCGTCATCGCCGGAATGCGAGTCCGTAAGAAATGCTGCCGCACCGTAATCCCGGCCGAAGCATCTCATAAGGAAATAGTTCACAACCTGGTAGTCCTCAGTAATGGGACAGCAGATTTTGCTCATCAGCGAGGCCAGCTCCTTTGCTCCGGGCGGACGGTTGTTAAATACAAAAGAGTACTGGGGGAAACCGTCGGGAAGAGGAAGCTCCCGCTTCCTGTTGAAGTTCATCCAGTGGGTGAGAAGGCCCTTAAATTCCCTTTCCGAAAGGGGAATCCTGCTGGCTCCCAGACCTCCCACAAGGGATTGCTCCGCCATGGCTGCTTCCGGTCCGAAATCACCCCTGAATGAACGATAGGTCTCCAGACCCGCCTCCTCACAGTCAATATAGAAAAACTGATGGAGCTCGGGCATGGTTAAATCATCCCCCACAGCCCAGCGGGCATACACAGCAAGAACACCCATAAGACGGGTGTCCGTAACATAGGCGGAGATGAAGGTTTTCTTCAGTTGACTTGTGTCGGAGGAAAGCCCTCCCTGCAATACTTTGAATTCCGATTTATACATGGATAAAGTATAGCACAAAACAGACTACAAGAGCTCTGTTTTATGGTATAATAACTACGATTATGGGTTATTTCATAAAAGGAGGACGAAATGAAGAGATTATTCACATCAGAATCAGTAACAGAGGGACATCCTGATAAAATATGCGATCAGATTTCAGACGCTATAGTAGATGCCATTATGGCCAAGGATCCGGCGGGAAGAGTTGCCGCTGAAACCACGGTAAATACCGGATATGCCATGGTAATGGGTGAAATAACCACCAATTGCTATGTGGATATTCCCAAGCTGGTTCGGGAGGTAATCATAGATATAGGATATGACAGGGCCAAATACGGCTTTGACGGAACAACTTGTGCGGTAATGACTTCCATAGACGAACAGTCACCGGATATTGCCCTGGGAGTAAATGAGACAACAAATGCGGATCATGACATAGGCGCAGGAGACCAGGGACTCATGTTCGGTTATGCCTGCAATGAAACTCCTGAGCTAATGCCGATGCCTATCTCGCTGGCACATAAGCTTGCAAGACGCCTGACAGAAGTGAGAAAGAACGGAACCCTGGACTACCTGAGACCTGACGGCAAGACCCAGGTTACCGTGGAGTATGACGACGACAAGGTTAAGAGAATCGATACGGTGCTGATTTCAACTCAGCATGACCCTAAGGCATCCCAGGAGCAGATTAAGGCTGACCTCATTGAACATGTAATCAAGCCTGTAATTCCTGCAGAGCTGCTGGATGAAGAAACGAAATACTACTGCAATCCTACAGGCAAGTTCGTAATCGGCGGACCGCAGGGAGACTCGGGTCTTACAGGAAGAAAGATAATAGTAGATACTTACGGCGGATACGCCCACCATGGCGGCGGCGCATTCTCAGGCAAGGATCCTACCAAGGTTGACAGAAGCGCCACATATGCAGCCAGATGGGTGGCAAAGAACATGGTAGCAGCAGGTCTTGCAGACAAGTGTGAGGTTCAGGTGGCATACGCCATAGGCGTTGCCAAGCCGGTTTCAATTATGGTTGACTCCTTCGGAACAGGTAAATACTCCGATGAGAAACTTGCGGAAATCGTAGAAAAGCACTTCGATCTCAGACCGTCGGCAATAATCAAGACACTGGATTTGCGCAGACCGATTTACAGACAGGTGGCAGCGTACGGTCACTTCGGAAGAACAGACATTGACCTGCCATGGGAAAGACTTGACAAAGCAGAAGAATTGAAAGGTGAATAATTAATGGGAATTAAAGTAGCAAAATTCGGCGGCTCATCAGTTGCCGATGCACTTCAGATAGGAAAGATAAAGAGAATAATTGAAAATGACAGCGACATTAAGTATGTTGTTGTTTCGGCACCGGGAAAGCGTTTCAAGGATGACAGCAAGATAACAGACCTTCTGTATCTGTGCAAGACTCATATCGATCACAAGATTCCTTATGAACAGATCTTCCAGGTAATTCACGACAGATTCATTTCAATGGAGGTAGATCTCGGAGTTAATGTTAACATTGCAGATGACCTTAAGGAAATCAAGAACGAAATCGAGAACGGAGCTTCGGCTGACTACATTGCCTCAAGAGGCGAATATCTCAACGCCAAGCTTATTGCGGCATATCTCGGCTTTGCATTTGTGGATGCCAAGAATATCATAAGATTCAGCGATAGGGGCAAGATTCTGGAGGACGTTACAAATGACTCCATCAACAGAGTTCTGACGGAGTCGGGACCGGCGGTAATCCCGGGATTCTACGGAGAAAAGCTGGATGGAACAATCAAAACCTTCTCAAGAGGCGGTTCGGATATAACTGGTGCGATTATCTCCAGAGCAGTGGGCGCCGAGGTTTATGAAAACTGGACAGATGTTTCAGGCTTCCTCATGGCTGACCCGAGAATAGTAGATAACCCTAAACCAATCGAATCAATTTCCTACATGGAGCTCAGAGAGCTTTCATACATGGGTGCATCTGTTCTCCATGAGGATTCAATATATCCTGCCAAGGTTGCGGACATTCCAATCAACATCAGAAACACCAACAGACCGGAGGATCCGGGCACGATGATAACTGCCAAGCCGAATGCGGCATCAAACCAGGTGGTGTCGGGAATTGCAGGAAAGAAGGGCTTCATAGTCATCGGCGTATACAAGAGCCACATGGCCGGAGAAAAGGGCTTCATCAGAAAGCTGTCGGGCATCATGGAGGACAATGACATAACCATAGAACATCTTCCAACGGGCATTGACACCATGTCAGTGGTTATTGACAACAGGATGGTAAACGGCAGGCTGGATGAAATCGTAGAGGACATACAGCGTCAGCTTAAGCCGGACACCCTTGAAGTGGTACATGACATTGCCCTCATTGCCACTGTGGGAGCGGGAATGGCTGCACGTAAGGGAACCTCAGCCACACTCTTTAGCGCCCTTGCAAAGGCAGGCATAAACGTGCGCATGATCGACCAGGGATCCAGCGAGATGAACATCATAGTAGGTGTTGACGAAAAGGATTTCGATAAGGCCATCAAAGCCATATACAATGCCTTTGAAGCGTAAGGAAATACGTTAGGGGATATATGTTTGCAAAATCAGCAATGCTATTTCTGTATGTGGCATGTGTGGTTCTCCTGGGAGCATCCTTCACATGCTGCGTACTGGTGAAAATTAGAAAGAAAACTAAAGACAACAGAGCCATGATGATATTCCTCATGGGTCTGTTTGTTGTATGTATGTACGACCTGGGAATATACTACTGCAATTATGTTGTGGGAATGTTCTCAAGCACTGAGGTTCTGCGAATAGGCAACTGCATCATTGCCCTTACCATGTACGCCTGGATTGTGGTTCAGGAGAACATCATGAAGAAGGATTCCCTGAAACCTCTGGGGCGCATGACAAAGAACTATATTCTGTTTTACACGAGCCTGTGGCTGATACTCACCATGGCCACCAGCGTGGACTACTTCTACACAATGAAGTGGATGCTGCTGCTGACAGACATGATACTCATTGTTGCTGCAGTTACCCTGTCCGGGGCCTACATCGTATATGCGGCGGTGGACAACCAGAGACTCAACCTGTACTTCATGACCCTTTGCACGGCAGTGCTTATGTGGAACTACATATCATATTTCTGGGGAGAAACCTCGGTGTACTGGGGAAACAGCCCGTTTATCAGGGCACCGCTTGATCTTACGGTTGTATTCTGGCTGACTCTGGCAGCCTCGGCACTTGTATATGTGTACAAGACGATTTTCAAGCCGGCATTCATTGTGAGTGAAGAGGGTGTGGATTCGGTCCCTTCAGTCAGCCCGGAGGTGCGTATCGAAAGAACAGGGGATGAATTCGGACTCACCAAGAGAGAACGGGAGATTCTGATGCTGATGTATCGGGGAAGGAGCAACCGTGAAATAGCCGAGCTGCTGTTTCTCTCCGAGAGCACAGTCAAGACACATGTGTACAACATCTTCAGAAAAATGGGTATCAGGAACAGAGTAGAAGCCATATGCATTGTAAACGGCGATAACATAGAAGAAATAAACGAAGAACAATAACACTATCAAGGGGGAGGCAACCGGTTAATGACAGGACAGATAATAGCAATCGTAGTTCTGATACTGTTCTCATCATATTTCAGCGCCACGGAGACGGCATTCACATCAGTAAACAAAATAAAACTCAAGACCATGGCAGCAGACGGAGATGCAAAGGCAGCTAAGGTGCTGGAACTCACAGAAAAATACGACAAGCTGCTGACAACAATCCTGATAGGAAACAACGTTGTAAACATAGCCATGACAGCCATTGCAACGGTGCTGTTTGTAGGAATCATGGCAGAAAAGGGAGCAGCGGTTTCAACAGTTGTAATTACAATTGTGGTTCTGATTTTCGGTGAGATAACTCCGAAGAACATAGCCAAGGAAAAGCCGGAAAGCTTTGCGAAATTCTCGGCACCTGTAATAAGCTTTCTGATGATGATTCTCACTCCTATAAACTACGTGTTTACCCAGTGGAAGAAGCTTGTAACAAGAATATTCAAGTTGGGTGGAGAGGATAAAATCACCGATGAGGAGCTCCTTACCATGGTGGAGGAGGCCGAAACAGGAGGAGGCATCAACGAGGAGAGAAGCGAGCTTATACAGAACGCAATCGAGTTCGACGATCTGACGGCGGAGGATGTTATGACTCCCAGACCTGAGATGGTGGCTGTGGAGGTGAACTGCAGCAAGGAGGAGCTGGCTGAGATATTCGAGCAGACAGGTTATTCGAGACTTCCTGTATACGAGGACGAAATCGACAAGATCATGGGGGTGATAAATCAGAAGGATTTTCACTACCACGTTGCGGGAACGGATAAATCAATCTCGGACTACGTGGCGCCGGTTGTATTTGTGGCAGCCACCATTAAGATATTCGATTTACTGAAGAAAATGCAGAAGCTGAATACTCATATGGCAATAGTGATAGATGAGTACGGCGGAACCTCAGGGCTTGTGACAATGGAGGACATTATCGAAGAACTGGTGGGGGAAATATATGACGAGTACGATGTGATTCTGAACAAGGAGATAATGCCTTTGCAGAACGGAAGCTACCGGGTGCAGTGCAGCGCCAACATCGAAAAGGTTCTGGATTACTTTGACATTGATGAAGAAATTCAGGAGGCTAGGACCGTTAACGGATGGGTGGCTTTGGAGCTGGATCATCTGCCGAAGAAGGATGACAGATTCGAAACGGTGATGGAAGATAAGAGACTCAAGGTGAGAGTCACCAAGGCAGATGAGAGAAAATCCATCGAGATAAATCTGGTTGTTGAAGATGCAGAAGAAAGGACAGAGGAGAAGTAATGGGATTACTTGAAAAGGTATTTGGAGATCTTAACGAAAAAGAAGTAAAGAAGGTGTCGAAGATTGCCGACAAGGTCATGGCATATGATGAAGCCATGCAGCAGCTCTCCGACGGTGAGCTGAGAGCAAAGACAGAGGAGTTCAGGCAGAGACTTGCTGAGGGTGAAACCCTTGACGACATCCTGCCGGAGGCCTTTGCGGTTTGCCGGGAGGGAGCCTACAGAGCCCTGGGAATGAAACACTTCAGAGTACAGGTAATAGGAGGAATCGTTCTTCATCAGGGAAGAATAGCCGAGATGAAGACCGGTGAAGGTAAGACCCTTGTGGCAACCCTTCCCGCATATCTGAATGCCCTTGAGGGAAAGGGCGTCCACGTTGTGACGGTAAACGATTACCTGGCAAAGAGAGACATGGAGTGGATGGGCAAGCTCTATACCTTCCTGGGACTTACGGTGGGCTGCGTAATCCACGGAATATCCGAGGAGGAGAGACGCGCCGCCTACAGAGCAGATATCACATACGGAACAAACAACGAATACGGTTTCGATTACCTGAGGGACAACATGGTCACCTATAGGGAGCAGATGATGCAGAGGGAACTGAACTTCGCCATAGTGGACGAGGTTGACTCCATCCTAATCGACGAAGCCAGAACACCTCTTATCATTTCCGGAAGAGGCGACAAGTCCACGGACATGTACAGGAGAGCGGACAGCTTCGTTAAGACCCTTGTTAAGGGCACGAAGGATCCTGACACTAAGGTTGAAACAGGGGACTTCACAGTTGACGAGAAGGATAATCAGATTTCCCTTACCGAGGATGGTGTGGCAAAGTGCGAGGGCTTCTTCGGAATTGAGAATTTTTCCGATCCCGACAATATGGAAATCAACCACCATGTAATGCAGGCTCTCAAGGCCAGAAACATGATGAAGAGGGATGTGGACTATGTTGTAAGAGACGGAGAAATCATCATCGTTGATGAGTTTACAGGCCGTATGATGTTCGGAAGACGGTACAGCGACGGACTTCACCAGGCGATAGAGGCCAAGGAGGGCGTAAGCGTCCGCTCCGAGAGCAAGACCCTGGCAACAATAACCCTCCAGAACTACTTCAGAATGTATCAGAAGCTGGCGGGAATGACAGGTACAGCCAAGACTGAAGAGGGAGAATTCACGGATATCTACAACATGGACGTTGTGGTGATTCCCACGAACAAGCCTGTTGCCCGTCAGGATGTTGAAGACGCAGTATATCCTACTGAAAGGGGCAAATACAATGCCATCGTTGACAGAGTTGTTGAGGCCCACGAAAAGGGTCAGCCTGTTCTGGTAGGTACAATATCAATAGAAAAGTCCGAGATGATTGCGGATGCCTTGAGAAAGCGCGGCGTGAAGAACTTTAACATTCTCAACGCCAAGCATCACGAGAAGGAAGCTCAGATAGTAGCTGAGGCAGGTCGTGAGGGCGCCATTACAATAGCAACCAACATGGCCGGTCGTGGTACCGACATCATCCTGGGAGGAAATCCCGAGTTCCTTGCAAAGGCAGAAATGGCTCGCCTTGAGTACACGCCGGAGCAGATTGCCTTCGCAACATCCTTCGTTCAGAGCGATGACGGTGAGCTTCTGGCAGCAAGGGATAAATTCCGTGAGCTTCTTGAAAAGTACAAGGAAGAGCTTGCTCCTGAACAGGAGAGGGTAAGACAGCTTGGAGGCCTTTGCATAATAGGCACCGAGCGTCACGAATCCAGGCGTATTGACAACCAGCTGAGAGGTCGTTCGGGACGTCAGGGAGACCCGGGACTTACCCAGTTCTGCGTTTCAATGGAGGACGATCTCATGCGTCTCTTCGGCGGAGAGAGGATGCAGGCCATCGTTCAGAAGCTGGGCGTGGAGGAAAACGAAGCCATCGAGTCGGGCATGATTACGAAGCAGATAGAGAATGCCCAGAAGAAGGTGGAAGGAAGAAACTTCGGCATCAGAAAGTACGTCCTGCAGTATGACAATGTAATGAACAAGCAGAGGGAAATCATCTACGGAGAGAGAAAGAAGGTTCTCTTCGGTGAGGATCTGAGAAAGGATCTTGACATGATGGTTCGCAAGCTTATAGACGAGGTTGTTGATCCGATTGTTGTTGCGTCGAAGTATCCGGAGGAATGGGATTTCGATACTATGAACAAGGGGCTGCAGAATATCACCGGCAGCTTCGAGCCTCTGGCATTTGACAGCGAGGATCTGGCCGACATGGATGCGGAATCCCTGAAGCAGGGTCTCTACGAGGAGTTCAGCGAGCTCTACGACGAAAAGGAAAAGGAAATCGGTGCCGACAGGCTCAGAGAAGTGGAAAGAATGATTCTCCTCCGTGTTGTTGACAGCAAGTGGATGGATCACATTGACGCTATGGATCAGCTTAAGAGCGGAATCGGCCTGAGAGGCCTTGGAGGACAAGATCCTGCAGCGGCATATGCCCACGAGGGCTTCGCCATGTTTGAGCTGATGATTGCATCCATTCAGGAGGAATTTGTGAGATACTGCTACAATGTAACAGTTACAACTCACTCCGAACGTAAGGATGTTATCGGAACAGGCCAGACCAGAAAGGATGAGTTCCGGGACGATGAAATGCAGGCTGCAGCCGCAAGGCAGAGAAGAGGCGGAGGCAGCGTTTCCATGGGTGATGCTCCGGCGGCGGCAGCTGCTCCTGAAAGGGCGAGAAAGCAGGAAACCGTAAGAAGGGATCAGCCTAAGGTGGGAAGAAACGACCCTTGTCCATGCGGCAGCGGCAAGAAGTACAAGCACTGCTGCGGCAGAAATCAGTAGAAACAGCCGGAACCTGCGGTGGCGGGACCGGTGTCAGTCGGGAGAAATTGATGATAATACTTGATGAATTAAAAAGTGAAATACCGGCATTAAAGGAATCCCTCAGGGAGACTGCCGAAGCCATGAAGCCGGAGGAACTCCGTGCAAAGGCAGCGGAGCTGGAGAAGGAGACCATGGAGAGCGGATTCTGGGATAACCAGGAGAAGGCCCAGAAGGTCATGAAGGAAAAGAAGTCCCTGGAGGACAGCCTTTCGGAGCTTGAGGGACTTCAGTCCGAGCTTGAGGATCTCCTTGTGATGATAGAGATGGCCGAGGAGGCGGAGGATGAGGAAACCGCAGCGGAAGCCATAAGTCAGAAGGAGCAGCTTGATAAGGATCTTGAAAACATGAAGCTGAAGACCCTGCTGAACGAGAAATACGACAGGAACAACGCGATTATTTCCGTTCACGCAGGCAGCGGAGGAACAGAGGCCATGGACTGGGCGGAGATGCTCTTCCGAATGTACACGAGATGGTGCGAGAAGAGGGGCTTCAAGTACAAGCTTATGGACATGAACGATGATACCGAGGCGGGAATAAAGAGCGCAACACTTCTTGTTGAAGGGGACTACGCCTACGGATACCTCAAGAATGAGAAGGGTGTTCACAGGCTGGTGAGAATATCTCCTTTTGATTCCTCAGGAAGGCGGCACACCTCCTTCGCATCCCTTGATGTTACGCCGGAAATCGAATACGATACCACGGTGGAGATAAATCCGGAGGATTTGAGAATCGACACCTACAGGGCTTCAGGAGCAGGGGGACAGCACGTAAACATGACGGATTCAGCTGTAAGAATAACCCACATTCCGACCCACATAGTTGTAACCTGCCAGAATGAGAGATCCCAAATGCAGAACAGGGAATACGCCATGAAAATGCTCATGTCCAAGCTGATTGAGCTGAAGGAGAAGGAGGAGAAGGAGTCTCTCAACGAGCTGAAGGGTGATTACAACCAGATTACCTGGGGCAGTCAGATAAGGTCATATGTTTTCCAGCCATATACAATGGTGAAGGACCACAGAACAAATGCCGAGGTGGGAAACGTTCAGGCTGTTATGGATGGAGACATTGACTACTTCATTAACGAGAAACTGAAGCAGAAGGACTGATAGTAAAGGAACCTGATAATAAGATGAAACGCCGGCGACGGTCCGGCGTTTTTTATACGATTGATTGCAGTTGGATGCAGGAGGCGAAATGGACATACTTAAAAAACTGTCGGAGGAATTCCGTGTAAGAAATTCTCAGGTGGAACAGACTGTTAAGCTCATTGACGAGGGAAACACCATTCCATTCATAGCGAGATACAGGAAGGAAGCAACGGGAGGTCTAAGCGATGAGGTTCTCCGTGACATGAATGAGAGATTGATTTATCTTCGCAATCTTGAGGAGCGCAAGGAAGAGGTGACAAGGCTAATTGATGAGCAGGGCAAGCTTACAGAGGAGCTGCGTCAGCAGATAGCCGGAGCAGAGGTTCTCCAGAGGGTGGAGGATCTGTACAAGCCATTTAAGAAAAAGAAGGCAACCAGAGCCTCCAAGGCCAGAGAAAGGGGACTTGAACCACTGGCTGACCTGCTTTTGCAGCAGGAGAAGATGCCGGATGCTTCGGAGTTCCTGTCTCAGGAGGTTCCGGGGGAAGAGGATGCCCTTCAGGGCGCCTGTGATATTATTGCGGAACGAATTGCCGAGGATCCGGAAATCACAGGGATGATCCGTGAGGCGACGCGAAAAACAGGGGTTATTACCACCGAGGGAACGGATCCGGAGGAGAAGTCTGTATACGAGATGTACTACGAATACAGCGAAGGAATATCCGGGATACCGAACCACAGAATACTTGCCATTAACAGAGGGGAAAAAGAAAAGAAGCTCAAGGTCAAGGTTGTGACAGATGTTGAAAAGATGGAGGCACTGATAGGTGAAGCTGCAGGAATCAGAGAGGGAAGCCCCGTTGAAGTGCTTTTGCGCGATACGGTGAAGGATGCCTACAAGAGGCTTATGGCTCCTTCCCTGGAGAGGGAGCTTAGAGGCGAGCTGACGGAGAGGGCAGAGGCTGAGGCGGTGAAGGTATTTGCACGCAATACCGAGAAGCTGCTGATGGTTCCTCCGGTGAAGGGCGCCAGGGTGATTGCCATCGATCCGGGATACCGTACAGGCTGCAAGGTTGCCGTTATTGATGAAACAGGCAAGCTCAAGGCCTACACCACGGTGTATCCTACGGAGCCTAGGAAGGAAATCGCCAAAACCAGAGCCACCCTCAAGAAGCTTGTGACAAAATACAATATCAATACTATAGTAATAGGAAACGGCACCGCATCCAGAGAGACGGAGGAGGTTGTGGCATCCTTCATCAGGGAGGAGTGTCCTGAAGTGAGGTACACAATTGTCAATGAGGCCGGCGCATCCGTTTATTCCGCATCAAAGCTGGCTACGGAGGAATATCCGGATCTTGACGTTACGGTGAGAGGTGCCATGTCCCTGGGGCGGAGGCTTCAGGATCCTCTGGCTGAGCTGGTGAAGATTCCGACCAAGAGCATTGGCGTGGGGCAGTATCAGCATGATATTAACCAGAGCCTTCTTGAGGGAGCTTTGGCGGATGTTGTGGAGAATTGTGTAAACAGAGTGGGAGTTGAACTGAACACAGCTTCTCCGTCCCTGCTGTCATATGTGGCGGGAATCAACATGGGTATTGCCAGAAACATTGTTGCCTATCGTGAGGAAAACGGTCCCTTCGCATCAAGAGCCCAGCTGAAGAAGGTTCCGAAGCTGGGAGAAAAGACTTTCAAGCAGTGCGCAGGCTTCATTAGAATTGCCGGAGGCAGGAATCCGCTGGATAATACAGCGGTTCATCCTGAAAGCTACGATGCTGCGGAGGCCATGCTTGAGCTTCTGGGGTATGACAGGGCGCAGCTCGCTTCAGCTGATTCAGGCGCCACCGGCTTCAGGGATATTGATGACAGGATATGGGAAAAATTCGGTGCATCAGAGGCGGCAGGCAGGAGAACCAAAAGCCTTAAGGATCTGGCTGAAATCGCAGGAAACAGCGGCAGGCGTGATATGAAAAAGGCCGTAGAGAGGCTTGCGGAAACCCTGTCGGTGGGCGTTCCTACCCTGACTGATATCATCGCTGAAATGAAGAAGCCGGGACGGGATCCCCGTGAGGATGCTCCGGAGGTGGTGTTCAGAAATGATGTCAGATCCTTTGAGGATTTGAAGATAGACATGGAGCTTGAGGGAACGGTGCGCAATGTTGTGGATTTCGGCGCCTTCGTGGATATCGGCGTGAAGAATGACGGCCTGGTTCACATCAGCGAAATGTCAGATCGTTATATTAAACACCCTATGGAAGTTGTCTCCGTTGGGGACACCGTGAAGGTGAAGATTATCAAAATAGATTACGATAAACAGCGGGTGGGACTGACCATGAAAGGGCTGAAATAGTGTATGCAGCGGGGCGAAATCGTGTATACGAAGGTCTGAAATCGTGTATACAATATTTTTGGTGTTTTGCCCCGAAATCGGTTGTATACCGCAAAACCTTGTGATAAGATTTTACCGGTGATGCTGTTGCATTGCCGTGTCCCGGTGCAGTTTCTGCATCAGGAAAGTAACATATTATCTTTGTTGAAGAGAGGCAAAACTTATGGGCGCAATAGGCGAAACATTACTTAACTTCTGGGAATCCACCGGCATCGCCAACTTCGGATACCAGAACGGAATCATGATTGTAGTGGCGCTGTTCTTCCTGTATCTCGCAATAAAACACGGATTTGAACCGCTGCTGCTGGTACCAATTGCATTTGGTATGCTTTTATCAAACCTGCCTATGACAGGAATATTCTTGAATGATATTGTTCACGAGGGTATCACCAATTCCAATGAATTGGCAGATGCAGGTATTTTCTCCATATTCTATATGCTGAAACCTGTATTGCCGTCGCTGATATTCCTTGGTGTAGGTGCCATGACAGACTTCGGTCCGCTTATTGCCAATCCTAAGTCCCTGCTCATGGGTGCAGCAGCACAGCTTGGTATATTCTTTGCGTTCTTCGCGGCGATTGCTCTGGGATTCAATGCACAGGAGGCCGGTTCAATCGGAATCATCGGCGGTGCGGACGGCCCTACAGCAATATATCTGACAACTAAGCTTGCTGACCATCTGGTTGGACCTATTGCGGTGGCAGCATACTCGTACATGGCGCTTGTTCCTATCATTCAGCCGCCTATCATGAAGGCGCTGACAACTGAGCAAGAACGTCAGATAAAGATGAGCCAGCTGAGAACAGTATCTCAGAGAGAAAAGATTCTCTTCCCTATAGCAGTAACAGTTGTAATTGCTCTGCTGCTGCCTTCAGTAGCACCGCTTATCGGTATGCTTATGATGGGTAACCTGTTCAAGGAAAGCGGCAGAACAGCTCGTCTGTCAGACACATCGTCCAACGCACTTTCAAATATCCTGGTAATTCTGCTGGGTACATGCGTTGGAGCTTCAGCTACAGGAACTACATTCCTGACTTGGGCAACAATCAAGATCGTAATTCTGGGAGTACTGGCATTCTGTTTCGGTACCGCAGGAGGTGTACTGATTGCCAAGCTGATGAATGTTCTGTCAAAGACACCGATAAATCCGCTCATAGGATCTGCCGGTGTATCGGCGGTTCCGATGGCTGCTCGTGTATCGCAGGTTGAAGGCCAGAAGGCCAATCCTACTAACTTCCTGCTGATGCATGCAATGGGCCCTAACGTTGCAGGAGTAATCGG
>JALFKB010000118.1 GCA_022775805.1 Clostridiales bacterium
AGAGCTGACGGCAAGCAGGGGCTCTTTGAAGCAGCTCAGGACGGAACCATTTTTCTTGACGAAATATCCGAGCTCCCCCTGAATCTTCAGGTTAAACTGCTTCAGGTTATACAGGAAAGGCAGATAACTCCGGTTGGAGGAACCAGGCCCATTCCTGTGGATGTGAGAATAATCTCCGCCACAAACAGAAATCTTGAGGAGCTTGTTAAGGAGGGCAGGTTCAGGGAGGATCTTTACTACAGGCTGAATGTAGTTCCCATTAATGTTCCTGCCCTGAGGGAAAGACCGGCAGACATTATACCTCTCATTCAGATGAACATAGCACGGTGCAACCGGGAGCTTGGGGAAACAAAATCCATAAGCCCCGATGCCCTTTCGATACTGCTTAAATATCCTTGGCCGGGCAACATCCGGGAGCTTCAGAACATTATTGAGAGACTTGTGATAACAACCTCACACAACGTTATCACAGAGGATGACATTTTTATTTTCATAAAGGAAGCTGCAGAGGATAATCAGATTAATTATGCCGATACATCCCTGGCTGCCGCACTGGAGCGGGCGGAAAAGGAAATTCTGAGCCGGGCCCTGGAAAATTACAAATCCACCAGAGCCATCGCCAGAGTTCTCAAGGTGAGCCAGCCTACGGTTGTCAGGAAGCTTAACAAGTACGGTCTCGTAAAGTGACATGTAAAACAGCTCACCTGTGGGTGATTGCGATACATTTTTGCATCAGCGATTCATGTATGAATCAAAGCCTCCGGACCTATTGAAATAACGCATTTTGACAGGAATTGTCCTAAACTCGATTTTAAGTGATACATTTTTGTATCACTTATTGTTTTTCCTGGCTATTTTCAAGGGTTGTTTTTTTGCGAATACAATTTATGTGCATTTTTAAATACACGGAAAAGTGTTGAAATTTCAACGTTTTAGGAGGTTTCATAAGCATTCAAGCTGCCTTTGCACGATGAATTCCACGTTTTGGCACGAACGATGCATTATAGTAACGTGGGTTCAAAGGGGTCTGCAGGTTTTTGCAGCTCTGCCCACCGAAAAAGTATAACCATTTTTTAATTAATAATAAGGAGGATTTTAAAAATGGCAGATTTCAACGCAAAAGAATATGTAGCTGGATTAGTAGAAAAAGCTAGAGCAGCTCAGGCAGTTGCTGAGAACTTCACTCAGGAAGATTGCGATCTGATGACTGCAGCTGTAACTTATGAAATGACTAAGCCTGAAAACATCAAGATGTTTGCAGAAATGCTGGTTGAGGAATCAGGCATGGGTATTCCTGCTGACAAGGAATCAAAGATTATCGGTAAGGTTTGGGGTTCATACCTCCAGATGAAGGACAAGAAGACTGTAGGTCTGGTAGAGGAGAATCCTGAAACAGGAATGCAGGCTTATGCAAAGCCAATGGGCGTTGTTGCCGGTATCATGCCTGTAACTAACGGAGAAGCAACTCCAATCGTTAAGTCAAACATGGCACTGAAGACAAGAAATGCTATCATTCTCGCACCACACCCTAAGTGCAAGAAGCTGAACGTAGTAATCGTAGATAAAATCAGAGCTGTCCTGAAGAAGCTGGGATATCCTGAAGATCTGGTACAGACTTGCGCTCCTGAAGCTGTAAAGCTTGAAACTTCACAGGAAATGATGAAGCAGTGTGACTTCATCCTGGCAACAGGCGGCGAAGCACTGGTTGAGGCAGCTTACTCATCAGGTACTCCTGCTATCGGCGTAGGTGTTGGTAACTGCGTATCAATCGTAACAGGCAAGACTCCTATGAAGCAGGTTGCTGAGCTCATCACAAAGTCAAAGAAGTTCGACAACGCAACTTCATGCTCAACTGAAAATAACATCATCGTATTCGAAGACTGCTACGATGAATTCATCAAGGAAATGGAAGCTCACGGAGCATACCTCTGCAAGGAAGGTTCAGAAGACAAGAAGAAGCTGCAGGTTGCTATGTGGCCTAACACTCCAAACGATCACGTGCTGAACAGAGCTATCGTTGCTCAGAACGCTGAGAAGATTGCTGAGATCGCCGGAATCGACGTTCCTGCAGGAACCTGCGTACTGATGGCTGAAGAAAACGGCGCATCACTTGAGCACCCGTTCGGCGGCGAAAAGCTTTCACCTGTATCAGGCGTACAGAAGGCTAAGGATCTGGACGAAGCAATCGCTAAGCTCATGGCTTGCCTGAACTACCAGGGTAAGGGCCACAGCTGCGGTATCCACACAAATGACCCTGCTGACGTAGAAAAGCTGGCTATGGCTGCTCCTGTAACTAAGTGCGTTGTTAACCAGGCACAGTGCCTCGTTAACTCCGGTGGATGGACTTGCGGATTCCCTGTATCAATGACTCTGGGCTGCGGTACTTGGGGCGGAAACAGCGTATCACACAACGCTACATTCGCAGACCTGCTGAACTACACTTACGTTTCAAGAGAGATTCCTAACTGGAAGCCTGCTAAGGTTGAAGACTTCATCGACGCTTCAGTAATCGCTAAGGTTGATGCTTAATCAAACTTACAGTTGATTAGGATGTCTGTAATTAACGAAACAATCTGAACTAATATTTGGGGAGGGTCTTCCCCTCCCCAATCATGTTGATTAAGGAGAATTAAAATGTCAGCAATTAAAGATAAAGATTTAAAGTATAACATTCATTCATGGTCCGCTCAGGGCGCACTGAATCCAATCGTTGTTACTAAGGCTGAAGGCATCTACTTCTGGGACGAAGACGGCAAGAAGTATGCAGACATGTCATCACAGCTGGTTAACTCAAACCTGGGACACGGCAACAGAGCTATCATCGATGCTATCGTTGAACAGGCTAACAAGATTCCGTTCATGGGACCTGCTTTCGCAATGGACTGCAGAGCAGATGCTGCTGAAGCAGTAGTAAACATTTCAGGATTCCCTGAAGGATCAAAGGTATTCTTCACCAATGCCGGTGCAGAAGCTAACGAAAACGCTATCAAGATCGCTCGTCAGTACACTGGCAAGCAGAAGATTTTCTCACAGTACAGATGCTACCACGGTTCATCCGCAGGCGCAGGCATGCTGACCGGTGAGCCAAGACACTTCTTTAACGAGCCGGGCGGCCCTGGATTCGTTAAGTATGACGGACCTTATGCTTACAGAGCTCCAAAGGCTTGCAGCTTTGCAAATGACGACGAAGTTGCAGATTTCTACCTTGAACTGCTGGAAAACCAGATCCTGTACGAAGGACCTGAACAGATTGCTGCAATCTGGCTGGAATCAGTAGTTGGTTCAAACGGCGTTCTCATCGCTCCTGTTAAGTGGTACCAGGGCGTTAGAGCTCTCTGCGACAAGTATGATATCCTGATGGTAGCTGACGAAGTTATGGCTGGATGGTTCAGAACAGGTAAGGCTTTCGCTTACATGAACTTCGGATATCAGCCTGACATGATTACATTTGCAAAGGGCGTAACCTGCGGTTATGTTCCTCTCGGCGGCGTAGTTGTAACTCCTGCAATCGCTAAGTTCTTCGACGAGACTTCAATCGGCTGCGGACTTACTTACTCAGCTCATCCGATGGGTTGTGCTGCTGCAGTAGCAACTATCAAGGAATACAAGGATCAGGACATTGAAAACAAGATGAAGGTTACCAGCAAGGTTCTGGCTGACATTCTTGACGGCTATGTAGAAAAGCACCCTTGCGTTGGACAGGTTAGACACATCGGTCTGTTCTCAGCTATCGAGCTGGTTAAGGACAAGGCTACAAAGGAACCGCTGGTACCGTTCGGCAAGGACCCTGAAGGCATTATGCCTAAGATTATCGGAATGCTGAAGGCTGACGGATTCTGGACATATTCACACGAGAACATGTTCGTAGTAACTCCTCCTCTCATCATCACTGAGGAAGAACTGAGAGAGCAGATGGCAATTGTTGACAAGGTACTGGATGCAGTAGATGCAATGATCTAAGCACGGACTTTGAAACTTAAATAGACCATATAATAGAGCAGCTACGCCGAATCGGCGCAGCTGCTCTTTATTGTCGTTTCTTAATTGTCCCTTTGTATTGTCACCCCTTATTTGTCTCTTACTTATTTATCCTTTCTTATTTGTTCTTTCGTATTTGTCCTTCCTGAATTTGTCCTTCCTTAGATGCTTAGCTCCTGCCTCAGGTGAACTGTTCCATCAGCTGCCTGTAGGACTTCTCCCAGTCGACTCCATCGCAGTACTCAAGCAGATCAATCAAATCTTCTTCGTAGTATTTATCTATTTTTCTTACCCCTTTTACTTCATCCGGTTCCTCAAGCTTCAAAGAGCTGTTCACTGAATACGGAATCCAGCCTTTGTATTTCCCTGCATGTGCGATTAGCTTCTCTGAATTCTCACCTCTTCCGTTATCCTCAGGCAACCCGTACGTTGACTGCAGCTTGCTGATGTTCGTGTTGTGCTGGATATCAAATATCATGAATCCTGCAAGAATTTTCGTTCTTTCAATTGAATTCGGCAATCTGTTAACTGCCGTGCGCACATGGCCAGCGTGATAGACATCAGGATTCTTCGTGGTGGACCGCATTTCAATGGCAATGAACTCCGGATCCTGGGTCTTTAATATACTGTCAATGTAGTACCTCACAGAAAAAATCGGCATGCTCTGAACCCCGTAGCAATACACCGCCATCCATGCCTGTTAAATGCCTCAGGCGGGCGCCAATACCTGTAAGCGGCGCTTGAGCCTACCACCACACCATCCAGCGAATCCTCCTCTTCCTGATAAAACTGAGATACATTCTCAGGATTTCTCTCACCGCTAAAACACATCCCAGCTCTACAGCACATATACAAAAATTACTCCCGCAAATGCGATAGCTGCCACAGCTGCAGTCAGCAAAACCCTCCCTGCTTTGCTTTTAACATGCTTTGCTTTTTTCATAAAATTTCGAAGTTATCTCTCTGTTTTTTGTTCAGATTTTCTTCTATTTTCGTTCATTTCCCAATTAATAATAGCATAACTTTCTTCATAATTATTGAAAGAAATCCTTAAAAAATGTTATGATTCATCTATGAATATTAAACTGGGATACGGCACCGGATTTCAATCCGCCAATGTGCCTGAAAAAAACATACTGAAAATACTGGAACCAAACGCGATTCAACGGCCGGATAATGCCGATTCAGATGGGGATTCCATGCCGGCCGGTGATTCTTTCACCGACAGCAGAGCCTCGTTTGGCAGTCCGGCCGGCC
>JALFKB010000125.1 GCA_022775805.1 Clostridiales bacterium
TGGTGGAGATGACGGGAATCGAACCCGTGTCCGAAAGCATTTTCACCGGAATTTCTCCGAGCGCAGCCCATGATTTATTGTTTCGCCTCTTCTGCCGTCCATAGGCAGACTGCAGAATCAGCTATCCCGTGGGTCCTTAGAGCTACCGGGAACTCACCCTAAGGTTTCCTGCATGATTGACGTCAGTTACGCTGCCTGCAGGTGAACAGCGGCTGACGCGCGGGGCAGAACTATGCTGCCAGTGCGTAATTGTTGTTAGTTTTAGCGTTTATCTTTAACGTGCCCTTTTTACGAAGACTGGCAACTTCGGCTCGCTTATCCGGTTTCCACACCCCCGTCGAAACCTTAACATCCCCATGTATTATCATCAGAGAGGAGCCGGAATACACGACCCATCTCCGGTGTTTACAGTCTGTTTCTTTCCTCCGCTCTGATAGCAGCCTTTTCCTCGTAGTCTCTCTTGACTTCCTTGATGTCCTCATCCAGAGCGTCGATGGAATCTCTCAGTTCCTGCATTTTGGAGCAGAATTCCTTAAGAGTTTCATCCTCAAGAGTTCCGTCCTGATACTTCTTGAAAACATAGTCCGCCAGCTTTTTCTTAACCGATGAGTACTCGTTTTTCATGTCATTCTGTTCGCTCTTGATCTTGTTGATTTCACGCATTTCCTCGGCTTTGCTTGTTGCTGTTTCAGCTGCCGCACCTGCGAATTTGCCTATCTTGTTGAATAAATCCTGCATCATTTTCTCCTTGCCTGCTGCATTCTTCTCTCCGCATCACGCTTGGCGATGTCGTGTCTCTTGTCGTAGTTTTTCTTACCCCTTGCCACAGCAAGCTCAACCTTGGCTTTGCCCCTGTCATTAATGTACATTCTCAAAGGTACAAGGGTGAGTCCCTCCTGGGTGGTATATCCAATAAGCTTCCTGATTTCACGCTTGTGGAGCAAAAGCTTCCTCTCCCTTAAGGGATCCACGTTAAATCTGTTACCCTGCTCGTAGGGGCTGATGTTCATTCCGTGGAGAATAACCTCCTCCCCGGAAATTTTAGCATAGCTTTCCTTGATGCTCACCTTCCCCTGTCTGACGGATTTAATCTCCGTGCCGGTAAGAGCTATTCCTGCTTCATATGTTTCCTCGATGAAATAATCATGTCGGGCTTTTTTGTTGTTCGCTACCAGCTTCATTCTAACACATTACCTCAATTTCAGCTACAGCAGGCCAATTTCATTAAATGGAAACAGTCTCACAAAGGCCTTCCCCGTTATAGTATCTTCACTTACCATTCCCACCTCTGGATACCGGCTGTCACGGCTCACCTGCCTGTGATCCCCCATTACGAAAACTTCATCTTCTCCAACGGTGAAGCTTTCCTCGGGATAAGTTACGGGAGTCTCATCGGATTTGCAGACATAATCCTCCTTCAGAAGCTTGCCGTTTCTGTATACCCGGTTATCTCTGAAGGAAATCTCATCGCCCTCAATTCCGATAACCCGTTTAATCAGCAGCATGTTCTTGCCGGTGTCCTCGTTCTCAAGCTCCGATTCGAATACGATTATGTCGCCCCTCTCCGGGCTTCTGTCTCCCACATAGGCCAGCTTGTTCAGAATAAGGTAATTATTCGGCTGCAAAGTATCAAGCATGGACGTTTCCTTAACAATCGTAGGCTTTATCACAAGGGTTATCAGGAAAACGATAACAATAGCTACCAGAAAATCCTTCAGCAGCTCCTTTATAAACTCTCCTTTTTTTGCTCCAGTTTTCTCCATACTCTATCAAACTCTCCCGGTATCTCCGCCGTCACAGTCAGGTTATCAAGACCCGACAATGCGGTGTATTCCTCATCTATATCTCCAAACTCAAGTCTTGCGGCATGCAAAAGCTGCGTAGTTACGCCCAGAGCCCTTACAATGTCATTTGCCCTTCGGCCTGCCGCTCCCCCTCCGTACTTGGAATCCCCTGCAAGGGGAAATCCCTTCGCCGCCAGATGGGCTCTTATCTGATGTGTTCTTCCCGTAACAAGCTCCACTTCAACAAGGGAGAACCTGCCGTCCCCGGTCTGTTTCAGAGGACGCACTATGGACTTGGATATCTGTCCCCTCTCGGATACGCTTACGGTGTTTCGTCTTTCATCCTTGAGAAGAGATTCCTCGATTACCATCTCTTTATCGAAGCTGCCCGCCACAATTGTTAAATAATATTTTGACACAGCCTCCCTCTCGCGAATAAGGGCTGTCAGCTGTCTCAGGGCCGGGGCGGTTTTGCCGAAAATTACAAGACCCGTCGTGTTCCGGTCAAGCCTGTTTACAGGAGACGGCGTAAACACCTTCTCTCCCGCGGGATCGTATTCGCCCTTATCCTGAAGATATCCGCACACCTGATTCATGAGAGTGTTCTTCTTCTCTCTGGAATCTCCGTGTGTCAGAAGTCCCTTGGGCTTAATCACAATGAGCACATTCTCATCCTCGTATGCCACCTTGAACTGCCTTCTTGCCCGGTGTTTCTTCACCGGTCCGGTGAGTTCCTCAAAGCGCTGCTCATCCATGTAAAGAACGAGCTCATCCCCATCCTTCAGCAGAGTATCCTCTTTGGCTCTTTTGCCGTTCAGCTTAAGGTCTTTGCGTATTATCTTATATATTGCAGACAGAGGTGCACGCTTCAGGTACTTCTTCAGAAACCTGTCCAGCCTCTGCCCCCCGTCGTTTGAAGTTATTTCAACTTTTATCATTTAGCTCAGCCTCACTAACCAAGTTATTATACACTAAAAATACAGGTTATTACAAGACTGGTGGCTTGAGCAAAACCCGAAAATGTGTTATTGTATCTATGTATAAAAAGGAAGTATGATTTATGAACAGATTGAAGGATTTTTTTTACAACAAGAACGATATTATCATAGTATTGGTTATTCTTGTTCTTGCCGGACTTCTTATTTGGAACCGCATAGGTGCCATTGTTGACTACCCGGCTAAACTTGCTGAACAGTCTGAGAAAACACAGGCAACCCAGACTGTGGAAACTACAACAGAGACTACCACAACACAGCCTGCCGACAGGGATAGCGAAGAGAAAACCGAAGCTTCCACGGAGCAGGATCAGTAAAGGAGGACGAAATGGCATTAGTTACATCCAGTGAAATGTTCGCAAAGGCATTAAAGAGCGATTACGCTGTTGGCGCATTTAATGTAAACAACATGGAAATTATACAGGGTATCGTTGAAGCTGCACAGCAGGAAAACGCACCACTCATTCTCCAGGTATCCGCCGGAGCAAGAAAGTATGCCAAGCCTGCATATCTCACCAAGCTCGTTGAAGCTGCAATACTGGATACCGGTGTTGACATCTGTCTCCACCTGGATCACGGTGAGGATTTTGACATCTGCAAAAAATGCGTTGATGACGGTTTCACTTCCGTAATGATTGACGGTTCCAAGCATCCATTTGAAGAAAACATCAGAATAACAAAGGAAGTTGTTGAATATGCCCATGCCCACGGCGTAGTTGTAGAAGCTGAGCTGGGCAAGCTGGCAGGCGTTGAGGATGCCGTAAACGTTTCCGCAAGAGATGCCACTTTCACCGTTCCTGAAGAGGCAGCTGAATTCGTTCAAAAAACAGGAGTTGACTCCCTTGCCGTTGCAATCGGAACAAGCCACGGCGCTTACAAGTTCAAAGGCGATCCGTACCTTGATTTCGACAGACTCAGAGAAATAAACAAGCTGATACCTGATACACCTCTTGTACTTCACGGCGCATCCACAGTTCTTCCTGAATTTGTTGCAAAGTGCAACGAGTACGGCGGAGACATCCCGGGGGCCCAGGGAGTTCCTGAAGAGATGATTAGAGAAGCAGCCAAGTACGGAGTCTGCAAAGTCAATATCGACACGGACCTCCGTCTTGCCATGACTGCTGAAATCAGAAAATACATGGTTGAGCACCCTGCTGATTTCGACCCGAGAAAGTATCTGGGACCTGCAAGGGATGCCATCAAGGGAATGGTTGCTCACAAAATCAAGAACGTTCTGGGAGCATCAAACAAGAGATAACAGATAAAGTTATACGAAATACGAAATAACAAAATGAGCTGCTGCACCGATATGGTGCCGCAGCTCATTTTAATATAATCCTTTACCTTGTAAGTTGCTTATTTGTTTCCCGCAATCATATCCTGCTTAAGCTGCCAGAGCTTCTGTGACAGATCCACATAATATGTCTGAGGGTTCTCGAAACGTTTCATTTCGTCCCACATCAGATCAAGCTGCTCTCTGCAGTATTTCTTGATTTCGTCTATTGCAGGGCTCTCATATACCTTCTTTCCGCCTTTGAAAATCTGGCTCCGCAGGTTCTTTGCGTAGAAGTTTGTTATTGTCTTGCGCTTCCATACAGCATTCGGATCGAAAATCTCGTACTGATCTCCTGACGGTGCCGGCTCCTCGTCCAGAGCGATAATATCGCAAAGGGCTCTGTTGGTATCCTTGTCGAAGAGTCTCCAGATTGTTTTGAATCCCGGATTTGTAATCTTCTCGATGTTTTCACTGATTTTGATTTTCGGAATCATCACTCCGTCCTTTTCCAGGGCGGCCAGCTTGTATACTCCTCCGAATACAGGCTCCGATTTGGCTGTTATCAGTCTTTCACCTACTCCGAAGGAATCGATGCACGCTCCCTCCAGGAGAACATCTCTGATGATGTACTCGTCAAGGGAATTGGAAATAACAATCTTGCAATCCTCAAGACCTGCCTCGTCCAGCATCTTTCTGGCGTTCTTTGTGAGATATGCGATGTCTCCGCTGTCTATTCTGATTCCCTTGTTTGGAGGATCCAGCTCCTTAAACACCTTTATGGCAGCAGGCACACCTGATTTCAAGACATTGTATGTGTCCACCAGAAGTGTTGCATTTGTAGGATAAATCTTCGTATAGGTCTTGAATGCCTCATATTCATTGTCGAACATCTGAACCCAGCTGTGAGCCATGGTTCCCAGTGCAGGTGTTCCGAATTCCTCGTCCGCAATGGTACATGCAGTTCCCGCACATCCGCCAATGTAGGATGCCCTGGCGCCGTATACAGCTGCAGTAGTGCTGTGAGATCTTCTCGTTCCGAACTCCATTATCGGACGACCCTGGGCAGCTCTCACTATTCTGCTTGCCTTGGTGGCAATAAGGCTCTGGTGATTGACCAGCAGCAGAATCATGGTTTCCACGAACTGCGCCTGCATTACAGGTCCTCTAACGGTAATGACAGGTTCATAAGGGAAAATAGGTGTACCCTCAGGAACGGCCCACACATCACAGGTGAATTCAAAGTTTTTCAGATACTCCAGGAATCTGTCATCAAATATTCCCTTTCCTCTGAGATACTCGATGTCCTTGTCTGTGAATTCAAGACTGTCCAGGTACTCAATCACCTGCTCAAGCCCTGCCATTATGGCATAGCCCCCGTCATCTGGAATTCTCCTGAAGAACATATCAAAGTATGCGATATCATCAGTCATTCCCGCTTCGAAATATCCGTTGGCCATGGTAATTTCATAAAAGTCAGTCAGCATGGTCAGGTTTAGTTTCTCAATCATTTTATCCAGTCTCCTTCCATCTGCCACATTATACTACAAAGAGTACATTAAAGCAAAAGCAACAGGCCTTATTCTATTCACTCTGCCCTTGAAGTCTACAGTATTTTTTTCAGGAATTCTCCTGTGTATGAACCCTCCGCTTCAGCGATTTCCTCAGGGGTTCCAACAGCCACGATATTACCGCCCCGGGCTCCCCCGTCAGGTCCCAGATCGATAATGTGATCCGCACATTTTATCACATCCAGATTGTGTTCGATTACCACGACCGTATTGCCCTGCTCCACAAGTTTGTTCAGCATCTGAAGCAGCTTGTCCACATCTGCGAAGTGAAGTCCGGTGGTAGGTTCGTCCAGTATGTAAAGAGTTCTTCCCGTGCTTCTCTTAGAAAGCTCCGATGCCAGCTTGATTCGCTGGGCCTCGCCCCCCGATAGCTGTGTGCTTGGCTGCCCCAGCTTGATGTAGCCCAGGCCCACATCATCCAGTGTCTGCAGCTGTCTGCTTATGGAAGGGTGGTTTTTGAAAAACTCCAGGGCCTCGCTTACATTCATGTCAAGCACATCGAATATGCTCTTTCCCCTGTACTTTACCTCCAGGGTCTCTCTGTTGTATCTCTTGCCTTTGCATACATCGCATGGAACATATACATCAGGCAGGAACAGCATTTCTATTTTTATTATTCCGTCGCCGTTGCATGCCTCGCATCTGCCCCCCTTCACATTGAAGCTGAACCTGCCTTTGCCGTAGCCTCTCAGCTTTGCCTCAGGCAGCTGAGCGAAGAGGTCTCTTATATGTGTGAACACCCCGGTGTATGTTGCGGGATTTGACCTTGGTGTCTTGCCGATTGGCTGCTGGTCGATATTAATGATTTTGTCTATGTTCTCCAGGCCTGTTATTTCTCTGTGCTTTCCCGGTCTGTCCTTGGCACGGTACATTTCACCTGCCACAGCCTTATATAGAATCTCGTTTATGAGACTGCTCTTGCCGGAGCCTGAAACACCTGTAACGCAGATCAGCTTTCCCAGAGGGAATTCCACATCTATATTCTTCAGATTGTTCTCTGCTGCTCCCTTGACGGTGATGAACTTGCCGTTTCCCTCTCGTCTTGCCACCGGAACCTCTATTTTTTTCTTGCCGCTCAGGTACTGGCCTGTCACCGATCTCTCGCATGCAATTATCTCATCCACAGTTCCCTGACACACCAGTTCTCCGCCGTGGATTCCCGCTCCAGGTCCTATGTCCACTATATGGTCTGCGGCATACATGGTATCCTCATCATGTTCAACAACAATCAGAGAGTTCCCCAGATCCGTAAGGCCCCTCAGGGATTTAAGGAGCTTTTCGTTATCCTTCTGATGAAGGCCGATGCTCGGTTCGTCCAGTATGTATGTGACTCCAACAAGCCCGGAACCTACCTGTGTAGCCAGTCTGATTCTCTGGGACTCTCCCCCTGACAGGGTTCTGGCTGCTCTGGAAAGTGTCAGATAGTCAAGTCCCACATTTGACAGAAACTGAAGTCTGCTCCTGATTTCCCGGATAACCTCCGCTGCTATCTTCCTGTGCATTTCCGACAGCTCTACTGTATCAAGGAATTCTATTGCCTCCGCAACTGACATATCGCAGAATTCAGAGATATTCTTGTTTCCCACTGTCACCGCCAGTAGCTCCGGTCTTAGCCTTCTGCCCCTGCAGGCGGTACATTCGGCGGTATTCATCAGCTCCTCTATTTTACCCTTTATCCAGTCTGAATTTGACTCCTGATATCTTCTTTCAAGATTGGGAATTATTCCCTCAAAGGAGTGATTTCTGTGCTGAACATCGCCGTTTCTGTTTGTGTAGTCGTACTTCAGCTTTTCTTCCCCTGTTCCGTAGAGAAGAACCTGCTTGAATTTCTCCGGCAGGTCCTTATACGGCAGCGTGATATCAGCATCGTATTTGTCTGCCAGAGCTCTTATTACCTGCCAGTAAAAGCTGGTATACTCCATTGTTGAGAAGGCGTTTCCCAAAGCCTTTTCCTGAATGCTCAGATTCTGGTCGGGAATCAGGAGATCCGGATCAATTGTCTTGATGAAGCCAAGACCCTTACATTCGGGACATGCCCCCAGTGGATTGTTGAAGGAAAACATCCTTGGCTCAAGCTCGTCAATGCTGATTCCATGATCAGGGCATGCCAGGGATGTGCTGTAGGTTCTTTCTTCGGAATCTCCAACGATAACCTGTATCAGCCCTTCTCCATGGGTAACAGCCAGCTCACAGGCCTCAGCCAGCCTGCTCTGTACACCCTCCCTTACCTTTATTCTGTCAATTACTATTTCGATTGTATGCTTGAAGTTTTTTTCCAGGGCTATGTCATCCGCTTCAAGATGTTTCATTTCCCCGTCAATTCTCACCCGGGTAAAGCCCTCCCGGTGGATTCTGTCAAGAACCTTCTCGTGCTGCCCCTTTCGCTGCCGCACAACCGGAGCAAGGACAACGATCCTGGTTCCCTCTTCCTCCTTCATCAGCAGATCAACAATCTGATCTACAGTCTGACTGCTTATCTCTCTGCCGCATACGGGACAGTGAGGAACGCCTATCCTGGCGTACATCAATCTCAGATAATCGTATATTTCCGTTACCGTTCCCACTGTTGATCTGGGGTTGTGGCTGGTTGACTTCTGATCGATGGAAATTGCCGGGCTGAGCCCCTCAATGTATTCCACATTGGGCTTCTCCATCTGCCCCAGAAACTGTCTCGCATAGGATGACAGCGACTCCATGTACTTTCTCTGTCCCTCTGCATATATTGTATCAAAAGCAAGAGACGATTTGCCGCTTCCCGACAGGCCGGTAATCACTACGAAACTGTCCCTGGGAATTGTTACGTCTATGTTTTTGAGATTGTTTTCCTTTGCTCCTTTTATTACTATATCCTTTGCCATGTTCACTGCTCCGTCTACATGCCGG
>JALFKB010000128.1 GCA_022775805.1 Clostridiales bacterium
GTTGTAATCAGGGCAACCTCCTTGCCCTGCCATATGGAAGGCCCCGGCTCATCGTAATACTTGTTCATGGCATAGACGCACCGGTCAAGCAGCGCCTTCATGGGCGGCGTGCAGTACCAGGAATACACCGGGCTTGCCAGGACTATCAGCTCCGCCTTCATTATCTCAGGGAACACTTCACGGAGTCCGTCATCTATCACGCAGGCTGGATTATTCCTGTCCTTCTGACAGCTTCTGCAGGCAGTGCAGGGTTTGATGTCCAGGTCGAACAGGTTGATAATCTTCACCCGGATGTGCTCATCCCGAGCTGCCTGCCTTTGCAGTTCCTCTGCGAACACCTTTACCAGCGAATTTGTGTTGCCCTCCGGCCTTGGGCTTGCCGTTAGAATCAGTGTATTCATGATGTTATTATACACTTTTTCGGTCTGTCGTGCTATAATCCTGTCTTGATGAAAACAATACCTTAAGAGGTCAACATGTATTTGAGTGCACTTTTTCTTATATACATCGCGGCGGCATTCCTGGCTCTCCTGGGCATAGGAATTGTGCTGCTGCTCATATCCAGAGAAAAAAACCGCCAATCCAGGCAGTACCGGGTTGTTATGTGCTTTGCGGTTGTTGTTTTCGTGCAGTGCGTTCTGTATCTGTATTTTTATTACCGGGACATGATTCTCGGGAATGAAGCAGTGAACGTTTTTCTTAGAATAATTGATTACTGCCTTTGCGGAAGCATCTTCTTTTTCTGGCTGAATGTGATGGACGTTCTTGATGATGTGAAGCACAGATTCCGTCGCACCTGGGCATATATTCTAGGAGCTCTTATTGCCCTGCCGGGGACTGTGGCAACCGCGTTCTTCATGGATGAATACTACTTTTTCAGCAGCGATGCCGCAGGAAGAGCATACATTATTATCGAGATATCAACGGTAGTCCTGACAGCCCTTGTGACTTCCAAATACGCCCTGGATTTTGTGAAATCCTCTCTCAGCAGGTACAAGCGCATATATGTGGCGGTGGTTGCAGTCGCCCTTCTGGTGTGGGACATACAGCAGATATTCGTGGACTGGGGTCTGTACTCCGGACTCTACAAATCCGCCTGGACCCACGGCGTTATGGATACCACCGGCGCCGCCACTGCAATAGTCAGCTGCGCCACATTCATCTATCTCTTTAAGGAGGACTTCAGCCCGCTGTTCTATGTGGCCGAAGAAAAAAAGGATGAGGACCCGTACCCTGCTGCGGTTGAAACGGCCGCACAGCAACACCGGCTTACGGTAAGGGAAACCGATGTGCTGAGGCTGGTGTGCCAGGGAAAAAACAATCCTGAAATTGCCGAGGCGCTTTTCATTTCCGTCAACACCGTGAAAAAGCACCTAAAAAACATCTTTGAGAAGATGGGTGTGTCAACCAGAATGGAACTTATGTACATTGTAAACCGAAAAGATGACGAAATACGATAAAGGTACCCTGATGGGTACTTTTATTTTGCACTTCGTGAGGCTATCATATGAAAAACGCTTAAGTCATGTGAGAGTGAAAGAGGTGATCTAATTGAAGAAGAAGTTATTATCGATAATCATGGCAGCTGTAATGGCTGTTGGAATGACGGCTGTTATGAGCGGCTGCGGTGAATCGGAAAGCACCCATGAGGATGCAGTTAAAGTAACCTGTGAAAACGGCATAATGCTTGGTCAGACTGAGGATGGTGTCACATCATTTAAGGGTGTTCCGTACGCCAAGCCTCCTGTAGGGGATCTGAGATGGAAGGCTCCACAGGCGCCTGATGCAAGCGATGAAGAGATTGAATGCTTTGATTTCGGATACACGGCTCTTCAGTATGAGTGGCCAACGGAGCCGGCATCCTATTCAGAAAAAAACGAGGACTGCCTGACCCTGAACATCTGGGAAACAGAAGGCACCAGTGAGGGCGAAGAGGCCAAGCCGGTAATGGTATTCTTCCACGGCGGCGCATATGGCTGGGGAGGAACAACTGACCCGATGTATGACGGCCAGAACCTGATCAAGGCACATGACGACGTGATTCTCATAACATGCAACTACAGACTGGGGCTCATGTCATGGGCTGATTTCTCACAGGTTGAAGGTGGTGAGGAATACACTGACATTAACCTTGGCATTCGCGACCACATCGCTGCTCTCCAGTGGATTCAGAATAACATAGCTGCATTCGGCGGCGATCCTGACAACGTTACAATTTTCGGAGAATCGGCAGGCGGATGGTCCACCACAGCATTGACAATTTCTCCAAAGGCAAAGGGCCTCTTCAAAAGAGCCATTGCTGAAAGCGGCGTAATTCCTGCAAAGGACAGAGAGGCGGCACAGGAATTCGCGGATTACATTATGGAAGCCTCCGGTTCAAAGAACATGGATGATCTTCTGAAGATTTCAGGAGATGAATGGATGAAGCTTGATGGTGAGCAGTGGATAGCCGACGAATGCTGCGGAGTCGTTGTTGACGGAGATGTGATTCCTGAGGATATGGATGCAGCAATCAAGGCTTCTGCAGAAGGCGGAGTCCAGCTGATGATCGGAACCAACCAGGACGAATGGAATTACTTCAGAGAGGATTCCGAGGGTGAAACCGATGAGGAAAAGTTCGACAGCTGGGTTGCAGGCATGGATGCCATGATAGATGAAGTCAAGGAGTCCTCAGATGACAGTGCAAAGGACGCCATCGATGAGTTTATGGATTATGCTGCCGGCAATGTGCCTGAAGAATACGCCGATAACAAAGCCGAAAAGGAGGCTCTTGCCAAGTCAGCATTCATTACGGAAACATGGCGCTATGAGCACTTCTGCTTCATAGACAAGTTTGTAGATGCCGGCGGTGATGCATACATGTATCTTTGGAAGGTTCCTTCCACCATGGACAGCATGTACAAGAGCTCGGTACACGCCATCGAACTGGCTTATGTTTTCAACAACCTGGATGACGGAATCTACGCAGGTGAAGTTGACGAGGAAACTGCCGCAAAGGCACAGGAAGCCTGGATAAATTTCGCCAAGTCAGGAAATCCGTCAATTGAAGGCGCTGAATGGTCATCATACGATACATCCGACAGAAATACAATGGTAATTAAGAAAGACGGCTGGAATCTTGAATCAGATCCGTCAAAGACAGCCAGAGAGCTGATGGAAAGAATCTACGGAGACACTCCGTACCAGGTATGGTAAATGTATACATGATATTATCTGACACATTCTCCCCTGTTCGTGCTACAATAAACGGGTAAAATACAGTTTTTGCAAAAAGGAGATGATAACATGTTGAAATTTGCATTTCTGATCAATACTCCGGGCCAGACTCCGGATACTTATTCCAAGGTATATGAAAATGCCGAAAGCTACAATCTCGTTGCGGGAACTCCCGACATGGATGCCGCTAAGGACTTCGTGAAAAAGCTTGCGGACGATGGATATACTCTGCTGAACCTCTGCGGAGATTTCGACGACGAAATCACTGCACAGATGCAGGAGCTGGCAGGCCCTGATGTGAAAATCAGACACGCTGACTACCTGCCTGAGCAGCTTGCCAAGGTTGAAGCTCTCCCTGAGTTTTCACGCTACGGCATCGTAATCGTAATGAGAGGTGTTGAAACTCCTGAGGATGTCATCATTGACGGTCCTGAGCTCTACACCCACGCAATCTTCGTAAAGGATCAGGAGCAGGCAAACGCAGCCGCCAAAAAACTGGCCGACGAAGGCATGCACGATATCGAACTGTGCAGCTGGTTCGACAAAGAAAGAACCGAATCCGTTATCGAAGCCGTTGGCGGAGCATGCCCTGTAGGCACCTGCGGCGAACTCTAGAACCAGTCCGGCACCCGGTATGGGTATTCGATAAAAAAATCTATGGAATGAGAAGAATTATATAGAAACCGTGGCGCTAAACTGTTAGTGCCGCGGTTTCTTTTTGTTAGTAATTGATCCACTTGCGTTACAATCACAAACTCCCCATGTTCTCAAACCCTTGGCACATAAGGTTCTACAAATAGCTTGGATATTTTTACCATTTTTTCGTGATTGTATGTCTCGAAACCAATGATAGTACCCAGCATACCAATGAAGATACTCAACAAACAGCGACTGTGCGGCGCTCGTATCCATGCGGATGTTGAAGGAATTCCTATTATTGCTGAATTGCTTCAACATCCAATCAATTTAACCCCAAAAAAAGGTACTTTTCCGTTGTTGATTTGAAGCATTGAAAACTCCAAAGGTCAAGTCCAAATTGTGGTGTAAATTGCTCATCCTGCATAATTGTTTAAGCTGCGTCGAGTAGTGCTTGTTGAGTTGATGCAATCTCCTTAAGCTT
>JALFKB010000020.1 GCA_022775805.1 Clostridiales bacterium
CTGCTGTCGTATTCAGGCCAGTGAGCCTTGATGATGAAGTTCCTCGGGTTGTCTTCCTCCGGTTCTTCCTTCGGCAGGTAGCTCCAGATTTCCTCTGTTATGAACGGCATGAACGGGTGAAGCAGAATCAGCATTTCCTTCAGAACTCTTACCAGGGTGTACCTTGCAACCTTCTTGTCTTCCTCGTCATCGCCGTAGAGTCTTTCTTTTACTATCTCTATGTACCAGTCACAGAATTCGTTCCAGATGAGGTCGTATGCTCTCTGTCCCGCCAAAGCCAGGTCGTATCTTTCCATGGCCTCTGTGATGTACTTTGTGGCTTCATTTACTCTGGAGAAAATCCACTTGTCCTCTTCACGGATATTACCTGCCAGAGCTATGTCGTTGCAGCAGGCCTTGCCGCAGCAGTCGTCGCAGCACTTTGCCATTTCCAGGAATTCCCCATTCTCGTCCTGAAGGTTCATGATTACGAATCTGGATGCGTTCCATAACTTGTTGGCGAAGTTCCTTGAGGCTTCAAGTCTGTCCTCCTTGAATCTCATGTCGTTGCCCGGCGTAATTCCCGTTGTGAGCATGAATCTCAGTGCGTCTGCACCGTACTGGTCGATAATAAGAAGCGGATCGATTCCGTTGCCCAGGGATTTGCTCATCTTTCTGCCCTGTGCGTCTCTTACCAGACCGTGAACATATACATCATCAAACGGTATGTGGTTTGTTGTTTCCAGTGCTGAGAATACCATTCTTACTACCCAGAAGAATATGATGTCGTATCCCGTTACCAGAACATTTGTCGGGTAGAAGTATTTGAAATCCTCAGTTTCCTCCGGCCAGCCCAGGGTTGAGAAAGGCCACAGTGCCGATGAGAACCATGTATCCAGAACGTCCTCGTCCTGTTTCAGGTTAGTGCTTCCGCACTTTGTGCACTTGTTCGGTGTTTCTTCCGCTACTATGATTTCTCCGCAGTCCTGACAGTACCAGGCAGGAATTCTGTGTCCCCACCAGAGCTGTCTCGAGATGCACCAGTCTCTGATTTCTTCCAGCCAGTGCATATAGGTCTTCTCGAATCTTTCGGGAACGTGTCTCAGGTCCCCCTTTCTGGCGGCTTCCATTGCAGGCTTTGCCAGATCCTCCATTTTTACGAACCACTGGTCTGAAAGCATAGGTTCTACTACCGTATGACATCTGTAGCATGTTCCTGCCGGTATAATCATTTCCTCTGTTTTAACGAGGTATCCGGCTTCCTCAAGATCCTTTACCCATGCCTTCCTGCACTCGTAACGGTCCATGCCCTCGTACTTGCCCGCAAGGCTGTTCATTGTGGCGTCTTCGTTGATGCAGGTTGGTGTTTCCAGGCTGTTTCTCTGTCCAACCATGAAGTCATTCTCGTCGTGAGCCGGTGTGATTTTTACTGCTCCCGTTCCCTTCTCAGGATCCGGGTACGGGTCTGCTATGACAGGTATTTCTTTACCTACTAACGGCAGGATAACCTTCTTGCCTATCATGCCTTTGTATCTCTCGTCGTCAGGGTGAACGGCGATGGCAACGTCTGCAAACATCGTTTCAGGTCGCGAGGTGGCGATTACCACTCCGTCAAAGTCTCCGTACGCGCCCTTTCCGTCGTCAGTTGTTCCGTCTACAGGTGTTCCGTCGGCCTTGATGCTGTAGTCCGGTCTTGATTCACCGTCCGCTGCAGGATATCTGAAATACCAGTATGAACCTGTCTTGTCTTCGTGTTCTACTTCTGCATCCGACAGGGATGTGCCGCATTCAGGGCACCAGTTTATAAGCCTGTTTCCTCTGTAGATGAGTCCCTTGTTATAAAGCTGAACGAAGAAGTGTCTTACTGCCTTGTTGCAGCCTTCGTCCATTGTAAATCTCTCTCTGTCCCAGTCGCAGGAGTCTCCCAGCTTGCGGCACTGCTTTGTTATCTTGCCGCCGTATTCTTCCTTCCACTTCCAGGCTCTCTTGAGGAATTCCTCTCTGCCAAGGTCTTCCTTCTCCTTGCCCTCTTCCTGTCTGATTTTTTCTACAACCTTAACCTCTGTTGCTATGCTGGCGTGATCACTTCCCGGAAGCCACAGGGCGCTGTATCCCTGGAGTCTCTTGAATCTTGTGAGAACATCCTGAAGTGTCTGGTCCAGTGCATGTCCCATGTGAAGCTGCCCCGTGATATTCGGTGGCGGCATTACTATTGTAAAAGGAGTTTTGTCGGGATCTACCTTGGCCTTGAATGCGCCGCTTTCTTCCCACTCCCGGTATATTCTGTCTTCAAATTCTTTAGGGTTGTAGGTTTTTGCTAAGTTCTTTTCCATTGTTTACTGTCTCCTTGGTTTATTTCTCAATCAGGAACGCGCGTAACCCCCCGCGTCCTGTTTTTCTCGTTCCTTCTGCCTCTGCCGCTGCTATTATTGTGCCTTCCATGAATACCATGCCTTCTCCCGCCGGCGCGGCTCCCATTCCTATAATACCGGCCAGTCCGCTTGGTGTGACCATCTCAGTCTCCACCTCCGGGCATGTTTTGAATCTGAACGCCGGATACTTCCTGCCGCATTCCTCCATCATGGCCTGCACCGCCGGGACGGGTACTGGAATTCTGCCGTGGGCGCAGTCCACAAAGCCTTTACCGTCACATATGTCCGATACTATTATTCTGCCGGCATCTTCTGCCTGGTTGGCGCCGGCAGCCAGCCCCAGTGCTTCAATGGCCCTGCCGATTCCCAGCGCATTGGCTATTGCCCGGTCTCTTCCCACCTCGTGAAAGTGAACCGTATCGATGGTTTCTCCGTGAACCTTTGCCTCCGCTGCAGCGATAACTTCATATATTTTCAGGGCTATACCCTTAGCCGCATCAGATTCCTCTGACATGTCTATGATTTTCCGCACATTCTGAAGGCTGCGATGTGTATGATGACCGGCAGTATGATGACCGGCAGTATTATGGTCTGCCAATGCGACTCCGCCCGGCTCATCCCCAGCCGGCTTATCCCCGGCAAGTTCATCTCCGGCCAGCTCCTGCAAAGCCGCCAGAAGCATATCCCCGCTTACTCCATTTGAGCAATCAATATAAAGCGTTCTCATTTGCTCTCCATTCATTTACATATTTATACAGAATTATTATAACAGAAAATCCTGTCAAATTGACCAATTCTTACATTTTTTTAATATCATTATCTATTATATTTTAAGTTCTATGTTGCAATGCTATCCTGCGCTCTACAATCACGAACTTTTACCAGCTGGGTCTGGAAACGTTGAAATTACAACCTTCCATTTTTTGACATTGTGAAAATCTGCCGATATATGGCTCTTTTACTGCAGAATTCCTGCATTTTACCCCATTTTCGCCGGATTTCTCAGCTATTTTCACAAAGCACTTTTTCCCATGTTCTCAAACCCTTGATACATACGGCTCCACAAATTGCTTGGATATTTTTACCATTTTTTCGTGATTATGATAAGGATCATTAAAGAATATCTCAAGAAATTTTATAAAGAAGTCGTTCAAACAACATAAAAATCTCAATCGGACAAGGGAATGTTGAAGCATTTGCTTGCAGGAAGAATTTGCTTCAACATTCATGGGTTTCAGGCACTTATTCAAGCGTTTTGGGAGGTCGGATTTGCAGCAAACTATTCTGCTGAAAAATTGCTTCAACAAAATTCGAAAATTGTTGAAGCAAATAAGAATAGCTAGAGATAGCTTCAACAATTGGAAAAATTTAGGCGATAAATCAGCCCTTTTTGAAGGTGTTGTTGAAGCAATTTGGGATATTATCTGATTGCTTCAACAGGGATTGATTATTTCTACATTTCATGGCTCATATACAGTAAGCAAGGAGCATGGCAGGGCCACGGCAGCCGGGAATCATGAAACCTCAGATGAAATAGTACCCGCAACAAAAACTGCCCCACCGGTTTCCGGTGAAGCAGCTGTGCCAGTTAATAATACTTGTATTGCTCGGAGCAATTATTAATCGCCCATGACCTCATATCGCTTAATCGCCCATGGCTTCTTCGAAAACCTTCAGAATATGCGGGGCGGTTTTTTTCAGTGGAACGGGCTTAAAGGATTTGTCTGTAAATCCGTGCCGGCTGGTGCCTGTTACATGGAGGGTG
>JALFKB010000031.1 GCA_022775805.1 Clostridiales bacterium
ACACCGGCCTCGTTGGCAATTGCCAGCAGATGGAGAACTGTATTTGATGAACAGCCCAGAGCCATGTCGCAGGCAAGGGCGTTTCTCAGAGATTTCTCGTTAATGATGTCACGTGCCTTGATGTCATTTTCAACAAGGTTCATTATTGCCATGCCGGCATGCTTGGCCAGCATGATTCTGCCTGAATGAACGGCAGGGATTGTGCCGTTGCCCGGAAGGGCGATACCCACTGCCTCTGCCAGACAGTTGATGCTGTTGGCAGTATACATTCCTGAGCAGGAACCGCATCCCGGACATACGTTTTCCTCGTAGTCCTGAAGTCCTGATTCGTCAATGATACCTGCCTTGTATGCGCCTACAGCTTCAAACATCTTGGAAAGTGAGGTTTCCTGACCCCCAACAAGTCCTGACATCATAGGACCGCCGGAGCAAACCACTGCAGGAATGTTCATTCTGCAGGCAGCCATAATCATTCCGGGAACAATCTTGTCGCAGTTCGGAACCAGAACGAGGCCGTCAAATCCGTGGGCCATGGTCATGGTTTCAACGCTGTCCGCAATCAGCTCTCTGCTTGCCAGAGAGTACTTCATTCCGATGTGGCCCATGGCGATACCGTCACAGACTCCGATGGCCGGAACCTCAACGGGAGTTCCGCCTGCCATGCGTATACCTGCCTTAACAGCCTCGGCAACCTTGTCCAGATGAATGTGACCCGGAACTATCTCGCTTTTGGCGCTGACAACACCGATGAGAGGGCGTTCAAGCTCTTCCTTGGTGTATCCCATGGCATAAAACAGGCTTCTGTTTGGAGCCCGCTGGGGACCCTTAGTTACTACATCACTTCTCATTGGTACTCCTTTATCCTAAGTTCTAAATAAACCCGATTACTTCTTCAGCCAGCTCATCATCTTTCTCAGCTCAGCGCCTACGCTGCAGAGGAGGTGAGAAGCTTCCTTCTTTCTTGTTGCCAGGAACTTGGCCTTGCCGCCTGCGTTGAATTCCTGGATGAATTCTGAAGCGAAAGTTCCGTCCTGGATTTCGCTGAGAACCTTCTTCATTTCCTTACGGGTATCCTCAGTGATCAGACGAGTTCCTGTTCTGTAGTCGCCGTATTCAGCAGTGTTTGAAATTGAGTATCTCATCTTGTCGAAACCGCCTTCGTTGATCAGGTCAACAGTCAGCTTCATCTCGTGGATACATTCGAAGTAAGCCATTTCAGGAGCATATCCTGCTTCAACCAGAGTGTCGAAACCTGCCTTCATCAGCTCAGTTACGCCGCCGCAGAGAACAGCCTGTTCACCAAACAGGTCAGTTTCAGTCTCTTCCTTGAAGGTGGTTTCCAGAATTCCGGCACGGCCTGCACCGATTCCTGATGCGTATGCCAGAGCGTATTCCTTGGCTTTGCCTGATGCATCCTGGTAAACAGCGATAAGTGAAGGAACGCCTTTGCCTTCAACATACTGGCTTCTTACAGTGTGTCCCGGTCCCTTAGGAGCAATCATGATTACGTCCAGATAGTCTGCAGCGATAATCTGGTTGTAGTGAATGTTAAATCCGTGTGCAAAGGCAAGAACGTTGCCTTCCTTCATGTGAGGTGCAACCTGCTCATTGTAGATCTTTGCAGCCAGTTCATCCGGAACGAGCATCATAACGATGTCGCCTGCCTCTGCAGCCTCTTCGATACCCATAACCTTAAGACCTGCATTTACTGCCTTTGCTTCATGGGATGAGCCCGGTCTGAGACCTACAACTACATTGCATCCGCTTTCGTTCAGGTTCATTGCATGGGCGTGGCCCTGTGAACCGAAACCGATAACTGCGATGGTCTTGCCGTCAAGCATACCTAAGTTACAATCCTGGTCATAATACTTCTTAATCATGTTCTTTCTCCTTTATTTTTAATAATACTTTGACTATGTTTTAGCTTATTCTTCATCAATTCCCTTGTCGCCCCGCTTGATGCCGGTGACACCTGTTCTGCAGACATCCACCAGCTCGTAGCCGCTCATCATGTCCATGAATCCGTCCAGCTTCCGGGAGGAGCCTGTAACCTCGATAATCATGCTCTTTTTGGAGAGGTCGATTATCTTGCCTCTGAAAATGTCCACAATTTCTCTGATTTCGGAACGCTCCTTCTTGCCGGCCTTGACCTTGAGAAGCAAAAGCTCCCTGTAGATGCTGTCACGATCCATAATGGAAACCGATTTGACGAATTCCTGCTTGGCAGTCTGGGTGAAAATCTGATTGAACTTCCTGTCGTCTCCTGTAATCACAAGGGTGATTCTCGTAAGGTGAGGATCGTTGGTAGGGGAGGCTGTGAAGGAATCGATGTTGTATCCCCTCCGGCTGTAAAGGCTGCCCAGCCTGGCTGTGACACCGGCTTCGTTTACTGCCAGAATACTGAAGACTTCAGTTCTTTCTGCCGCTTTGCTCATTTGCCTTCTCCTTTCTTATCCTACAATCATATCTTCAACGGTGCCGCCTGATGGAATCATCGGCAGTACCAGTTCGTCCTTGGCGATATGGCAGTCGATCCATACAGGGCCTGTTTCCTTTAATGCCTGTGTGAAGGCCTCCTCAAACTCCTGAGGGGTAGATGCCGACAGACCCTTGGCTCCGAAGGCCTCTGCCACAGCAGGGAAGTCCGTTTTGCGCTGAGGATCAGTGAAGGAATACCTGCTGTTGTAGAAGGTGGTCTGCCACTGATAAACCATTCCCAGAACCTGGTTGTTCATTATTATCGTGATGATAGGCAGGTTCTGACTTACTGCGGTGCTGGCCTCATTCAGGTTCATGTGAAGACTGCCGTCTCCTGTGAAGTGTATCACTCTGGCGTCAGGACAGCCTTTGGATGCGCCTATGGCAGCGCCGTATCCGAAGCCCATGGTGCCCAGGCCGCCGCTTGTGAGGAAGCGTCTTGTCTTCTCGTGCTTCAGATACTGGGCAACCCACATCTGGTGCTGACCTACATCTGTTACATATATTGAGTCCTTGTCTGTGTTTCTGCAAACGATATCAATAATCTCGCTTGGATGAAGCTCCGCTGCGCTGCTTTTGACATCCCCGGTTCTGGCCTTCCAGCCCGTTGTCAGGGAAACCCAGTCGGCTCTTGATTTTTCCTTTATCTTAGGCATGAGCTCTGTGAGGAATTCCCGGGCATCAGCCACAACTCCGCAGTCGATGAGAACGTTCTTGTTAATCTCACTGGCGTCTATATCTATGTGTATCTTCTGAGCCCGCCTGCCGAATTTCTCCATGTTCAGGGCCACTCTGTCACTGAAACGGGCACCGATGGCTATTATCAGATCCGCTCTGTCAAAGGCCTTGTTGGCAGCAATGGTTCCGTGCATTCCGCCCATGCCCAGGCTTCTCGGATTGTCGTAGCCTATGCAGCCTGCAGCCATAAGGGTATGTGCGGCAGGGATGTCTGCCTTTGCCATAAGCTCGCATACCAGCTCTGAAGCGCCTGTTGCGGCAACTCCGCCGCCGCAGTATATTACCGGGCGCTCTGACATGTTAATCATCTCTGCGACTCTCTTCACATCGCTCTCGGCAAATTCAGGGGAAGGGTCGATTGGAAGGGGCTTGCCCGGCTTGTAGTTAATCTCTGCTGCTGTTACATCCTTGGTGATGTCGATAAGAACAGGACCCTTGCGGCCGCTGTTGGCGATTCTGAAGGCGTTTCTCAGGGCGTTCTCCAGATTGTTGATATCTCTTACCAGGTATGTGTGCTTTGTTACAGGGATAACGATGCCTGAGATGGAAACCTCCTGAAAAGCATCTCTTCCTATAAGGTTATCGCTTACATTTGCTGTGATGGCCACCATGGGAATGCTGTCCATGAACGCTGTGGCGATTCCGGTTACGAGATTGGTTGCTCCCGGGCCGCTTGTAGCTATAACCACACCTGTTTTGCCTGTTGCTCTGGCATATCCGTCTGCAGCGTGGGAGGCACCCTGTTCGTGGGCGTGAAGCACATGCTCAATACGATCCGAGTACTTGTACAGGGCATCGTAAAGATTCAGGGCTGCTCCGCCGGGATATCCGAATACTGTATCCACGCCGTGTTCAAGAAGAACCTCCAGGATAAGTTCTGAGCCGTTTACTCTCATGTCTTGTAATCCTTTCTCCTATTTTAATATAAACAAAAAACAGTGTTAACTTTTTGCATCAACTTCATTATAATTGTTTTAGAATTTAATGCAAGAGAAAAATGTGAAAAACTATAATATTAAACAAACGATTTAAAAATAATTTGTGAAATTACAACAAAAACGTTGAAACGGCAGATTATTGCTGATATAATTCAAATGTATCTAATATATATAATGAAGTTATTGCCGAAGAATTATGTAATTAAGACAGAAGGAGTAAGGAGAAGCGACATGGCTAAGATTACAGGTAATGAGTTTCTGGTTAAGGCTCTTCAGGAGGAGGGCGTTGAGAAGATATTTGCTTACCCGGGTGCCTGCGTTGTGGACATATTCGACGAGCTGTACAAG
>JALFKB010000111.1 GCA_022775805.1 Clostridiales bacterium
GCGGTCCATCAGATCCGCCACATATCCTCTGGCATCGATACCCAGCTGCTGCAGCTCCTCTGCACGCTTGTATATCCTGTCCGTTGTTGAGGCGATGGCAACGCGACCACCCTGCTGCCCCAGTATTTTAGCCGTGCAAAAGCCGATTCCAGTTTCGCTTCCTGCCCCGGTAATCAAACAAACACAATTATCAAAATCCGCAAAATTCTTTTTCATTAGAGCCTCCTGTACCAAACAAATGAATTTCCTACATTATACCAGTATAAACGGCTCTGCGCCATACACAAGACTGCTCTAGGCCATACTGCAAAAAACAGGAGCTCCCGTTGAAGGAGGCTCCTGCCTTTGCATATGCTATTGCTATTGTATATTATTTGCGGTTTAGAATGGAGCGATCACTCCGGTTGCCAGCAGCACGATTGCAACTACAAACATTACAACCAGTACCACTGCAACGACCTTGTCGTAAACCTTAGGGAATACAGGGCCATCGTTTTCCTCTTTTCTTCTGATGATGTAGAGGATGATGCCAGGCGCGTACAGCAGTGCGCAAACCAGCACATATGTGATGCTGGAAGCGTAGAGCATCCATACACCGTAAATGGCTCCGAGAATTGAGAAGATCCATGTCCAGACCTTGCCTGCACCGCTAAGACCCTGAGTTGTCTCACCCTTGCAGCAGCACTTGAGAGCATAGAATGCTGACAGCATGTAAGGAATCATGATTGCAATTGTTGACAGATAGTAGCAGTTCTGGAATGCAGCGTCTGAGAGCATTGCGATTACCAGGAATATCTCAACGATAATTGCACTTACTACGATTGAGTATATAGGTGCATCATGCTTGTTTCTCTTGTTGAGAATGCTTGGGAAGCAGCCCTGAGCTGCAGGCCCGAAGGCACTTTCTGTGGAGAGAATTACATATGTGAACAGAGCTCCGCCGATTGAGATGAATACTGCAACATTTACGAGAACTCCGCCCCAAGGTCCAACGATTGAAGTCATTACTCCAGCCATTGACGGCCATGCGAGATTTGCCAGGTCGTCATGAGGCATAACGCCCATTGAAAGTGCTGAAATGATGAAGTACAGCAGGAACAGAGCTATGAATGAAATAACTGTTGCGTTTCCGGCCAGCTTCATGGTCTTTGCTCTTTCTGAAATTACAACGGCACCTTCAATACCGATGAAGATCCATACAGTTGTAAAGATAGTTGCCTTTACCTGATCGAAAAGGGACATTCCCGAACCCATTCCTGTGAAGTTATCAACGAAAATACTCCAGTGGAATGATCTGGCGAAGATAGCAGCGATAACCATGAATATAATCGGAATAACCTTGGCGATTACAACGAAAGCGTTAATGATCGTTGCCTGTGAAACACCTCTCATGAGCAGAAGCGCGAAGAGCCACAGGATAACAGATGCACAGATTACTGCAACAGGAGTTGCTCCGGAACCGAATGCAGGGATGTATGCTCCCAGGTTTCCGAAGAATGCAACGAAGAATGATACCAGAGCGAGAATAGCGCTCATCCAGTATCCCCAGGCTGAGTTGAATCCGATATATGAACCGAAGCCTTCCTTGGCATAGCTGTAGATTCCCGAAGTGAGCTCAGGCTTAGCTATTGCAAGTCTGTAGTAACACATTGTGAGGGCAATCATTCCCACAAAGGTGATCCCCCATCCGATAATAGTAGCGAGAGTATATGCGCCTGCAGCCGCAAAGTCTCCCGAAAGTGTGAATACACCGCTGGCGAGCATGCAACCTATTGCAAAGAACACCAGCGGAAATAGACTGAGTTTCTTTTCCATGTTTTTGTCCTTCCTTAATACTGTAATATGGTTTGATTTTGTTCAGCCGCCGCCTCAGCCTGTTAAGTAATTAACATCTTTTGGGGAAGCGGCAGCTTTTCTCTACCGGTAATTAATTCTGGTAACTGCAGCTTATGCCCAGAATCTCAGTGACAGGCAGCTGAGTCCACCGTCAATCTTTCTGAATTCTGAAGTGTCAACCAGCAGAGTCTTGTAGCCGGCATCCTGAACTGCCTTGAGAACTGCAGGGTAGCCTTCCGGAACGATTACTGTATCGTTTACCCAGATGCAGTTAGCAGCGTATGCTTCATCTTCAGGAATCACAATCTTGTTGTATTTTTCGAATTCAGGCTTTTCGATGAATTCGCCGGATACCAGCATGTTGTTGTTTTCGATGTAGTTAACGCCGGTCTTAAGGTGAAGAACCTTTTCCAGTGGAACCTGAATGCATTCAAGACCGTACTTGTTGAGGATTTCTGTAAGCTGTCTGATTCCCTCTGCGTTTGTTCTTGCTGAGAGACCAACATAGAAAGTATCTCCAACCATCATTACGTCTCCGCCCTCAAGAGTTCCCGGATCCTTGATGTATTCAATCTTGTCTTCAGGGAAGAACTTCTTAACAGCGCCGATAATCTCGTTCTTTTCTCCGTTTCTTGAAGCTGCACCAGGGTTGGTGATGATTGCACACTTGCGTGTAATCAGTGCAGGGTCTTCAACAAAGCATGAGTCCGGATATCTTTCGTCTGCCTCAAGAACAGTAACTTCCACACCGCACTGCTTCAGTGCTTCAATATATGTGTCATGCTGCTGAAGAGCCTTTTCGTAAATCGGCTGTCCGAGTTCAGGAGCAGAAGTAATTCCTTCACATATTGCTCTGCATGGTCTTCTTACGATAACGTTGTTGAATTTTGTCATGATGTACCCTCCTATAATCATGTACGATAAAATATACTGTATACAAAATGCGTCGTTCGTACGGTTAATATTATCCTCCTATTTTGAATAAAAGTCAATCGGAACAGCGGCATTTGTTATTTTTTTATCGACATTTCATTCCGTTTAAAGGCTGACTATACAAAAAAACATGCCATTCCAGATCTGAACAGCATGTTCTTTTGTACTTTTGTTCTTATGTTCTTATGTCAATAGTCTATACGTGCAGATTCCTCCATTGAATCTATTGCTACATGAGACCGCATATGAGATTGCTCAGTTCAGCAGGATTTTCCACAGGAAGTCCTGCAATCATCCTTGCCTGGGCGAAGAGAATCTCAGCATAATCCTTCAGCTTCCCGTCATTGCCCTTCAGAGCCTTCAGCTTCTCTGCCAAAGGATGCTCCGCATTTATCTCAAGTACAACCTGGGCCTTTACCTTCTCTGTGGTAGGCATTGCGTTAAGAGTCTTCTCCATTTCTATTGAGAGTTCGCCTTCGCTTGTGAGGCATACAGGATAGTTCTTGAGCTTGTTTGTAAATCTCACATCAAGAACACGGTCACCTAAAGCTTCCTTTATTGCTTCGAGAATATCTCCTGCATCCTCGTTAATCTTCTTCAGCTCTTCCTTCTCCTCTTCGCTTCCCATATCGAAGTTATCCGAAAGGATGTTTACGAAGCCTTTGCCCTCATATTCGGCAATG
>JALFKB010000058.1 GCA_022775805.1 Clostridiales bacterium
ATAGGTTTTTATCCGAAACAGCTTCAGTCCACCTTCACATATAACGGCAGGAATCAGGCGCCGAAGGTTACTGTAGCGAAACTGAACCTTGTGCCAATGACAGAGGGAAGGGACTACAGGGTGAATTACCCGGCGTCCAGCAAATACGTTGGAACATATGAAACATCCGTTGCAGGGCTGGGTGATTTTTCCGGGGTGAAGAAGCTGAAATACAGGATTCTTCCTCAGAAGACAGGCATCACGAAGCTTTACAGAGGCAGCAGGAAATTTACTGCCAGGTGGTCGAAGCGGACAGCACAGGTTACAGGTTATCAGCTTTCATATGCCACAAGGTCAAACTTCAGCAATGGTAAGACGGTTACTCTTACTCGGAATTACACCACGAAGAGAACTGTGAAGAAGCTGAAGCGGAGGACGAGATACTATGTCAGGGTGAGAACCTACAAGACCGTGAAGGGAACACGGTACTACTCATCCTGGAGCAGCGTGAAATCCGTAAAGACCAGATAGAGTTTTTTTGTAATTAAATTTTTTTGAAAAAATGAAAAACACTGAGCCCTTTTAATGGACTCAGTGCTCTTTTTTATGTAAGAATAATTTTCATTGTGCAAAGGATCGGCAAGTGCCGATCCTTTTGCCGTATTGCGCAGTGCCACCGGCAGTCAAGGGAAATCCAAATGAGGGGTAAATGTTTTTAATTGGCGAGAACGGCAATGTTGTAAATATGGATAAAATACAATAAATGCTTCAACATGCCCCTAAAAAAGGGGTGTTTTATCGCCTAAATTTTTCCAATTGTTGAAGCAATCTTCATCTATTCTTATTTGCTGCAACAATATTCGAATTTTGTTGAAGCAATTCTTCAGCAGGATGAAATACTTCAAATCCAACCCCTAAAAAGGCCTTAATAACTGTCTGAATCCCATTAATGTTGAAGCAAATCCTTCTCAAAATAAAATGCTTCAACAATCGCATATTCCGCACATGTTTATTGTTGTCTTGCGCTGGTTATTTAGCAAAGCTCTTTCGAATAATCACGAAAAACTGGAAATAATATCCATGTGGTGTTGCGAGCCCTTACGCCCCAAGGGTTTCAGAATATGGAAAAAATCATTTTGTGAAAATAGAGTGAAAACAGCGGTAAGATCCGGCAAAAACAGAGGAATATCAAAGATTTTCATCGAAAAATGGCCTCATAGCGAGGAATTTTCACAATGTAAAAATATGGAAGGTTGGAATTTCAACGTTTTTCAAGGTAGCTGGAAAAAGTTCGTGATAAGTGGCTGGGGCGAATGTCGCTGACGTGGCCGGGGCGAATGTTGTTAACGCAACAAAGGTGGAGAGAACGTGAATGAGTACAGCGGGCAGGTGGTGGATTCAGACGCGGGGATTAAGGAATCCGAGAAAAATGTAAAAAAATGGTTGACAATGGTAATAAATGGTAATACAATGACGACAACAGGTTACTGGAAATATATACCAACAATAGTAAAAAAAGGAGAATTGAAATGTTAGAGAAGAAAAGTACAAAAAAAGTGACGAAGAAAGCGCTGATTGCCTGCGCAGCAGCGGCAATAATGATGGTAGGTGGAGTATCAGCCTATTTCACGGCAACGGACACCGCGACGAATACCTGGACAATCGGAAATGTGGCCATTGATCTGCAGGAGCCTGAATATGATGCAAGCGATAAGGAGAACATTGTACCTAATCAGGTTCTGGCGAAGGACCCAATGGTGGAGAACACGGGAACAAACGACGCCTTTGTATTTATGAAAGTTTCCATTCCGAAGGCATCGGTTAAAATCGCTGAGGCGGATGGAACAGTGTCGGGGCCTGTACTTCAGGAACTGTTTGATTACAGCATAGACAGCGGATGGGTGCAGATAAGCAAGCAGGAGGGAACTGACAATAACACTTATGTTTACGCATATGCAGCAAATGGCAAATGTGTCTCGCTGGCGGCAGATGCATCAACACCTGTACTGTTTAAAAATGGAGAAATCAAATTCAGAAACGTTGTGGAGGGACAGCTTGGCAGCGATGTGACAATCCCTGTTACAGCATACGGAATTCAGACAGAAAACCTTGGAAGCAGCGGAAGCACAGCTCCTGCAGATGTATGGGCAGTTCTCTCAGGACAGATTTCGGAATAACAGGAGTTACCGGACATGAAGAGACGTATAGCGGGAGGATTGATTGCCGGACTTCTGCTTGCGGCAACGGCTGTCTTTGCGACGGAAACCCTGCCCTTTACCGGAGAGCATGTCTTTAACAACGAGATTGAAACCTCAGGAGTTGATGTCAGGATCGAGCAGTTCAGGGAAACCGGAGACGGTGTTGTAAGTGCTGAAGGAGCAGTTCCTGTGCTGCCCGGGGAGACGGTGAGCTACATGCCAAAGGTTACGAACCTGAAGGAAGACAGCTATGTAAGGGTAAAGTTTGAATTGAGGGATGAGTCCGGAGCGAAAACAGTTGCCGGGGACAGCTGCATCAGGGGCCTGAACCCCGGGTGGGTTCACAGGGGAGACTATTACTACTTCACCGGGATAATGGGAAAGGCAGAGGAAGAATACGTTTTCAGCAGCATAGTGATTCCGGAGGAAATGTCCCGGCCGGGGGAACAGCTAAAAATCTACGGCACCGTAGATGGAATTCAGGCTGCAAATTTCACCCCTGATTTTGACAGCAGTCATCCCTGGGGGTCTGTGGAAATACAGCAGGCACGAGATGGAGAGAAGGGCAGGGCAGCAGTGAGAACAGCAAGAAGCATGAACAGTCCCGATTTCACATATGCCAGAGAAGGTACCTTCGAGTGTTCCACCGAGGACCTGTTTTCAAACTTTGACAGATTCAGGCCGGGGGATTCATGCAGTGAAACCCTCACAATGAAAAATGATTCGCAGGATCAGATGGAGGTGTATTTCAGAACGGAGAACAGCAACAGCGAGGTTCTTCGGGAGATGGAACTGGCCATAGCCTTGGGCGGAACTCCCGTATATAACGGAAACCTCGCCTCACCTGAACTGGAGTCCTTTATGAAGATTGGAACTATAGATCGGGGAAAGGCAGGGAAGCTGCAGTTTGAAATCAAAATGCCGGCGTCGGCAGATAACCGATATTCCCTGCTGAAGGAAAACGTAACCTGGATAATCGCAGTCAGGGAAGGGGAAAAAGCTGCAGTGGACAATAAAGCTGCAGCGGATGCTAATGCGACGGGCAGCGATGGTGTCAGAACAGGGGATACTCTGCTGCCGGTGATAATTGCAGCATTGACAGCGGCAGCAGCTACAGCGGTTTCAGCGGCGGTAATCATCTCAGGAAGAAGGATGAAAAGCAAAAAGAATAAGAGCAGAAGGAAGAGCAAAGGAAAGAAGAATGGCAGGTAAGGCAGCAAGGCGTATAATTCGCATAATAACCGATACAGCGGGCATTCTGGCGCTGATGATACTCCTGGCGGGAGCAGGGTTAATGCTTGCAGATATTCGGCCGGCAATAGTGGTAAGCGGTTCCATGGAGCCGGTGATTCATACAGGCAGTATGGTATTTGTGGATACAAATGAAAGGGATATTGTGGAAAAAGATATAATTGCCTTTGATGCCGGGGGAACAACGGTTACCCACAGAGTAGTGGGGATACGGGAGGATGGATTTGTCACAAAGGGAGATGCAAATGAAAGCAATGACCCGGGAATTGTGGGACAGTCCGATGTTGAGGGCAAGGTGGTAATGTGGATACCGAAAATCGGGTATGCCGCCGCAGCCCTCAGATCCCCGGCGGGGATAATGCTGCTGATTTCTTCAGGTATTGCACTTTTGCTTATGAATTATGCACTGGGCAAGGAGGCCGGAACAGATGGAAAGAATAAAAATACAGCTGGTTCTGACGGTGCTGCTGCTTAACCTGACCTGTTTCATAGGTGTGTTTTTTGTGGGGGCATATCTTACCGATACAAAGCAGGCAGACAATATATATTCAGTTGGTAACAATGAAATTGAAATAGTAGAGGTATACCGGGAGGTGGATGAGATAAAGCCCGGAATGCTGATAAACAAGGATGTGGCTGTGAAAAACACAGGAAAGAACGACTGCCGTGTCAGGGTGATGGTGCTCTATTCCGACTGTGAAGCCGAAGGTTACTCGACAATAGACTACAACCTGAAGGACTGGCAGCCGGGAGAAGGGGGCTACTATTACTATTCATCGGTTCTGCCTGCAGGCGCAACCACAGAGAGTCTTTTCACAGAAGTCAAGGTGTCCGATGATGCGGATGCCGAAAGTATAAAGGGGTTTGAGATATATGTTTACGCGGAAAGTATCAATGTGGAAGCGGGCGGTTTTGCTGGCAGCGGCGCTTATGACGGCGCTTGGGGCCTTTGCATGGGTTGTTACGGAGGAGTCGGAGGCAGCGGTTAATCCTTCACTGCTGACTTCTCTTCAGCAGTATCCGGGAGTGAAAAAATTTGATTATGCAGCTGAACCTGTACGCGAGAACGTGTCTCCGGATGTGATGGTGGATCCGGAATATGCCATCACCTTCAACAAGACTGAACCGGATGAATACTTCGGAGCTTCAACTGTAACAGCAACAAACAGCGTAACCGGTGAAACGGTCACCGGGCTAAAGCCCAACCAGGGATGTGTAAAGGGTGAATGCGGGTGCATATACCGAAAAATGTTCAGGTACAGGGGAATGGATATTGATGTCAGAACAACCTATCTGGACTGGAACATACAGGCCTCCAGAACCTGCTTTATTGCAGGGGGATTTGCCAGCTACAGATGGAGAAACATGTGGCGTGTTGAAATGAAGCACGAGTTTTTCAAGGCAGGCACAGATACCCCTGTAAATGTTAAGGGCTTTGTAACCTACAACGATCTGGATAATTCCCAGGGCATGTGTTTAGACATTTCTGAGGTTGATGATATCTGGGTGAATTCAGGGGGGACTCAAATAGGCTACAAGAAGTTCAGCAAAGGGCAGGAGGTGCAGCAGAACAACAGCATCACCTGGACGGCTACACGTGATATGGTCTGCATTCAGGCAATGACAAATGAAGATATCCCTTCAAATGCGGACGAGTCTGATTATTCTCCGGAGCTGGCGGCGGAAACGGATTTTTCCATGACCTTCAGTACGGATGTGCTTCACACATCTCTGATTGATGATGACACAAGCGGATTAAACATCCTCAGGGTAGCCTCAGTCAAGAAAATACCATCGGCATTTCCCGGGGACAGTTCGGCATGTGTATCAAAAACCGTTTCTGATGATAACAGCTCCGAGGGCGTTTCAAACCGGGTTAGAAGCTGGGAGAACTGGATATACAGAATAAGGGTGAATGTGCCCCCTGAAACTGAAGCGGGCAACAAATATGATTATTTCGCAATCACAGACAGCTTAAATCAAGGTCTGGGAATAGAAGAGATTAAGATATTTTGTGACGGCAGTGATGCCGGCAGTAAGTTCAGGATAACGGAGAATGAAAACAGGGTGACAGCTGCGGCAGTGGATACAGGCAGCAGTGATTTCTACGGTCATGAATACTGTCTTGAGATAAAGGTATCCATGAAATTATCCCGGGATGAGGCACTGGATTCCGGTTTGCTTGGGGAAAACTATGAACTTACGGTTAAGAACAGAGCTGCAGCGGAATATGAAGACGGAAAGGGCAAAACCGATGCAGCCTCCAACGAAACGGAAACAGAGGTGCTCTATGAGAAAGCAGCTGACATAATCATAACAAAGAAAGTCAGGGCGGCGGATTTGTATCCGGATCACGGCAGTGCTGTATTCCTCTTTAACATCAGCGGCAGGACGGTTACCGGAGAAAAGAAGGAATATAACTGCCGGATTGCAATTGACGACAGCTCAGAAACAGGCAGCAGCTCAGGGGCAAAGGACTATGTCACAGGAACAGTAACCCTCAAGGGAGTAAGAGAGGGGGTCTATACCTGCAGGGAGTACGATGTTCTGAGGTTTAAACCGGAAAGCATAACAGAAATTTCCAAAGGAGAAAAAAAGGGAGATACGGTTGTTTTCACCATTGACAGCACTGAAAGCTGTAAGGCTACCTTCACCAACAGAAAGAAGTTCTGGAGCGATTATTCCCACAACAGCATAGCAGTCAACAGAATAGGGCTGAGATAAAAAGGAACTTCACGCAAGTTCCTTTTTTAGTATTCCATGAACCGGCTATGTGCTATAATGTACTGGTGAAAAAGCGCAAAAAAACAAATATCGGGAGGTAGAGATTTGAGACGAAACAACATTGACATTACTTTTATCATTCTGGTATTGCTTCTGGCAGGTAACTCAATAAGAAGCGGCGCGTTCAGCGATCCCAGGGAGTGGATCCTGGACAAGATACTGCTGCTTCCGGCAATAGTCATCGGGCTTTCCATGCATGAGTTTGCCCATGCTGCAGTGGCATACAAACTGGGGGATAACACACCGAAGCTCCAGGGAAGAGTGACCATAAACCCTATGGCTCATATTGACTGGGTAGGGCTGGTGGCGCTGTTTTTCTGTGGATTCGGCTGGGGTCAGCCGGTGCAGATAAACCCGTACAATTTCAAAAATAGACGCAGAGACGAACTTCTGGTGGCGGTGGCGGGAGTTGCAATGAATCTTGTTATTGCGGCTTTGTTCACAGTTGTTGCCAAGCTGGTATTCGCGGCGACGGGCCCCGCCTGGCTGTCGGGGACAACTCTTGGAAGCGGCATATGGGAGATACTGATTTACATCGTTCAGATTAATATAGTTCTCATGATTTTCAATCTGATCCCTGTTCCGCCTCTTGACGGCTTCAACATTATCGCCAACATCTTCGGATTCGCTCAGACGGAAACATACTGGAGAATATACAGATACGGCAACTGGATTCTGGTGGCAATCATCATATTCGGAGTAACGGGATATGTGATATCACCTTGCGTGCAGTTCTTCATGAGCATTTTCTGGAATATCATGCTGTAGCAGTGATTATTCCGGGAAAGGACTCAAGAAGAGCACACACATACACACATATAAAAAATAAGGTACTTTATCAGCAGCTTATTGCATAGACAGGACAATAAATGGGAAGAACAGACTATTTGGACAGATTAAACGACAAACAGAGAGAAGCGGCAATGCACACTGAAGGACCACTTCTTATTCTTGCGGGGGCAGGCAGCGGCAAAACCAGCACAATGACCTGCCGCATTGCATATCTCATAAGAGAGCTGGGGGTGCATCCCTACAACATTCTGGCTGTTACCTTCACAAACAAGGCAGCCAAGGAAATGAGAGACAGGGTGGCTGCACTTATTGGAGAAGGGGTGGATATGTGGCTTCTAACCTTTCATTCAGCCTGCCTGAGAATACTGAGATACCACGCTGAATCCATCGGCTACGGCAGGGACTTTGCAGTATATGACCCTACGGATCAGAAGGCAGTTGTTAAGAACATCTGCAAGGAACTGAACATCGACACGAAAAAATTCGCACCTTCATATTTTCTCGGTATTATTTCAAAGTGCAAGGAGGCCAGAGTCAAGCCCGGTGATTTCTTCAGAGAATACGGCAGCGGCTACAAGGAGGAGATGATTCAGAAGGTTTATGAGAGGTACGAGGAAACACTGAAAAAGAACAACGCCATGGATTTTGACGACCTTCTGCTGAAAACCGTTGAGCTCTTCGAAAGGGACGAAGAGGTGCTGGAGAAATACAGAAACCGATTCAGATACATCATGGTGGACGAGTATCAGGACACCAACATGATTCAGTATGCCTTTGTAAAAATGCTGGCTGAGGGAAGAGACCGGGAGGGGAATCCCCGCAGAAACATCTGTGTGGTTGGCGACGACGACCAGTGCATCTACCAGTGGAGAGGAGCCGACATCAGAAACATTCTGGAGTTCGAGAAGGACTTTCCGGGTGCAAAGACAATAAAACTCGAACAGAACTACAGGTCAACGGCAAACATTCTGGCGGCGGCTCACTCTGTGATTGAACGGAACAGAGGCAGGAAAGCCAAGAAGCTCTGGACCGATGCCGAGGACGGAAACAAGATAGTTTACCAAAGGCTGGATGACGAAAGAGACGAGGCGGGATACATCGCAAGCGAGATAAACAGAATAGGTGGCAGCTACAATGATTTCGCTGTTCTCTACAGAACAAACGCCCAGTCCAGAACCTTCGAGGAAGCTCTCTCAAGAAGAGGCATACCTTACAGGGTACTGGGGGGACTCAGGTACTATGACAGAAAAGAAATAAAAGACATGATGAGCTACATGCGCCTTGTTCAGAACAGGGCGGATGATCTGTCTCTGGTTAGAATAATAAACGAGCCGAAGAGAGGAATCGGCGGCAAAACTCTGGAGAAGCTGCAGCAGCAGGCCAAGGCCGCAGGAAAGAGCCTGTTTGACACACTCCGGGATGAGGAAACCGCGGCAGCACTAAGCGCCAGGGCCTCTGAGGGAGTTAAGACTCTGACAACACTGATAGAATCCTGCAGCATGGAAAAGAACAACATGAAAATATCGGATCTATATGATCTGCTGCTTACAGGTTCAGGTTACATGAAGGCCCTTGAGGACCAGAACACCCTTGAAGCGGAAAGCCGCCTTGAAAACCTGATGGAATTCAAATCGGTAATATACGATTATGAAAAGGACGATCCTAACCTGACACTTGAGGATTTCATGGAGAGAATTGCCCTTCTGTCGGATATAGACAACCACCAGCCTGAGGAAAACGCAGTTGTGCTCATGACTCTTCACAGTGCCAAGGGGCTTGAGTTCCCATATGTATTCATGCCGGGAATGGAGGACGGACTGTTTCCGGGATGGAGAGCCTTCGACAGGGAAGACGGACTGGAGGAGGAGCGGCGCCTTTGCTATGTGGGCATCACAAGAGCCAAGCAAAGATTGTGGATGACAAGCGCTGAAACCAGAACCCTCTACGGCAAGACGGACTACACCAGAGAGTCCCAGTTCCTTAGGGAAATTGACAGGAAGCTTATGGAAGGCGACGGGGTGGTGGAAAAGAAAGACAAAACCCGGGCAGCCTTCAGAGACGGGGCGGCTTCCTCCACGGCCTTTAAACCCTTCGATCAGCTCAAGTATGCCAGACAGGAAACAAAGAAAAAGGCCGCGGCAATCCAGAGGGCGGTCGGGGAAAGCTTCAGCCCGGGAGACAGGGTTTCGCACGATAAATTCGGCGAAGGAACGGTGGTTGAGGCTACGGATAAAACAGTACGGGTTGAATTTGCAGATGAAACGAGAAAGCTTGCTCTCGGGTTCGCACCAATCAAAAAGATATGAAAGAAAGAATAGAACAGCTTGTGAAACTGCTGAACGAGGCGTCAAAGGCCTACTACCAGCAGGACAAGGAAATAATGTCCAACCTGGAGTACGATCGCCTCTATGACGAGCTTCTCCGGCTGGAGAAGGAAAGCGGAATAGTGCTGGCGTCAAGTCCGACGGTTAAGGTGGGCTACCGGGTGGCCGACTATCTGCCGAAGGAAAAACACCCGGCACCCATGCTCTCCCTCGACAAGACTAAAGAAGTCAGCCGGCTGGAGTCGTGGCTGGGCAGCAGGGAGGGGATTCTTTCCTGGAAGCTTGACGGACTCACGGTAGTGCTCACATATGAGGATGGCGCTCTGGCAAAGGCAGTAACCCGCGGCGACGGGATAACAGGTGAAGTAATCACAGCCAATGCGAGGACCTTTCTGAACATCCCCCTGTCCATACCTGAAAAGGGCAGGGTAGTTGTGAGAGGAGAGGCCGTAATTAGCTACAGTGATTTCGAAAGAATTAACAGCGACGGGACATACAAGAATCCCAGAAATCTCTGCAGCGGTTCGGTGCGCCAGCTGAACAGCGAGATAACAGCACAGCGGCAGGTGCGATTCTACGGATTCTCCCTTGCGGAGGGTCCACAGATGGAATTCAGACATGAACAGCTGGAGTGGATGCAGTCCCAGGGGTTTGAAACCGTTGAAGCGGTAATGGTAACAGGCGAGACCCTTGCAAAGGCAGTGGAGGCCTTTGCAGAAAAAATCGAGGACTTTGATATCCCGTCGGACGGACTGGTGCTGGCATTCGATGACATAGAATACGGACGGTCTTTGGGAATGACCGCCAAGTACCCGAGGGATTCCATGGCCTTCAAGTGGGCCGATGAGCTGGCGGAAACGGAGCTTCTGGAGGTTCTGTGGAATGCATCGAGGACGGGGCTCATAAACCCGATTGCCCTGTTCAGTCCCGTTGAGCTTGAGGGGACTACCGTAAGCCGTGCATCTGTTCACAACGTGAGCATCCTGGAGGAACTGGAGCTTGCAATAGGTGACAGAATCAGCGTTTATAAGGCAAACATGATAATACCTCAGATCGCAGAGAATCTCTCAAAGGGGAGCAGTGACGGCGGAAGACGACGCCCTGTAACACCTCCGGACAGATGTCCGGTATGCGGCGGTGAAACGGAGGTCCGCAGCGAAAAGGGCATTAAAACCCTGCACTGCCCTAATCCGGAGTGTCCTGCCAAAATGGTGAAGTCCTTCACCCATTTCGTAAGCAGAAACGCCATGAACATAGAGGGACTGTCGGAGGCGACACTGGAGAAATTCATCGATGAGGCCATGATAGTGAACTTTGCGGATATTTTCAGAATGGAGAAGCACAGAGACAGGGTTGTTACCATGGATGGCTTCGGTGAGAAATCCTTTGATAACCTTCTGGAGGCAGCCGATAAGGCGAGCCGCACCACACCTCAAAGGCTTCTGTATGCCCTGGGAATTCCGAACATAGGCGTGGCAAATGCCAGGATGATTGCGGCAGCCTGCAGGAACAAATGGCAGGAGATTCAGAATCTGACCTTCGAACAGCTCACCGGGATTGACGGCATAGGCGATGTCATGGCACGGGCCTATGTGGATTACTTTGAAAATCCTGAAAATGTGAAGAAGGTGGAGCAGCTCCTTGAGGTTCTGGAACTTGATGAGTCCTTTGAGGAGGCGGGGGGAAGGCTTCAGGGCAAGACCTTCGTAATAACCGGAAGCCTGAATCACTTCGATAACAGAGATGCCTGCAAGGCGGAAATCCTAAGGCTGGGAGGCAAAACAGCCGGTTCTGTAAGCTCCAGAACCAGCTATCTCATAAATAACGACATAAATTCAAATTCATCAAAGAACAAGAAAGCGAAAGAGCTTAACGTACCGATAATAACTGAAGAACAATTCCTGGAGATGATAAAATGATACTTGAAACAGGCAAACTGGACAGCGAACTGCTGAAGAAAATCGTATTCGAGAAAATAACCTACAGAAACGATCAGGTGAAAATAAGACCGGGGATAGGTGAGGATTGCGCCGTAATGGATTTCGGCGAATATGACTGCATCATGTCAACGGATCCCATTTCCTCTGCCGTCAGCGACATAGGAAAGCTGGCTATCCACATCACCTGCAACGACATAGCTTCAAACGGAGTGCAGCCCCTGGGGATAATGCTGGCATGCATGCTTCCTGAGGGAACAACGGATAAGGATATCGAGCACATCATGGGTCAGGCAGCGGAAACAGCTGCAGCTCTTCAGGTGGAAATAGTTGGGGGACACACGGAGATTACACCGGCGGTGAAACAGCCGGTAATAGTGTCCACTGCCATAGGCAAGTGTCCTGCCGGCGGTTCCCAGACAGGAGGAAACATGGCTCCCGGGGATTACATCATGGTGACCAAGTCGGTAGGTCTTGAGGGAACTGGAATAATCGCATGTGATTATGAGAACCGTCTGAAGGAAGCGGGCTTTGGTGAGGATGAAATAGAAGGGGCGAAGGCGCTCCTTAACTCCGTCAGCGTTGTGGCTGAAGGTGTTGCGGCAGGCAGGGTGGGAACCCACGGCATGCACGACATCACAGAAGGAGGAATTCTGGGGGCAGTCTGGGAAATGTGCCAGATTTCCCACGTGGGAGCAGAGGTCTGGGAGGACAGCATCCCGATTCTGCCTGAAACGGAGAAGATATGCGCCCATTTCGACATTAACCCTCTGAGGCTGATATCCAGCGGTTCCATGGTAATAATCGTACCGAAGGAGAAGAAGGAGGAGATGGAAAAGGCCATGGAAGAGGCCGGTGTACCGGCTTCAGTAATAGGCATCATCCGGGAAGAAAAGGAGGACATATGCCTCATATCCCGTACCGAAACCTGCGGCGTGGAGGGCAAGGGCAGAATTAAGCGAAAGATAGATCCTCCATATGCCGACGAGCTGTACAAGGTTGTAGGAAAGGAATAATTCTGAAAGGAAGAATAAATGTCCAACGGTTTAATGAACCTGGCGCTGCTGCCGGGTGTGATAATCATTATTTACATATTCAGAAAGGACAAGGTTGAGCACGAACCCATTGGTCTCATACTCAAGCTCCTTGCCCTTGGAGCGCTGTCATGCATTCCGGCAGTAATACTGGAAAACCTTGTTACGGCCTTTGGACCGGGATATTCCGAGGGAACTGTGGAATACGCCTTTTTTGAGGCCTTTTGCGTGGCAGCCCTCTGTGAGGAGCTCTGCAAGTACGGGCTTCTGAGGCTGGGCTCATGGAAGAGCAGGCACTTCGACTTCAGATTTGACGCAATAGTGTACGGCGTTTCCGTTGCCGTGGGCTTTGCCCTCCTTGAGAACGTTCTGTATGTTATGGAGGGAGGCCTTCAGGTTGCACTTGTAAGGGCAGTATTGTCGGTGCCTCTTCATGCATTCTGCGGAGTGTTCATGGGAATATTCTACGGAGCCGCCAAGAAATACAGCATCATGGGACAGAGAAAAAAGGTGAGGGCGGCCGCCTGGGGCGGACTGCTGGTTCCCATCCTGATTCACGGAATTTATGATGCTCTGGCATTCCTGGGAACTCTATATGCAGAAATTCTGCTGCTGGCATTTGTGGTTTTCATGTACATAATCGCCATCAGATATGTCAATAAATATGCCAGGGAAGACTGGAGAGCGGGATTTTATACTGCGCCTCTGTCAGATATGCCTCTTGACGGTGAAAATCAAAGATAATATAATTGGAGGGCAACATTAAGATTGCCCTTTGATGATTCCGTATGCATGGTTTGGGTCCTGCGCAATAGGATGCCGTGAACCTTGTCAGGTCCGGAAGGAAGCAGCAATAAGCGGAAGTTTCTATGTGCCGCAGATTCGCCTTCTCCAACGCCTGCGGAATCATCAAAGGGCAGTATGTTTATTTGGGAGGATAGATATGTATCAGGCTCTTTACAGGGCGTACCGCCCGGAAACCTTTCAGGAGGTTCTGGGGCAGGAGCATATAGTAAGAATACTGAAGAATCAGATTGAAACAGACAGTACCAGCCATGCCTATCTTTTCTGCGGAACAAGAGGAACAGGCAAAACCACAACTGCCCGTCTTCTTGCCAAGGGTCTCAACTGCCTCTCCGATGAGGGAAGACCCTGCGGCACCTGTGCAAACTGCCGTGCCATAAGAGACGGAAGTTTCATGGATGTTATTGAGATAGATGCTGCTTCAAACAACGGAGTCGACAATATCAGAGAGCTTCGTGAGAGTGTGAACTATCCCCCGGCGACGGGACGAAAAAAAGTATACATCATAGACGAGGTTCACATGCTTTCGGCGGGAGCCTTCAATGCCCTGCTGAAAACACTGGAGGAGCCACCTGAATATGTGACATTCATTCTGGCTACGACGGAGGTTCACAAGCTTCCCGCCACGATTCTGTCAAGATGCATGAGACTGGATTTCAAGAGAGTTCCGGAGAACACTCTGATTTCCGGCATGGCGGGGATATGCGGGAAGATAGGAATAGAGGTAACAGAGGATGCCCTCAGAATAATTGCCGCCAATGCCGACGGCTCAGTGAGAGACGGACTGAGCATTCTGGATCAGTGCATCTCAGGAGGGGAAAAGTCAATTGACTCCAGAAATGTTCTGGAATTTCTGGGTGCCTCCGGGGATGAGGATTTTCTGGAGCTTACAGAACTGGTGAGAAAAAGGAAAACCTCTGATGCCATTGTATTTCTCGCAGGGGTTCTTTCGGACGGCAAGGATGTGAGGCAGTTCATGAAGGACTGGATCAATCACTTTAGAAACCTGCTCATGGTGAAGTTCATGAGAGATCCCGGGGCCGTTGTGAACATGTCGGAAGAGAATATCGAGAGAATACGCCGCCAGGGGAATGTGATGGAGCTGGAAGATATCAACAGGGGTATAATCGAGCTTTCCAGGACTCTGAACGAAGCCAGGTGGTCCACCCAGCCGAGGATTCTTCTGGAGCTGTCAATTGTCAAGATGTGCCTTGGCGGGGGACAAATCAGGGAGCTTTCGGAACAGGAATTTCCCCAGGCAGCTTCTGCAGAAGAGCCTGCAGTTCACATAGTGGAAGACCATACAGCGCAAAAGCCGGAAGAGCCGGCGGCCCCGAAGCCTGAAGAGCCTGTGACCCGCAAGCCGGAAGAGCCGGCGGCCCCGAAGCCGGAGCCGAACAGAATTTCGAAACCGGCGGTCACACAGGAGGAAATCGGAGATCCGGAGGAAATATGGGAAAGAGTATTCCGGGACGGACTGCAGATAGCGGGAAGCTTCAGCATCGTGGGAAGCGGCAGCACCCTGACGGAGATTGACGATAAGGACTTCACCCTGTCGGTAACGGCAGATGTGGTAAAGGACTATGCTGAAAGAAACAGAAAGCTGATTGAGGACCTCATGGAGAAGCACACAGGCAGACGCCGGGTAATGAGAATCGCAGGATCGAAAAGATCGGAACCGGCGGTGGAGGAAGTTGCGGAGAACATATCAAATGTTATCGGAATTCATGTGGACATAGAATAATTACAGGAGGAAAAGATGGGAAAAGGAATGAAGGCCGGCAAGAGGCCAAAGCAGCCGAAGATGGGCAATGCAGCTCAGATGGCGCAGATGCAGGCAATGCAGAGAGAGATGGACAAGGTCCAGGCTCAGATAGAAGAGATGGAGACGGAAGCATCCGCAGGAGGCGGAGCCGTTACAATCAAGGTGTCCGGCAAGAAGGAAATCACTGATATCGTGATTCACCCGGATGTGGTGGATCCTGACGATGTTGAAATGCTCCAGGATCTCATCATGGCAGCGGCAAACGAAGCTCTTCGTCAGATGGAAGATATTTCACAGCAGGAAATGGGCAAGTTCACACAGGGACTTGGAATTCCGGGACTCTAATGAATTACTACGCGAAACCTCTGAACAAGTTGATAAACGAGCTGAGCCGGCTGCCGGGAATCGGAGGCAAAACTGCCCAGAGACTTGCTCTGCATATTCTATCCGTAGATGACAGGGAAGCCTTTGCGCTGGCAGACGCCATAAGAGAAGCCAAGGAGAAAATGACCTTCTGCAGCATATGCGGGAATCTCACGGACAGGGACCCCTGCTCCATATGTGAGGATGCCGGCAGGGATCCAAGCACAATATGTGTTGTGGAAAGCCCCAAGGATGTTATTGCCATGGAGAAAATTCGGGAGTACCGGGGCTATTACCACGTGCTCCACGGGGTGATTTCCCCAATGGATGACAAGGGACCGGAGGACATCAATCTCAAAAGCCTCATAACCCGGCTTCAGGACACCAGGGTCAAGGAGCTGATAATTGCGACAAATCCCACAATAGAGGGGGAAGCAACGGCGGTGTACATTGCTCGGCTGGTGAAGCCCAGCGGAATCAGAGTATCCAGAATTGCCCACGGAATTCCTGTGGGAGGGGATCTGGAGTACGCCGATGAGGTTACTCTTCTCAAGGCAATTGAGGGCAGAAGAGAACTGTAAAATGTAAAAAAATACTAGTTTGTATAAAAAGAGGGGACAGATTTGCTGTCCTTCTTTTTATGCAATAGTAATACAATTTGCTTTATTGCAACGAAATAAACGGGTGATATAATGAGAGTGTATTTGTAAGTTTTTATTATCTTTTTTTTGTTTAGGAGGGAATATTATGAGTCAGCAGCAAGCAGTTGCAGCAGCTGAGAAACCTGTTCTCGCAAAGGCGAATATCAAGGTTTCGACAGTTGTGTTCATGATTTTCTGCCTGGTAGCAGCAGGATGCTACGGAATCGAGGAAATGATTCCTGAGTGCGGTCCCGGACTTACAATCATCATGCTGTGTGTACTCCCGTTTGTATGGGGACTTCCTTTCGGAATGGTTGCTTCGGAACTTGGTTCCGTAAGACCTCAGGAAGGCGGATACTATAAATGGGTACAGGAAGCTCTGGGAGAATTCTGGGGATTCCAGGCAGGATGGTGGAGAACTATCTCCATCTACATCGACAATACTTCATATGTAATCCTGGCAGGGGGCTATGCAGCCACAGTATGGGATATAGGTATTGGCGGTGAATTTGCACTGAAGTTTGCGATGATAGCAATCTTCACACTTATTAACATCAGAGGCGTTAAGGAAGTTGGTTCAGTAAGTACGCTGCTTTCCATTCTGGTTATGGCTGCCTTTGCATTTGTTGCAATATGCGGTTTCATCAACTGGGGCGGAGATGCGGAAACGGCTTCCACAATCTCATTCAGAATTACACCTGAACCTGCAGAGGGAATCTCAGACTGGTTCTTCTACATTGCCGGCGGTATTTCAATCGGAATGTGGATGTATTCCGGCTATGAATCCATGTCAACTCTGGCGGGGGAAGTTGCAAACCCTCAGGTTATTCCTAAGGGAACGCTGGTTACAATTCCTATTATCATGGCAACTTACATTCTGCCGACAGTGGCCGGTCTCGGTTCGCTGGGACAGTATGACAACTGGGGAACAACTTCAGACTGCGTAGGATATGCAGATGTTCCTGCTCACTTCTTCAGCCCTGTATGGGGAATTGTATTTGTAGTCGTTGCAATACTGGCACAGTGCTCAATATACAACACCTATATCACTTCCGGCTCCAGAGGCTTCTTCGCTCTGGCTGATGACAACCTTACAGCTAAGGTAATGGTTAAGACAAGCGCACGCGGCGTTCCGTACGTTTCAGTATTGTCAGTTGGTATTTTCAACCTGATATTCTGCATGTTCCCGTTCGGATTCATCATCGTACTGGATGTTGCACTTCTGCTGGCATCATACATAATGGTATATATTTCATGCGTTCTGCTTAGACACAAGATTCCTAAGGAAGACTACCTCTGGAGAATTCCTGGAGGAAACGGATTCCTGAAGCTGGTATGCATAGTACCTTGCTGCGTTGCAATATTCGCATTCTTCGTTAACGGATCTGACTACTATGTAGGCGGAATGGTTGGTATTCTGACAGGCCCGATCATGTACCTGATCTGGAGAAGAAAGTACGGCGGACTGTCAGCAAAGAATCCTGAGGCATTCCCGATGAATCCGAAGACAAAGCTGGCAATCGGCGACACCAGGAGAATCGCATTCCTGCTGCTGGTTGTAACAGTAATGAACATTGTTGCACTTATCTTCGAGCCTTGGTATGAGGACTGGTTCGGTGCAGACTGCTGGGGATCCGGAGATTACTTTGACGGTATTCTGGAAGCGGCATCAGCCGGTGAGGAGGCTGCAAGATACGCTGCCATAGTTGGAACCATCAAGGTTATTCTCTGGGTAATGACGATAGTATGCGCTGCAGCATGCGTCATTATATATGCAGTTTCCAAGAAGGTTGAACCGTCACCTGCTGAATGCAAGGCATCTCTGAAGAAGAGCTGTGACTATATCAGCGAAAAGTTCAACAAGGAACTGGAGGAATCCAGAGAGCTGCAGGCAAAGCTTGAAGCCGAAGGGGCACCTACGGCCAAGATTGAACTATAGCCGCAGCAGACGGACTTGATAGTATATAGTGTCAATGACATTAAGGAGACCGGGGCGCATATGCTCCGGTCTCTGTTAAAAAACAGACCGGACACAGTTTATTTGCAATACAGTTGAGAGTAGCAAGGGGGAGAACGGATGCAGTTTTTAACACCCGGGGAGAAATCGAATATCAAGGGCAGACCCTACAGGCTGGCGATTATTCTGGCAATCGTTTTTTTTATTGTGATTGCGCCTGAGATACAGGAGGGAAACTACATGGATCCCACAATCAGGGACGGACAGGTGCTTCTGGGAAATAAATTCGCCCATTTCTCAGCCAAGAGAAAGGCTCCGGAAAGAGATACTCTTGTTATTCTCGACAAGGATATTTCCCTTGAAGCGGGGGCAGAAGACAATATTGTCACAAGAGTAATCGCCCTGCCGGGAGACACGGTTGAAGTCAAAGACGGAAAGGTGCTTGTGAACGATGAGGAATATGTCACCCGAAATGACATATCCGGGGCCAAGGGAACCTTTAAGAAAAAGACCCTGAAGGGCAATCAGGTTTTCGTTCTCTGCGACAACAGATCTGCTTCTGAATTCTGGAAATATGATAGCAGAAACCCTAAGCTGGGCACTGTGGACATGCGAAAAATACGGGGAACTGTGGTGGTGAAAATATGGCCGCTGAGTGCATTTTCATTCATGGGAAGTAGATAGAAAAAACTGAATATTTCGCAAGTTAAGGTCCGCAGCGCAAGGCTGCGGACTCTTCTTATTTTTTTTGTTAATTATCTTGCGAAAAAGGAAATATTTTTGCAATGTACGCCCTTTCGAACTTGATTATTACCTGCAGTAGTAGTTATAATAATTTGAAAAGTTATTTTTCAAAGAATAAGTTACATTTTATTATTAGGAGGATTAAATGGGCACAATTCTTTTTCTAATCTTTTTCCCGATGATAATTGCCTTTATTCTTTTAGTAGTGAAAGCAGACAAGGGTAGAGACGTAATCGTCATTGCCTCAGCAGCTATTATTGCAGCAATGTCGATTGTCGTAGCCATCCAGTTCTCAGCCGGAGGCGGAGAATTCTTCTCCTTCGACGGAGAAATTGTGAACTACATCATGATGGTTATAGAAGCACTGTTATGCATCTATATTATCATCACTGCATGCAAGCACAAGAAGTGGCTCGCTGCCATCTTTGCTATCATTCAGACACCACTGGTAATGTGGTTTGAACTTACTAAAGGACATGGTATTGAAGTTCACAGCAACATGTATGTTGACAGACTTTCAATCATCATGATTCTTATCATAGGCATCATCGGAAGCTTAATCACAGTGTATGCATTAGGCTACATGAAAGACTTCCAGCATCACGAACCTAAGGATGCAAAGGACAGAAGACCTTGGTTCTTCTTCGTAATGTTCCTGTTCCTGGGAGCAATGGTGGGACTGGTATCATCCAATAACCTTATCTGGATGTATTTCTTCTGGGAAATCACCAGCTTGTCATCATTCTGGCTCATCGGCTACACAAAGACCGAAGAAGCTACAAACAATGCGTTCAGAGCACTGATTATGAACCTGCTGGGCGGACTTGGATTCGCAGTAGGTATCGTTATCCTCGGAATGCTGTTCGGAACAGTAGAAATGAGCACAATGCTCACTTACGGTGCTGTATACGGTGACATCATCGCAATCCCTGCTGCATTCTTCGCATTCGCAGGAATCACAAAGGCAGCTCAGATGCCGTTCAACAGCTGGCTGCTGGGCGCAATGGTTGCACCTACACCTACGTCAGCACTGCTCCACTCATCAACAATGGTTAAGGCCGGCGTATTCATGGTTATCAAGCTGGCTCCTGTTCTCGGAATGAGCAACTACACAGGAATCATGGTAATGATGGTGGGCGGACTTACATTCCTCTTCGCATCATGTGCGGCAATTTCACAGGTAAATGCCAAGAGAGTACTTGCTTACTCAACAATTGCCAACCTTGGTCTGATCGTTGCCTGCGGCGGCGTAGGAACACCTGGGGCTGTATGGGCAGGAATCATGCTTATCATATTCCACGCAATCACAAAGTCACTCCTGTTCCTGTGCGTAGGTACTGCAGAGCACCACATCGGAAGCAGAATGATCGAGGATATGGACGGTCTGTTCAACAAGATGCCGAGACTTGCTATGTGCATGATTATCGGTATTGCAGGAATGTTCCTGGCACCTTTCGGAATGCTGATCTCCAAGTGGGGATGTATGGTATCCTTCATTGATTCAGGAAACATTCTTCTGGTAGCATTCATCTGCTTCGGCAGTGCTGTAACAGCATTCTACTGGCTCAAGTGGATGGGTAAGCTAACTGCAGTTGTTGCAGGTGAAGAAAGCATCGAAAATGACGTACACAAAACAGAAATCTTCGTACACATCACTCTGGTTGTACTGGTTATTCTGGTATGTCTCATATTCCCGCTTCTTTCAACATACATGCTGGTTCCTTATCTTGAAGGAACATTCGGCGGACTGGCAGGCGGAATCATGTCATCCGGTAACATGATGATCATGGTTATCATGGTGGCAGTAATAGTTCTTCTGGCTCTCTTCTTCTTCGGAAAGTCAAAGAAGCCAAAAGTACCTATCTACCTTTCAGGTGTTAACGCCGGTGATGACAGAACTTACTACGGCTCAATGCAGAAGGAAGTTCAGTTCTCACTGAGAAACTGGCATATGGAAGAATACTTCGGCGAACACAAGATGAATCTCATCGGTGGCGTTCTCTGCGTAGTATCACTTGTAGCCGGAATCGGACTTATGGTTGCTACGTTAATTAGTATGATGGGAGGTGTTGCATAATGTTCGTTAAGGCAATAATCTCAGTAATAGCCTTCCTCGTATTTGCACCGTTCGTAGGTGGAATTCTGGCAGGTCTCGACAGAAAGCTCTCAGCTAAGATGCAGAGAAGAGTAGGACCTCCGGTACTTCAGCCTTTCTACGATGTAGCAAAGCTTTTCCAGAAGGAAAAAATGACACCAACAGCGTTCCAGGACTTCTACGTACTCGTATTCGTAGTGTTCATCATCGCATCAGGTGTAATATTCTTCATGGGCGGAGACCTGCTCCTGGTAATATTCACTCTGACTATTGGTGCAGCATTTCTTATCATTGCAGCTTACTCCTCAAACTCACCTTATGCTGAAGCAGGTGCAGAGAGAGAACTGCTGGCAATGATGGCATATGAACCTATGGTTCTTCTGACAGTTATCGGATTCTACCTCTATTCAGGCAGCTTCAAGGTAAGCGACATTCTGGCAGGGGAGTCAATGCCGTTCCTGCCAATGATTGGCATCTTCGTTGGATGGCTGTTCATTCTGACAATGAAGTTCAGAAAGTCACCGTTCGACCTGTCAATGTCACATCACGCTCACCAGGAACTGGTAAGAGGTATGACAACAGAATTCGTTGGCAGAACAATGGGTTGGATCGAGATATCACACTGGTATGAAAACGTATTCCTTCTTGGATTCGTATTCCTCTTCTTCGCAAACGGAACATGGTACGGATGGATTATCGGTATCGTAGTTGCAATCCTTGCATACTTCCTGGAAGTACTGATTGATAACTGTTTCGCAAGAATGAAGTGGCAGTTCGCATTCAAGTCGGCATGGATTGTTGCCGTAGTACTCGGCGTTATCAATCTGTTCGTTCTCTACTTATGTTTCTAAGGAGGTGAAAGAATGTCAGCATATGTAACAAAATCTCCTTGGGTCGTTCATTACGACGGATCAAGCTGTAACGGTTGCGATATCGAAGTACTGGCTTGTCTTATGCCGATGTACGACGTTGAAAGATTCGGTATCATCAACTGCGGTAACCCGAAGCATGCAGACGTGTTCCTGGTAACCGGTTCTGTAAACGAACAGAACAAAGACGTAATCAAGCAGATATATGACCAGATGCCTGAACCGAAGGTTGTAGTAGCGGTAGGTATCTGCGCATGCTCAGGCGGCGTATTCAAGGATTGCTATAACGTACTGGGCGGTGTTGATCAGGTTATTCCTGTTGACGCATACGTTCCGGGATGTGCAGCAAGACCTGAAGCTATTATCGATGCAGTAGTTAAGGGACTGGATGTTCTCCAGGCTAAGAGAGATGCTATGGTAGGTGCTGTAGAAGCGCCTGCAGCAGCACCGGCTCCTGCAGCTCCGGCATCACCTGAAACAGCAGCTAAAACTGAAACTCCGGCCGTTCCACCTATTTTCACAATGGCTGAAATCAAGGTGAACGCACTGGATCATCTCAAGAAATAAGGAGGAAAGAACATGGGAAAAACTGCACAGCAGAATTTTGAAGCCGTTGAACTTTCAAACCTGATTTCGAGAGTTGGCGACTTAAAGGCAGACGGATACAGATTAGTTCAGATTTGTGGTGTTAACCTTGACGATGACAATTATGAGATTCTCTATTCATTCGACAAGAACCACGAACTGCTCAGTCTGAGACTGGACATCGCAATCGGTACAGAAGTTGAAAGTATTACAGGCATTTACTGGCCGGCTTTCATCTATGAAAACGAAATTCACGATCTGTTCGGTGTTCAGTTCAATCACAGCGCATTAGATTACCAGGGAACTTTCTTCAGAATTGCTGAGGAAACTCCTTGGAAACCAAAGAAGTAAAGGAGGCAAGAGTAATGGGTAAAAGAACAATAATGCCTTTTGGACCACAGCACCCGGTGCTTCCTGAACCTATTCATCTTGACCTGGTTCTCGAGGATGAAACAGTTGTTGATGTTATTCCATCAATCGGCTACATCCACAGGGGTCTGGAAAAGCTGTGTGAAACAAAAGACTACAACCAGATGGTATATGTAATAGAACGTATCTGCGGTATCTGCAGCTTCGGACACGGTTGGGGCGCATGTGCTTCAATGGAAGGAGCAATGGGTGTAACAATCCCTGAAAGAGCAGAATATCTGAGAACAATATTACATGAGCTGTCAAGAGTACACTCACATCTTCTGTGGCTGGGACTCATGGCAGACGCTTTCGGTTTCGAATCACTCTTCAACCACTGCTGGAGAGTAAGAGAATCCGTTCTCGACCTGTTCGAGAAGAACACAGGCGGCAGAGTTATCTTCTCAATCTGCAAGCCTGGCGGAATGAGAAAAGATATCAGCAATGAGAACCTTAAGGAAATGGTAGACGTTCTGAATGGTCTGAAGGCTGAAATCAAGACAATAACTGACGTATTTGTTGAGGATGCATCAGTAAAGAACAGAATGACAGGTGTTGGTGTCCTGACTAAGGAAGAGGCAATTGAGCTCTGCGCAGTAGGTCCTACAGTAAGAGGATCAGGCGTTGTTCAGGATATCAGACTTACAGGAAATCACGGAGTATATCATCTCCTGGACTTCGAACCGGTTGTTGAGGAAGCAGGCGACTGCATGGCAAGAACAAAGGTAAGAATCAGAGAGGTATTCCAGGCAATCGAACTGATTGAAAAGGCAGTATCACAGATTCCTGACGGTCCTGTTGACTGCAAGGTTCCTAAGACTGTTGACGGCGAATTCGCAATTCGTCTTGAGCAGCCTAGAGGAGAAGGTTTCTACTATGCTAAGGGAGCCGGCACAAAGTTCCTGAAGAGAATGAGAGTAAGAACACCGACCAACATCAACATTCCTGCACTCGTTAAAGCTCTTAAAGGCGCCGATCTGGCAGATGTACCTATCCTGGTACTGACAATCGACCCTTGTATCAGCTGTACAGAAAGGTAGGTGTGACTAGTGGGAATTCTGATTAAAATTATCGTAATAGTTGTGGCTTTACTGCTGAGTTCAGTAATCACAGCAAGACTTGGATTCTTCAAGTTCGCCGGTACCGTTATCGGCAGCATTTTCAAGAAGCCGGCTACTCTCATGTACCCGGTTAAGCCAAGAGAATGGCAGGAAAGAACAAGAGGTGCAGTAGGAATCGATGGAGACAACTGTATCGGTTGCGGAATCTGTGCCAATGTTTGTCCGACTGCAGCAATTGCAGTTGACAGAAAAGAAGGCAAGTGGACAATTGAGAGAATGCAGTGCGTACAGTGCAGCGCATGCGTTGACAACTGCCCTAAGAAGTGCCTCACAATGGAAAATCAGTACACTATTCCTGACGTAGTCAAGGTAGTAGACACATATGATATTCCTGCAAAGGCAGCTAAGGCAGCAGGCGGCGCAGCTGACGCAGACGGCGACCTCACCTGTGCAGACACTTGCGTATTCTGTGGACTTTGTGTTAAGGCATGCCCTGCTGACGCAATCAAGGTTGACAGAAAAGCTAAATCATGGGAAGTTGACACTGATGCATGTGTTAAGTGCGGTGCCTGCATTGACAAGTGCCCTAAGAAGAGCCTGTCATTTGGCGGTGCAGCTGCAGCTCCTGCAGCAGACGAAGATGGCGATCTGACATGTGCAGACACTTGCGTATTCTGCGGACTCTGTGCGAAGGTATGTCCTGCTGATGCACTGGAAGTTGACAGAAAGGCAAAGTCATGGAAAGTTGACACTGATGCATGTGTTAAGTGCGGTGCCTGCATTGACAAGTGCCCTAAGAAGAGCCTGTCATTCGGTGGAGCAGCAGCTCCGGCAGCTCCTGCAAAGAAGACCATTGCAGCAGTCGACGAAGAAAAATGCATTCACTGTGTAGCATGTGAAAACGAATGTGCAGCTGAAGCTATTAAAGTCGACACAGACAAGTGGGAACTTGATGAAGAAAAGTGCATAGGATGCGAAGCATGCGTAGGCATATGCCCTACAGAGGCAATTTCTATGAAGGAAGCTTAAAAACTCCAAATAATAAAATTAGAAACAGAGTCGGTTTTCCGGCTCTGTTTTATTGTAATGAGACAGCGCATTGTCGTATAATGTACAGGCGTGAAAGGGGCAAAAAAACGGTTAAAGAAAAATACAGGTTAATCACCGTTTCAGTATTGACGTTGACAGCAGTGTAAGATATAATTATTGAGCGACTTTATGAAAACATGAAAAGGCGTTACTTTTAATGTTGCGACATGCAGCATGAAAATTGACATAATGAATTATGGAGGATAATTGAAATGAGAGTAAAGGTTACCCTGGCATGCACAGAATGCAAGCAGAGAAACTACAACACAATGAAGGACAAGAAGAACACTCCTGACAAGCTGGAGCTGAACAAGTACTGTCCGTTCTGCAAGAAGCACACTCTGCACAAGGAAACTAAGTAGGAAACGGGAGACGCAATATGGCAAAGTCCAAGAAGAGAAAGAACTCGGATTACAAGACTTCTATTCTGACTGAAGAGACAAGCACTTCCAAGAACGGAAAGAAGGATGGCACCAGATGGGCCAAGGCACAGGAAAAGGCAAAGGAGAGACAGAGGAAGAAGAATCAGCCTGCCGCCAAGAAAGAGAAGGGCGGCGTGAGAGCTTACTTCAAAGGCGTTAAGCTTGAGATGAAGAAGGTGGTATGGCCTACTAGGTCAGAACTGGGATCCTTCACTGTTGTTGTGCTTGCAACATGTGCCGCTTTCGCATTGCTGTTCTGGGGCATCGATTCAGGAGTTCTGGCAGCGATCAGAGCAATTTGTTTCTAGTGAATACATTATAATGGGAGCAGAATTCTATGTGTGAAGAAAAAGAAACAAAAGCGCTTAATCTGGATGAACTGGAGGGCCTCAGAGGAGACGGAGAGGCCAAGTGGTACGTGGTACACACTTATTCCGGACATGAAAACAAGGTTAAGGTCAATATCGAGAAACTCGTTGAGAGCAGAGGTATGCAGAACCTGGTGCTCGATGTTATAGTGCCTACAGAGGAGCGAGTAGAGATAAGAAACGGCCAGAGAAAACTCAAGACAAAGAAGATGTTCCCGGGCTATGTTCTTGTGAAGATGATTGTAACCAATGAATCCTGGTATCTGGTTAGAAACACCCAGGGAGTTACCGGTTTCGTTGGTCATGGATCAGATCCTGTTCCTCTCACCCTTGAGGAAGTCAGAAGAATGGGCATAGAGAAGGTGTATATCGATCTGGATATCAACGTTGGAGACACCATCAAGGTCATCAACGGACCATTCGAAAACTTTATGGGCACCGTTGAGGAGGTAAACCCGGAGAAGCAGACTCTCAGGGCCAAGGTGTCAATGTTCGGAAGAGATACACCTGTTGAGCTTGACTTTGCACAGGTTGACAAACTCAATTAATTTTTAGAATTGATATTCGAAACCGTTTTACGGGTTTTGCATATAATATTAGGAAGAAAGGAGGATACAACGTGGCTAAGAAGATTGAAGGTTATATCAAGCTTCAGATCCCTGCAGGAAATGCTAATCCGGCACCACCGGTAGGACCGGCACTTGGTCAGCACGGCGTTAACATCATGGACTTCTGTAAGCAGTTCAACGCTAAGACTCAGGATCAGCCGGGAATGATTATTCCGGTAGTAATTACTGTATACGCAGACCACAGTTTTTCATTCATTACGAAAACTCCGCCTGCAGCAGTACTGCTTAAGAAGGCAGCCGGTCTGGAAACAGCATCAGGCGAACCTAACAAGACAAAGGTTGCTACACTGACATATGCTCAGGCTGAGGAAATTGCCAAGACTAAGATGGCAGACCTTAACGCAGCAAGCCTGGAGGCAGCAACTGAGATGATCAGAGGAACTGCCAAGAGCATGGGAATCGTTATTGAAGACTAAGAGCGTGGAAGACTGAGAACCGCAGACCCGCTGCGGGGAGTCGTTTGTACCACAGAAAGGAATTTAGAAATGCCTAAGAGAGGTAAGAAGTACAAGGCAGCTGTAGAGCTTTTTGACAAGCATGAGCTGTACGAAACAGAACAGGCAATGGAGATCGTTATCAAGACAGCCGGAGCCAAGTTCGACGAAACAATTGAAGCCCACTACAGAATGGGTCTTGACGGAAGACATGCGGATCAGCAGATCAGAGGCGCAATCGTTCTTCCTCACGGAACAGGCAAAACCAAGAGAGTCCTGGTATTTGCAAAGGGACCGAAGGCAACTGAAGCTGAAGAAGCCGGTGCTGATTATGTAGGTGCTGAAGAAATGGCAGCAAAGATCCAGAAGGAAGGCTGGTTCGATTTCGACGCTGTTATCGCTACACCTGACATGATGGGCGTAGTTGGCCGTCTTGGTAAGATTCTGGGACCTAAGGGTCTCATGCCTAACCCTAAGTCAGGAACTGTAACAATGGACGTTGCCAAGGCAATTGCTGAGACAAAGGCAGGCAAGGTTGAATACAGACTTGACAAGACAAACATTGTCCACTGTCCTATTGGCAAGGCATCATTCGGACCTGAAAAACTGCAGGAAAACTTTGAAGCTCTTACAGCAGCTATCATCAAAGCTAAGCCGGCAGCAGCAAAGGGTCAGTATATCAAGAGTGCTACAGTTGCAGCAACAATGGGACCTGGAGTTAAACTCAATCCTCAGAAGCTTGGTTAATCTGAAGGTTGGTTAATAAAACGGAATTTGAATATAAACAAACCGTAGACAGTGAGGGCGCGGCAGCGCTTAAAAGGACACCTCACCGAGGTACAATGTAAATATACATGCCTCGCTGCGTTAATGAATGAAGCGAGGCTTTTTACGGCGTACACAAAATCTATGAAAGGAGAAAGGCGCTAAATGGCAGAAATGAAAAAAGCTTACATTGAGAAGCAGGCTATAATAGACGAAATCAAAGACAAGTTCGAAAGAGCTGAATCAGCTGTTGTTATTGACTACATGGGAATCACTGTAGCTCAGGCTGATGCGATGAGAAAAAAGCTTCGTGAAGCTAATGTTGATTACACTGTTTACAAGAACACTCTGGTAAAGAGAGCAATCGACGGAACTGATTACGCACCAATGGCAGAAGTTCTTGAAGGACCAAGCGCACTTGCATTCAGCTATGATGATGCAACTGCACCTGCAAGAGTTCTGAACGATGCTATTAAGGAATTCAAGAAGATGGAGTTCAAGGGCGGTTTCGTAGAAGGCGAGTACTATGACAAGGAAGCAATCGCTCAGATCGCATCAATTCCTTCAAGAGAAGTTCTCATCTCAAAGTTCATGGGCAGCATTCAGTCACCTATTTCAAGCTTTGCAAGAGTTGTTTCTCAGATTGCAGAAGCAAAGGCAGAGTAATTCATCATTAATGAAAATAAATTAAAAAGGAGAGAATAAAATGAACAAAGATCAGATTATTGAAGCAATAAAAGAAATGTCAGTACTGGAACTGAACGAGCTGGTAAAGGCTTGTGAGGAAGAATTCGGCGTATCAGCAGCAGCAGGCGTTGCAGTTGTAGCAGCTGGAGACGCAGCAGGCGGAGCAGAAGAACAGTCAGAATTCACAGTAGTTCTTAAGGAAGTTGGACCGGAAAAGATCAAGGTTATCAAGGCTGTAAGAGAGATCACAGGTCTGGGACTGAAGGAAGCTAAGGAAGTAGTTGACGGAGCTCCTTCAAACGTTAAGGAAGGCTGCGAAAAGGCCGAAGCTGAAGCACTGAAGGCTCAGCTGGAAGAAGTTGGCGCAGTAATCGAACTGAAATAGTTAAAAATGTGCGAAAAAAGCCGGTCATAAAAATGACCGGCTTTTTGTTGGGAGTCCATCCTGAAGGCCGGTCAGGAGGTGTATTGGCAGATGGATATCAGAGAATGCTACAGAATGCTGGGTGCCGACTACGGGGAGGTACGGGCAAGACTCATTAAAGAGGAACGAATAGAGAAGTATCTGCACATCTTTTTTAACGGGGAATACTTCGAAACCATCGGGAGAAGCATAAATGAGGGAAACTGGGGTGAAGCCTTCAGGGCTGTCCACAGCCTGAAGGGGGTAAGTCTAACTCTGGGATTTCAGAAGCTCTACCAGGCAAGCGATGCTCTTTGCGATATGTTGAGAGATTGCGTAACGCCTGAGGGTGACATATCCGGTCCGGTGCAGGAGCTGGGAACTGAATACGATAGGATAAAATACATCATAGGAAAATTTTACGGAGAAAAACAATAAATTATCTAAAACCCTTGACACCTTGACAACTTAGTGCTATATTATTAAATTGCCCTGCAACTGTAGTTTGTGAAGTATATAAGGAGTGATAATAATGCCAAATCCTATCAAATTAGGTAGAAAAGAACGAATGACCTTTTCAAAAATCAACGAAGTGGCAGAAATGCCGAATCTGATCCAGATACAGACAGATTCATACAAGTGGTTTGTTGAAGAAGGTCTTCGTGAGGTTTTTGAGGACGTTTCACCAATAAAGGAATACTCAGACAATCTCGTTCTCGAATTCATTGACTATTCTCTTTCGGATCCTCCGAAGTACGGACAGGAAGAGTGCAAAGAGCGTGATGTTACTTACGCTGCTCCGCTTAAAGTAAAGGTTCGCCTTATCAACAAGGAGAACGGTGAAATCAAGGAAGTAAAGGACCAGGAAGTGTTCATGGGAGACTTCCCTCTCATGACAGAGAAGGGTACCTTCATATATAACGGTGCAGAAAGAGTTGTGGTTACCCAGCTCGTTCGTTCACCGGGACCATACTATGAAAAGGAAATTGACAAGTCAGGCAGATACCTGTTCTCAACACAGGTTATTCCTAACAGAGGCGCCTGGCTGGAATACGAAACAGATTCAAATGAAATAATCTCAGTAAGAGTTGACAGAACCCGTAAGCAGCCTGTTACCACTCTGCTGAGAGCTCTTGGCATGGGAACAGACGAGGAAATCATCGAGACCTTCGGACCTGAGCCAAGACTTCTAAAGACAATAGAGAAGGACACCACAAAGAATTATGAGGACGGTCTCAAGGAAATATACAAGAAGCTGAGACCGGGAGAACCTCCTACAGTTGAGAGTGCAAACCAGCTGTTTACTTCAATGTTCTTCGACCCTAAGAGATACGATCTCGCCAAGGTGGGAAGATACAAGTACAACAAGAAGCTGGGGCTGTACAACAGACTCGTGGGCAATATCGTTGCAGAGGATGTAATTGATCCTAACACAGGAGAGATAATCGCCGAGGAAGGTCAGAAGGTTGACAAGGATCTGGCCAGACAGATTGAAAACTCAGGTATTCAGTATGTTATGGTTCAGAGCAATATCAACGAGAAGGACTCAACCAAGGTAATAGGAAACCAGTTCGTGGATATCGATCAGTATGTTGAATTCGATCTTTCGGACATCAAGATTGCTGAGAAGGTATACTATCCTGTTCTCATGGAGATTCTCGAGGAAAACGCAGATGCAGGGGAAGAGGAGCTTAAGGAAGCCCTCAGACTGAGAAAGAACGATCTCTCACCTAAGCACATTCTGGTGGCAGACGTTGTGGCTTCAGTTTCATATCTGCTGAACCTGAACTACGGAATCGGCAACACCGACGACATTGACCATCTGGGCAACAGAAGACTCAGAACAGTTGGAGAGCTTCTGCAGAACCAGATCAGAATAGGTCTTTCCAGAATGGAAAGAACAATCAAGGAAAGAATGAACACCCAGGATATCGCCGAGGTTACACCTCAGTCTCTGATGAATATCAGACCTGTAACCGCAGCGGTTAAGGAATTCTTCGGCAGTTCACAGCTTTCCCAGTTCATGGACCAGACAAATCCTCTGGCTGAACTGACCCACAAGAGAAGACTTTCAGCCCTGGGTCCAGGGGGCCTTTCAAGAGAAAGAGCCGGATTCGAGGTTAGAGACGTACACCACTCACATTACGGCAGAATGTGTCCTATCGAGACTCCTGAAGGACCTAACATCGGTCTCATTGGATCACTGACAACATACGGCGTTATAAACCAGTACGGTTTCATTGAGACTCCATACAGAGTTGTAAACAAGGAAACCGGCGTTGTAACAGACGAAATACACTATCTCTCTGCAGACGATGAAGAGGATAAGATCGTTGCTCAGGCCAACGAGCCTCTGGACTCACAGGGCCACTTTGCAAACCTGAAGGTTGCAGCAAGGGGCAAAGGCGGCGACATCGACCTGGTTCCGAGGGAAGTTGTTGACTACATGGACGTATCTCCTAAGCAGGTAGTATCCGTGGCAACAGCCATGATTCCGTTCCTGGAGAACGACGACGCAAACCGTGCACTCATGGGTTCCAACATGCAGCGTCAGGCGGTTCCTCTTATGGTAACCGAAGCACCTGTTGTAGGAACAGGCATGGAATACAAGGCAGCGAGAGATTCCGGAGTTGCTCAGCTGGCAGTAAACTCAGGAACAGTAACATATGTTGATGCAGACAAGATCGTAATAACAAGAGATGACGGCGAAGGCAAGGAAGAGCACAAGCTTCTCAAGTTCAAGAGATCGAACCAGGGAACCTGCATTAACCAGAGACCTATCGTGTTCAAGGGAGAACACGTTGAGGCCGGGGAAGTCATTGCAGACGGACCTTCAACTTCAAACGGTGAAGTAGCCCTGGGCAAGAACCTTCTCATCGGCTTCATGACATGGGAAGGATACAACTACGAGGACGCAATCATCCTCAACGAAAGACTGATTATGGAAGACGTACTCACGTCAATCCATATTGAGAAATACGAATCAGAAGCCAGAGACACCAAGCTGGGACCTGAAGAAATCACAAGAGACATCCCTAACGTGGGAGATGACGCTCTGAAGGATCTGGATGAGGACGGTATCGTAAGAATCGGTGCCGAGGTTAACTCCGGAGACATCCTCGTTGGTAAGGTTACCCCTAAGGGAGAGACTGAGCTTACTGCTGAAGAGAGACTCCTGAGGGCAATCTTCGGAGAAAAGGCAAGAGAGGTCAGAGATACTTCCCTTAAGGTTCCTCACGGAGAAACAGGAATAGTAGTTGACGTTAAGATCTTCTCAAGAGATAACGGCGATGAGCTTCCTCCGGGAGTAAACAAGCTGGTTAGGGTTTACATAGCCACAAAGAGAAAAATCCAGGTGGGAGACAAGATGGCAGGAAGACACGGAAACAAGGGTGTTATTTCCAGAATTCTGCCGGAAGAAGACATGCCGTTCCTTGAAAACGGACAGCCTCTCCAGGTAATGCTGAACCCTCTGGGCGTTCCTTCCCGAATGAACGTTGGACAGGTTCTGGAGGTTCATCTGGGACTGGCTGCCAAGAGCAAGGACTGGTATATTGCAACGCCTGTATTTGACGGTGCAACTGAGAAGGACATCATAGAACTGCTTAAGGATTCAGGATACAGCGAGACAGGAAAGCTGAGACTGAGAGACGGAAGAACAGGAGAGTACTTTGACAATCCTGTTACTGTGGGATACATGTACATGCTCAAGCTGCATCACCTTGTTGATGACAAGATTCATGCACGTTCAACAGGTCCGTACTCACTGGTTACCCAGCAGCCTCTGGGCGGTAAGGCTCAGTTCGGCGGCCAGCGTTTCGGAGAAATGGAAGTATGGGCACTGGAAGCTTACGGCGCAGCCTACACTCTCCAGGAAATACTTACTGTTAAATCCGACGATATCGTTGGCCGTGTCAAGACCTACGAAGCAATCGTTAAGGGCGAAAACATTCCTGAACCTGGAATTCCTGAGAGCTTCAAGGTGCTGATTAAGGAAATGCAGTCACTGTGTCTCGATGTCAAGGTGCTGGACGAAAACAGCGAGGAAATTGAAATCAGAGAGGACAGCGATGCTGACGGCTTCTCAGCCATAGAGAGAAAGCTTGATGCCAGAAGACTTGCAGAGGAAGCAGAGGAGGAATACGGAGAAAGGGAAGAAGAAGAAGACGAATTCGGAGACGAGCTTGCCGAGTTCGACGAGGACATGGAACCTGAATTCGATCCTGACTCTGAGGAGACTGAAGTGTTCGAAGACATCAACGAAGAAGAAATAGCTAAAATAGAACAGGTAGAAAACGCACCAGACGGTGAGCCGGTTGAAGACTAAGGAAAGGGGTACTGAATAATGAGTGAAAATACAAATTATGAAATGAACAATTTCGAAGCCCTGCAGATTGGACTGGCATCCCCTGACAAAATCAGAAGCTGGTCACACGGCGAGGTAACAAAGCCTGAAACCATTAACTACAGAACCCTTAAGCCTGAAATGGACGGCCTTTACTGTGAGCGCATCTTCGGACCGACAAAGGACTGGGAATGCCACTGCGGAAAGTACAAGAGAATCAGATACAAGGGCATCGTATGCGACAAGTGCGGCGTTGAAGTTACCAAGGCAAAGGTTAGAAGAGAGAGAATGGGTCACATAGAGCTGGCCTCACCGGTTTCTCATATCTGGTATTTCAAGGGAATACCAAGCAGAATGGGACTTGTTCTGGACATTTCTCCCAAGACGCTGGAGAAGGTTCTCTACTTTGCAAACTTCATAGTAATCGATCCGGGCAATACGGATTTCGCATACAAGGAAATCCTCAGCGAACAGCAGTGGAGGGAAGCAATGGACGACCCTTCAAAGAAGTTCAAGGCAGGAAGCGGCGCAGAGGCAATCAAGGAGCTCCTCTCACAGGTCAACCTTGAGGAACTCTCTGCAGAGCTTACCGAAAAGCTGAAGAAGGCAACGGGACAGAAGAGAATAAAAATCACAAGAAGACTGGAAGTCATTGAGGCTCTGAGAGTATCAGGTAACAGACCGGAATGGATGGTTCTGGATGTAATACCGGTTATTCCTCCGGATCTGCGTCCTATGGTTCAGCTGGACGGCGGAAGATTCGCCACATCCGACCTTAATGACCTTTACAGAAGAGTAATCAACAGAAACAACAGACTTAAGAGACTTCAGGAGCTCAACGCACCTGACATTATCGTGAGAAACGAGAAGAGAATGCTTCAGGAAGCTGTTGACGCACTCATCGACAACGGCAGAAGAGGCAAGCCTGTTACAGGCCCGGGACAGAGAGCGCTGAAGTCACTTTCCGACATGCTTAAGGGAAAGCAGGGAAGATTCAGACAGAACCTCCTTGGTAAGCGTGTAGACTATTCGGGACGTTCGGTAATCGTAGTAGGACCGGAGCTGAAGTTCTACCAGTGCGGTCTTCCTAAGAAGATGGCTCTGGAGCTCTTCAAGCCGTTCATCATGAAGAAGCTTGTGGAGAACCAGAATGCTCACAACATCAAGAGCGCCAAGAGAATGGTAGAGAAGGTTAGCCCGGAAGTATGGGATGTTCTCGAAGATGTTATCAAGGAACACCCTGTAATGCTTAACCGTGCCCCGACCCTTCACAGACTTGGTATCCAGGCCTTTGAGCCTGTTCTGGTTGAAGGTAAGGCCATCAAGCTGCATCCGCTGGCATGTACAGCCTTCAATGCGGACTTTGACGGTGACCAGATGGCGGTGCACGTACCACTTTCAGTTGAAGCCCAGGCAGAGGCCAGATTCCTTATGCTGTCAGTAAACAACATTCTGGCGCCAAAGGACGGATCCCCGATCACAACTCCTACCCAGGACATGATTCTCGGATCATACTATCTCACCTTCGACCCTAAGGAAGAGGATGAAACACTGCCTCCTGAAATCGGTGACGGCAAGGTCTTCACCGACATGGACGAGATGCTCATGGCTTACCAGACAGGCAAGGTGAGCATTCACGCCAGAGTGAAGGTAAGACTCTACAGCGATGATAACGATGAGAGAGGAAGACTGGTGGAATCAACTGTGGGAAGATTTATTTTCAACCAGCAGATTCCTCAGGATTTGGGATACATCAATAGAGAAGAGGATCCGTACTCACTGGAGGTTGACTTCCTCTGTACCAAGAAGACTCTGGGACAGATTATCGACAGATGCTACAGAACTCACGGCAATACCGATACTGTTCTCATGCTTGACTACATCAAGAATATGGGATATCACTATTCCACAAAGGCTGCAATCACCATAGGAATATCCGACATGGAAATTCCTGAGGAAAAGGCAAAGATCATTGCAGCTTCAGAGGAACAGGTAGATAGATACGATAAGGCATACAGAAGAGGTCTCGTTTCCGATAAGGAAAGATACGAGAAGGTTATCGAGATCTGGAACAAGACAACTGATGATGTTGCAGACGCTCTGATGGATTCCCTGGGAAGCCTTAACAACCTGTACATCATGGCCCACTCAGGAGCCAGAGGTTCCAAGAACCAGATCAGACAGATCGGCGGAATGCGTGGTCTGATGGCAAACGCAACAGGTAAGACAATAGAAATCCCTATCAAGGCAAACTTCCGTGAAGGACTTTCCGTTCTGGAGTACTTCCTTTCATCAAACGGAGCCCGTAAGGGACTTGCGGATACAGCTCTGAGAACTGCCGACTCGGGATACCTTACAAGAAGACTGGTTGACGTTTCTCACAACGTAATCGTCAGAGAAGACGACTGCGGCACAGAAGAGGGTATCATCGTCAAGGCCTTCACCGACGGCAAGGAAGTAATTGAGAAACTTAAGGACAGAATCGTAGGCAGAACAGCCCTTGATGATATCTGTCATCCTGAAACAGGCGAAGTAATCGTTGAAATGGATGAGGAAATCACAGAGGAAGCTGCAAAGGCAATAGAAGAGGCCGGAATCGAAGAGGTAGGCATCAGATCCGTCATGACCTGCAGAAGCAGAACAGGGGTATGTGCCAAGTGCTACGGCCGCAACCTGGCAACAGGCGAAAGCGTTAACATCGGTGAAGCTGTAGGAATCCAGGCTGCACAGTCAATCGGTGAGCCGGGTACTCAGCTTACAATGAGAACATTCCACACAGGCGGTGTAGCCGGTTCAGACATCACTCAGGGTCTTCCTAGAGTAGAGGAGCTCTTCGAGGCCAGAAAGCCTAAGGGACTTGCTCAGATAAGTGAAACAGAGGGTACGGTAGTATCGATTCAGTCCGTTGACAACAAGACTGAAGTTGTTGTCAGAGGCGAGGAAGAGAGAAAGTACATGATACCTTACGGAGCCAGAATCGTAGTTGCAGAAGGCGATTACGTGGAAGCCGGAGAAAACATCACTCACGGTCCTCTGGATCCAAAGGATATTCTGAGACTCAAGGGTGTCGAAGGTGTTTACGAGTACCTGCTGAAGGAAGTTCAGAGAGTATACAAGAACCAGGGTGTAGATATCAACGACAAGCATATCGAGGTTATCGTAGGGCAGATGCTTTCAAAGATGAAGGTGAGCAATCCTGGAGATACGGGTCTGCTTCCTGGAGGACAGTACGGCAAATTCGAGGTTGAGGATGCCAACGAAAGAGCCCTCGAAGAGGGCAAGGAGCCGGCAGAGGTTGAGAGACTTCTTCTCGGTATAACGAAGGCTTCCCTGGCAACAAACTCATTCCTGTCCGCAGCATCATTCCAGGAGACAACAAGAGTGCTTACAGATGCGGCAATCAAAGGCAAGACAGATCATCTGGAGGGCCTCAAGGAGAACGTTATCATCGGTAAGCTGATTCCAGCAGGAACCGGAATGAGAATGTACAGGAACATCGAGCTGGATTACGGCGTAAACCAGGAGGTTATCGACAGCTACAGAGAATCCCTCAAGGCAGAGGAAGAGGATGACGAAGCCTATGAGGAAATAAACGAAGTAGCTCCTGAGATGGCAACTGCAGACGACATCCAGTCCGCAGAGGCATATGCCACCGAATCGGAATTTGTAAACGAAACGGACTTTGAGGAGTAATCCCAGGATACTCTCGGATTGAGATTAGACAAATTAAATACAAGGGAGCTGCAGTGCCGGCATTGAAACAATGCCGGCAGCGGCTCCCTATTTTATGTATAAAGAAAAAATCCCAAGTCATCATGACATGTTTTTACCGGCTGTAAACGTTGAAAACACTTGACATTTCAGCGTTTTTTATTGTAAAATATTTTGCGGTTATGGGCTTAGTGCGCCTATTTTACCGAAATCAATTTTTAAGGAAAGGAGAAAAAGATGCCTACAATTAACCAATTAGTACGTCAGGGCAGAACCAGCAGTGAAAAGAAGTCAACTGCACCGGCTCTCAACAAGGGAATGAACTCACTGAGAAGAGTTGCTACAGATGTAAATTCACCTCAGAAGCGTGGAGTTTGCACTTCAGTAAAAACTGTTACACCTAAGAAGCCTAATTCAGCTCTTAGAAAGGTTGCCAGAGTTCGTCTCACTAACGGTATTGAAGTAACAGCATACATTCCTGGAATCGGTCACAACCTTCAGGAGCACAGTGTTGTTCTCATCAGAGGCGGCAGAGTTAAGGACCTCCCGGGTGTTAGATATCACATCGTAAGAGGTACTCTGGATACTGCAGGTGTTGCAGACAGAAAGCAGGCTCGTTCCAAGTACGGAGCTAAGAGACCTAAGCAGAAATAAAGTTCTGCATGTAAGTTAAAAGGTAATACAGTAGCGCAACTTTTTTCAGATAAAAGGAGCGCTCACGGGGGCGTGTGCCGGACGCAGGGCTTGTCTGCCTTTGCATGTAAGATTGCTCATGTAGGAGCAGTCCGAAGAAATTTCGACAGACGTCAACGAGTACCGAATTAGTAATTAAGGAGGAAAGTGAAGTGCCAAGAAAAGGAAATGTACCTAAGCGTGAAGTACTTCCGGATCCTGTTTACGGTAGCGTAGTTGTTGCCAAGCTTATCAACAGCATCATGCTGGATGGCAAGAAGGGAACAGCTCAGAAGATCGTGTACGATGCATTCGATCAGATCAAGGAAACTACCGGTGAAGATCCTATGGAAGTATTCGAAAAGGCTATGAACAACATTATGCCAGTTCTTGAAGTAAAGGCTAGACGTGTGGGTGGTGCTAACTACCAGGTTCCAATGGAAGTTAGACCTGAAAGACGTCAGACTCTGGGACTCAGATGGCTCACAAACTACACTAGAGCTAGAGGCGAGAAGACAATGTCAGAGAGACTGGCAAAGGAACTGATGGATGCAGCTGAAAACACAGGCGCATCAGTTAAGAAGAAAGAAGATACACATAAGATGGCTGAAGCTAACAAGGCATTCGCACACTACAGATTCTAGTGAGAATGAGGTTAGCAATAAAAGAGCAGAAAGGAGGAAGAAATGCCAAAGAGAGAATTTTCCCTTGAAAAAACCAGAAATATCGGAATCATGGCTCACATCGATGCCGGTAAGACTACAACAACGGAAAGAATTCTGTTCTATACAGGCAGGACTCACAAGCTGGGTGAAACTCATGAAGGTGCAGCCGTTATGGACTGGATGGAACAGGAGCAGGAACGTGGTATTACGATAACCTCTGCTGCTACTACAGCCCAGTGGAAGGACACCAGAATAAATATCATCGATACACCGGGACACGTTGACTTCACTGTTGAAGTAGAAAGATCCCTGAGAGTTCTGGATGGAGCGGTAACCGTGCTTTGCGCCAAGGGCGGAGTTGAACCTCAGTCCGAGACAGTCTGGAGACAGGCTGAAAAGTACGGAGTTCCTAGAATGATCTTCGTTAACAAGATGGATATCATGGGAGCAGACTTCTATAGAGTCGTTGACATGGTAAAGGATAGACTTAGAGCCAATGCGGTACCTATCCAGCTTCCAATCGGCAAGGAAGAGTCATTTGTGGGAATCATCGACCTTATCGGAATGTTTGCCGAAATCTACAAGGATGATTTAGGCAAGGAATTCGAAAAGACCGAGATTCCTGAAGAACTGAAGGCAGAAGCCGAACTCTGGAGAGAACAGCTGGTTGAAGCGGTATCTGAGCTTGATGAAGATCTGATGATGAAATACCTTGAGGGTGAGGAAATCACAGAGCAAGAAATTAAGAGAGTTATCAGAACGGCTACAATCGCCGGCAAGATGGTTCCTGTAACCTGCGGAAGCGCATACAAGAACAAGGGTGTACAGATGATGCTTGATGCAGTCGTTGATTATATGCCTTCACCGCTGGATATTCCGCCTATTACAGGTGTGAACCCTAAAACGGAGAAGGAAGAAGAACGACCTGCTGATGACAACGGCCCATTTGCAGCCCTTGCATTCAAGATTGTGGCTGATCCGTTTGTGGGCAAGCTGGCATACTTCAGAGTATATTCAGGAACACTGGCTTCCGGATCCTACGTTTACAACTCCGTTAAGGAGAAGAAGGAGAGAATCGGAAGAATACTCCAGATGCATGCCAACAAGCGAGAGGATATCGATATGGTATACTCTGGTGACATCGCAGCAGCAGTAGGACTCAAAGTTACTACTACAGGAGATACTCTCTGTGATGAGAAGAGAGCGATAGTTCTTGAATCAATGGACTTCCCTGATCCTGTAATTGAAATCGCCATCGAGCCGAAGACAAAGGCAGGACAGGAAAAGATGGGAATTGCCCTGGCAAAGCTTGCAGAGGAAGACCCTACATTCAAGACCTATACAAACGAGGAAACCGGACAGACGATCATCGCCGGAATGGGAGAACTTCACCTGGAGATTATTGTTGACAGACTGCTTCGCGAATTCAAGGTTGAAGCAAATGTAGGCAGACCTCAGGTATCATATAAGGAAACCATTACCAAAGCTGTTGAAGTTGACCACAAGTACGCTAAGCAGACAGGTGGTAAGGGTCAGTACGGTCACGTTAAAATCAGACTTTATCCGAGAGAAGCGGGTGAAGGATTTGAATTCAAAAATGCAATCGTGGGAGGCGCTATTCCTAAGGAATACATTCCTAAGATTGAAGAAGGTATCAAGGAAGCTATGGAAACCGGTCCTGTTGCAGGATATCAGGTAGTGGATGCCGGAGTTGAGCTTTATGATGGTTCCTATCATGAAGTCGACTCATCTGAAATGGCATTCAAGATTGCAGCTTCCATGGCATTCAGAGAAGCCGCCAGAAAGGCCGAGCCTGTTCTTCTGGAGCCTATATTCAAGGTTGAGGTTACTGTTCCTGATGAATACATGGGAGACGTAATCGGCGACATGAGCTCAAGAAGAGGCAGAATCGAAGGCTCTGATATGAATAACGGAGTGGTAGCGGTAAGAGGATTTGTTCCCCTTGCTGAAATGTTCGGATATGCTACAGACCTGCGTTCAAAGACACAGGGCAGAGGCGTATACGTAATGCAGTTTGACCACTTCGAGAAACTACCGGATAGTTTGGTGGAGAAAATCAACAAGTAATGTTTACCCTTTTGAATAAAGGAAAAGTATTTGTTTCATAGGAGGAAACTGAAATGGCAAAAGCAAAATTTGAAAGAAATAAGCCACATGTTAACATCGGTACAATCGGCCACGTTGACCATGGTAAGACAACTCTGACTGCAGCAATCACAATCACACTGCAGAAGAAGTACGGTCTTGGCGAAGAAGTAAAGTTTGACGAAATCGACAAGGCACCTGAAGAAAAGGAAAGAGGAATCACAATTTCAACA
>JALFKB010000060.1 GCA_022775805.1 Clostridiales bacterium
ATGCCGGTTCTGTTCGGGAAAAGATAAGGAATGCAGATTCTGCAGGGCGACGGATTAGCTGTCGCCCTGTTTGTTTTCGAATTCGCTGTCAAGCTCCTGGGCGCTTTTGGCGAGCTTGTTTGCCGGAGAAGGCATTGCCGAGGCAACTTTGTCTATGCCTGTGATGATGGGTTTCTTGATGCGGCAGAGGCGATCGCTGCAGTTTTCGCATCTTATTGTGGCGTTGGAACCACGCCAGAATCTTTCGGGATGCATGGAGTATGTCAGCTCCCACCTGATGGCAACCACCAGAGCGGTGAAGAGAAGACTCCAGCTGAAAAAGCTCTGTATGAACAGCATAGGTGTGTACATCATCATGTGACCCCAGTCGAAGATTCTGCAGTTCACGCAGCAGCGGTTTCCCATCATGTATTTCTGGAATGGGCAGAACAGCATCATGCAGATAAGATCTGAGGTGTAATAGAACAGGGTGAGCATCAGAAGCTCAGCCGATCCGATGGCGCCCGAAAGATACAATATTCCGAAGGGGGCGTTGAAGCATACCCAGATCAGAAGAACCCACCAGGCCCGGGTGTTCATTTGCTGAACGTATTCAAGGAGCTGAAGCCTGTCGTAGCCCTCATCAGGTTCCCGATAGGTGTGGGGACGGCTTTTCAGGCCGCTCATGGTTATTCTGAAGTTTGGCAGGAGATGGATAATCATGCCCAGCATGAGTATGGCCCAGAGAATATGAAGGGGTGTGAACGAGCTGAAAAACCTGTGGGTGAGCACATCTTCGAACCAGCCTCTGCGAAAAATGTACATGAATACGGCGCAGAGGAGTATGAGTATTCTGCAGACAAGTCTGGCCATATATGTTACAAACATCCTGTTGTTTTCTTTTATCATCTTTTCCGGCATCTCCTTGTGTGTTTTACCAGAGTATTGTAACACATTTTAACCGGCAATCTATACATTATTGAGTGGCCTCCGGGACAAGTCGCAGGGTATTGCCGGAGAAAAACTGCTTGCGGGACTTCCGGGGATATGATTTAATAGTAGGGAACGAATAAGGGAGTAGTCGCCGCAGGGAGAATCTGCGTGATGATGTCAACAACCTCGGGCATAATGCCCTGGCATAATCGTAATTGATGAGACTTATCCGCAGACTGCGGCTGGGTCTTTTGTTTTTTAGAGGAAATATTAACCACATTTAATCTCAAGTAAGAAGGGGGAAACAATCATATGACGGAGTTAAGCAAAGGCAGGAGAATCTGGAACGGGATATGGCAGTACAAGTGGATGTACTTCTGGATTTTAATGGCGTTTATTTTTGATATTGTTATCTATTTCTGGCAAGGTCCTGCACAGGCGGTGGATTTCGCCAGCGGTTATCTTATTGAGCTCAGCCTTTCGGTGGACAACCTGTTTGTTTTCCTGATGCTGTTCATTGCCTTCGGGATAACGGAACATGCGCAGCACAAGGTTCTGAACTACGGAATCGCAGGTACAATCATTCTCAGGTTCCTGTTCATCTTCCTGGGCATATCCCTGATTAACAAATTTGAGTGGCTGCTGTGGGTATTCGGCGCCCTTCTCGTAATCAGCGGAGCCAAGATGGTCCTCAAGAAGGATGATGATGAGGATCCAAGGGATGGCATAATGTATAAAATAATAGCCAAATTTCTTCCAATGAGTGAGGATTTCGTTGGGGAGAAGTTTATCGTCAGAAACGACGGCACGAACTATGATAAGTCAAGCCCTCTGTCAAAACGGGCAAAGCGCCTTTGCACGCCTCTTATGGTGGTAATGGTTCTGCTGATATTCACGGATATTATCTTCGCCATCGACTCTGTTCCGGCGGTAATTTCCATGACCAGAGACATGTTCATAGTGTACACTTCAAACATGTTTGCCATAATGGGTCTCAGACAGATGTTCTTCGTTCTGGAGCACATGCATGAGAGATTCCAGTACGTGAGCTACGGAGTGGCTGTGATTCTTATCTTCACCGGCGTGAAAATGATTCTGGATATATTCGATATTCATGTTCACAACCTGGTTTCGATAGGCTTCATCATTGTTGTTCTGGTGAGCAGCATTATTATTTCGGTAATAGTGACGAAGCATTCGCAAAAAAAGGACAGGGCAGACAGACTTGAAAGAAAAAAGGAAATAATGGATGCCTTTGACAATGCGGATAAGGAATCCGATAAAAACAGACAGTAAAGCAGACAGTAGAAGGAAAACCACAGGAAAGCAGTAAATGGTAATCAATCCGGTATTTTTTATAAACAGCATACTTCTGGGAGTGGGGCTTGCCATGGACGCCTTTAGCGTTTCTCTGGCAAACGGCCTGGCTGAGAGGAACATGAGAAAGGGAAGAATGTGCGTCATGGCGGGAACCTTCGGGTTCTTTCAGGCGCTGATGCCCATTATCGGCTGGACCTGCGTTCATACCCTGCTTCAGTACTTCAAAGTATTCGAGAAGTTTATACCATGGATAGCTCTTGTTCTGCTTCTGTACATAGGCGGTAAAATGCTTTTTGAGTCAATAAAAAGCATAAGAAGCGGCAGGGACGGTGAAGAGGTGACGGCAGGCAGGCTGACACCTGCAGTTCTTGTGGTTCAGGGAATAGCCACATCCATTGACGCCCTCTCTGTGGGCTTTGCCATTTCGGAATATGGCCTGGTGCAGGCCCTCATATGTGCAGGGATAATAGCCCTGGTAACCTTCATTATCTGCATGGGAGGTTTATATCTTGGAAAGCTGGCGGGAACCAGGTTTTCCGGCAAGGCCGGTATTCTGGGAGGTTGCATTCTGATCTTTATAGGATTTGAAATATTCATCAGGGGGGTGTTCTGATGTCAGGTGGAACAGACGGTACGTCAAAGTTAAAACTATATAGCGTTGCGGTGATTTTCACCCTTTCAATAGGCTTCGCATTCTTCGGCATAAAGAAATGTGCACTGTATGCAGACACCCTTACGATTCTCAGCTACAGATACCTTGCAGCTCTTCTCGGAGTTATTGTATGGGTAGCCGTTGCGAAAAAGCTGGGGAAATACCCTGAGCACAGCGGTCCCAGACCAAAGGGAAAACTGTATCAGACAGCGGCATTCTACATTCTGTTTATGATTCTGCAGATTTTCGCGATGTTTTTCGCAACATCCATAGAGGGAGCCATTGTTTACGCCATGGTTCCAATCTTTGCCAAGATAATCGGCAGGGTTGTGCTGGGAGAGAAGTCCACAGGCCTGCAGCTGTTCTTCATACTGATGACAGTGTCTGCGCTGCTGGTGCTGGTGATTCTCAATGCCACAAGCATCGAGCTCAACATCACAGGTCTTATTATCATGACAATCAGCAGCATATTCATGGCCTGCAACAATGTTTCATCAAGATATGTCAGGGGAGTTTTCGCCCCAATAGAAATAACAGCCACAATTGCCATAGGCGGATCCGCCATATTCATTCCTGCGGCTGTTATAAGAGCTCTTGTATCGGGAAACGCCGCCATGCTCTGGGAACCTCTGAAACACGGCGAGTTTGTATTCTGGGCCGCATTTCTGGGCATTTTCTGCATACTGCTGTCAGCCCAGTTCATGGCATTCATGCTTGCCCACATGGAGATAATACAGTCAACGGTGTTCAACAGCGCATCGACCCTTGTATCCATAATAGCAGGGGCTCTGATACTGGGTGAACCTCTGTACTGGTATCACTACCTGTGCGGAGGCATCATCATCGCATGTGTAATCGGCATGATATTCGCTCCTTCAAAGAAGGAGAACGAAGGCAGATCACTGGGTGAAGATCTGGAGAAAACCAGTTGATTTCTATAACCGCGCCCGCTAACCGATAATCTCAGTAGCCTTCCGGGCCGGTTCTTTCTGCACGTCAGCAGCGGCCGCCGGCAGCGGTACTCGGCAACTCAGGATTACCGCTTGAATCCGGCAAATGTTGAAGTAATCAGAGAAAATCCAAATTTGCTTCAAACAAGCCTTCTGAAACCCTGATTCCATCACCTAAATTTTTCCAATTGTTGTAAATATCCTTTTCAAAAAATAATTGCTTCAACAATTTTGCGATTTTGTTGAAGCAATTTTATTTATATTGAGAATGCTTCAAATCTGCCTCTGAAAAGCGCACATTTCAGTGCCTGAAATCAATGGATGTTGAAGCAAATATTCCAAAACTGCAATAACTTCAACATGCAGCCTGCCTTTGGAATCCGCTCTTAAAAGCGCCTTCCGGTAACGCCAAAGAGCTGTTTGATTCTTTCGTTCTTACTCTTCGGTGTGCTGCATCAGGTCTGTTATTATTCCGTTATCCGGCTGCATTCCGGCTTCAAACTCGAAACTACATAAACAAATATCGCGGAAACCGGATATCTTTCTTTCGCAAATTGCACGAAAAATGTTCCACCAAGCATTAGGTGCAAAGAGTATGATAAAATACCCGAAAGCAGGTAGAAAGAAGCGGATAGAAAGAATATGAAAAAGAAATTTTTCTTAATATGGATATTTTTGTTTGCTGTCCTTATTGCATTTGATGTTCTAGTATATCGAGGAGCTGAAGAACTTGAATGTATAGAACCATCAATTGGGACTACGGCGGTAATCAATATCGTCTTGAGTATGATTTCAGCTGTAATTTTTGTACTGCTGTTTGATTCTTATAGTTTGAACAAAAAAACATGTTGGATAATTTTCATTGCACAATTCATATCTTTGGTATCAGTTTTTGTTTGGCTGCTCTATCTAAACATTATTCCTCTTATTTTGATAAGCATAATCATTTTAGCGATTGCTATTGTCGAAATCATCAATAAAAACATAAGATTAGCAGTTGCATGTTTCTTTTGGCTTATAGTGCTGTTTGGTTTAATTAGCTACATCCCCGGAATGGGATATTGGAGTGTGTGGCAGTAATTGACACTCCCATAGTTTCAGCCATGGAGAGTGTCACGATATTGAGAGGTCAGACCAATGAAAAGAATGATAGTGGTTCTGTTGACGGTAGCAGTACTTGTTTCCGGCTGCAGCTTGCAATCTGGAAATGACGGAACGGTACAGGTTGATACAACAGGGTTTACAGCAAAGCATATTGAAATTACAAACATGTCCGTAGACTGGACTAATGATATTATGAAGATAAAAATTAAGAACACCTCAAAAGAAGAACTTGCAATTAATGTATATCCTTATGTCTACAACAGCGATGGTGAAGAAGTTTTTATATCATGTAAGGGGATAAGCAGAGAGCCAGTGACTTTATCAAGCGGAGAGAAAAGCGACTGGTTAATATACTATGGCACCCCTGAAGAAACATGGGAAACAATTATTATTTATGACTATGGACATATGGAAGATGGTGTTTCTGTTCTAGAAAACTTCTTTGTTGCCGTTGAAAAAGATGGCAGCAAAACAGTCGCCATAGCCGATAAGAAAAAGGTGCGAAAAATGTGGAATGAATTATCAATTGATTAATAGTTTCTTATAAAAATACTATGTCTGTTTTCGAGTGTGGTGAGTATAGGATCAGGATGGAAAACAACGGAACAGAACGGAACACAAATACAAAGCGAAACCCGTTGAAATTACTGGATTCCAGCTAATTTCAACGGGTTTGAGATTTCCTATACATTGAACAGGAAGTGACAGATGTCTCCGTCCTTCACTTCGTAATCCTTGCCCTCGGATCTGAGCCATCCGTGCTCCTTGGCAGCGGAAAGCTTTCCTCCTGCCTCCATAAGCTTATCGTAGGAAATGGTTTCGGAGCGAATGAAGCCCTTTTCGAAATCCGTATGAATCTTGCCGGCAGCCTGGGGAGCCAGGGTGCCGCGTTTTATTGTCCAGGCTCTGGTCTCGTCCTCACCTGTAGTGATAAATGAAATCAGGTTAAGGAGAGCATATGAAGATTTGATGAGTTTATCAAGCCCCGATTCGCTTATGCCAAGCTCCTCCAGGAACATATCTCTCTCCTCGTCATCAAGCTCGGAAAGCTCCGCTTCAACCTTGGCACTGATAACAACAACCTGGGATCCCTCCTCTTCGGCCAGCTTTCTTACGGCAGCAACGTGTTCGTTATCTTCAGAGCCGTCGGCGGCATCCTCCTCGGATACGTTAGCCGCGTAGATCACCGGCTTGAAGGTGAGAAGGTCAAGGCTCTTCACAAAGGCAGCCTCCTCCGAATCCAGTTCCATCATTCGTGCCACCTTGCCCTGAGCCAGGAAGTCGCTGATTCTTGTAAGGAGATCAATCTCCTTCTGGAGAGACTTGTCTCCCTTAAGCATCTTTGTTGCCTTTGCAATACGTCTCTCGAGAACCTCCAGGTCCGAGAAGATAAGCTCCATGTTTATTGTCTCAATGTCCGAAACCGGATTGATTTTCCCGTCAACATGAACAACATTTGAGTCGTCGAAGCAGCGTACAACGTGAACGATTGCCTCAACCTCACGGATGTGTCCCAGGAACTTGTTTCCCAGTCCTTCTCCCTTGCTGGCGCCCTTAACCAGGCCTGCAATGTCACAGAACTCAATTGTCGTATATATAGTCTTCCTGGAATTGTATATTTCCGAAAGCTTTGTCACTCTCTCGTCAGGTACGGTAACAACACCCACATTAGGCTCGATGGTGCAGAAAGGGTAGTTGGCCGCTTCCGCTCCGGCCTTTGTGATGGCGTTAAAAAGGGTGCTCTTGCCAACATTAGGCAGTCCTACTATTCCGAGTTTCATTAGTTATCTCCTTGTTTCCTTACAGTATTGTCCTTATTGTCTGCATTCTCTGCCGGAGTATCGCCGGCTGTATCTGATTGGTCCTTAAAGGGCGAGCCCTTTGACCGCCTGTCCAGTATAACATATAAAACCAGACATATGAAAAAAATTACGAGACTGATGACCTGGGCCTGCTTGAAGGGGCCTATCATCAGACTGTCAGTTCTGAGAGCTTCCACGAAAAACCTCTCGCAGGAATAGAGCATTCCGTACAGAAGAATTATCTGCCCTGTAAATTTCCTGTTCCTGTCAACAAGCAAAAGCAGGAAAAACAGCAGCAGGCACCAGATTGATTCATAGAGAAAGGTTGGGTGATATGTCCTGCCATCGATGAGGACGCCCCATGGCAGATTCGTGGGTCCACCGTGGGCCTCCGAATTGAAATAGTTTCCCCATCTGCCTATTGCCTGTCCGATTGCAATGGAAGGGGCGCAAAGATCCAGAACCTCCACAGGGTTCACTTTGAATACCTTGCACAGCACCGCGGCGGTGCCCAGACCCAGAATCAGTCCCCCATGGATGGCAAGGCCTCCCTGGCGAATGTTGATTATTGCCATGATATCTCCGGCGTACCAGTCCCAGTGAAAGAGAACATAGTATGCTCTGGCGCCTATGATTCCCATGGGTATGCTGATTATCATGAAATTCAGCAGCCTGTCCGGATCCAGGTTGTGTTTAGGAGCCCGCAAATATGCCAGGGTGCACGCGACCAGAATGCCTAGGCAGACGCATATGGCATACCACATGATATCGATGTTAAACAGTGTAAATGCTACAGGGTTTGGTTGTGGCATGGATGATTCCTTTCTTAATAGTTGCTCCTTAATTGCTATATCTTCATTTTTTTATGAAGACATATATTGAATTCTACAACGGCAGCGGCTCAGGTTCAAGGGGGCCTTAAGGAGGTTCATCAGAAAGTTTAACGGGTTTCATCGGAAAGCAGTGTGGAGGAAATGACCCAAAAAGTGTGGTATGGTGGAGTGAAATGGTTGACAGTGGAATATTAGTGGATTAAAATGGAGTAAACTCAACTGCGGAATCATTCTGTACATTCGGCAAGAGGGCTGAGCATGTTTGTAGGAAAATATCAGAACTCAATAGACTCCAAGTCAAGACTGATAATACCTTCCAAGTTTCGTGAAGAGCTGGGAGGTCGTTGTGTTGTGGCTCAGTCACTGGATAAGTGTCTTACAATCAGCACTCTTGAGGAATGGGAGAAGTTTCTTGGAGAGCTGAACCAGCTTCCGCGAAGCAATCCTGAAGCCAGAATGATAAGAAGATATTTCAACCAGTCTGCAGCCATCTGCGATGTTGACAAGCAGGGCAGGGTGACAATTCCCCAGGAGCTTAGGGAATATGCGGGAATCACCAAGGAACTGGTAACCATAGGAAACATTAACAATATTGAAGTCTGGAGCAAGGAGCACTGGGAAAAGGATGCCTTCGCCCAGGCAGGTGAAAACATGAGTGCAGGTGATATAGACGCCAGCGCCATTGCAGAAAAACTGGAGAAGTTTAATTTCTGATTTTTGAATAATGACTATTGAATTCAAGCATGTACCGGTTCTCTATGAGGAGTGCATGGAAAATCTGAATATCAGACCCGACGGCATTTATGTTGACGGGACCCTGGGGGGAGGCGGTCATGCCTTTGGAATAGGAAGCCGGCTCAGCGAGAAGGGAATGCTCATAGGAATAGATCGTGACCGGGACGCCCTTGCAGCGGCAGAAAAAAGGCTGGAGCCTCTTAAGTGCCGCAAGACTCTGGTTCACAGCACCTACGCTGAAATCAAGGATGTTCTTGATTCCCTGGGAATCCGGGGCATAGACGGGGCTCTCCTGGATATAGGAGTTTCCTCGTTTCAGCTTGATAACAGCGAGAGAGGTTTCTCGTACATGCAGGATGCTCCCCTTGACATGAGGATGAACAGGGGAGATTCCTTCACTGCCTACGATGTGGTTAACGGTTATTCCGGCAAGGAGCTGGGACACATTATCAGAACCTACGGTGAAGAGAAGTGGGCGGCAAGAATCGCGGAATTCATAGTAAGAGAAAGAAAGAACAAGCCGATAGAAACAACAGGGGAACTAGTTGAGATTATTAAATCGGCAATCCCTGCATCAGCCAGAAGGGAAGGCCCCCATCCGGCGAAGAGAACATTCCAGGCTATAAGAATAGAGGTAAACAGCGAACTGGAGCAGCTTAAGGAGGCTGTGGATGCCTTTTGCGATGTGCTGAACCCGGGTGGAAGACTTTGCATAATCACATTCCATTCCCTGGAGGACCGCATCGTGAAGGAGGCCTTCGGGAGAAGACTTAATCCATGCACCTGTCCGCCGGAATTTCCAATATGCGTCTGCGGCAAGGTGTCGGATGCGGTAAAGGTTACGGGAAAGCCCATTGTGTCCGGCGAGAAGGAGCTTGAGGATAATCCGAGAGCCAGAAGCGCGAAACTGAGGGTAATAGAGAAAAAGTAATACGAAGGGGAAACAGAAATGATTGCACCGGAACAATGGTATGAATACCAGAAACAGTATCAGAAATACGGCTTGGACATGAAGCCGGAGTCTGAACGGGTTCCCGTTACTGAGCGCAGAAAGCAAAAGAAAAAGGCGCTGCTGTCAAGGGGGGTCGTTCTTAACGTATCCAGCGATCACAGACTCATGCTTTATGTTGTTTCAATCTGTGTCGTTGTTTTGCTGTCCATAGTAATTCTTGCATCTGCATCGGCAAAGATTACATACGATATCAACAAGATAAAAGCATCAAATGAGGCCCTTAGCGGAGAGATAGAGGACCTTGACGTTCAGATACTGAGTTCAAGCACCATAACATACATCGAAGGTCAGGCCAAGGGGGAGCTGGGAATGAAGAATGCTGATTCGAAGCATTGCATATATCTTTCGTCGATAGACACTCCTGAGGAAGGTTTTGCTGACATTCTCAAGGAGAAAGCGTATAATTAACATCAGAAGAAGCAGTATACCCGGGCATGAGAATGGGAGAAGTGTCCGGGATACTTTTTTATCAAGGAGAGGTAAATGCCTGCAACTAACAGAAGCAGAAGAAATTTAATACTGGTAACGATAATACTGTTTGCATTCATTCTGGCTGTAACCCTGAGGGTGGGATACGTTCAGATAGTGAAGGGGCAGGAGTACAGCGAGAGGGCTCTGTCGCAGCAGACCACCGACACCTCCATTGAAGCGGAGAGGGGCATAATATATGATAGAAACCAGGAAAAGCTTGCCCAGAGCGTGAAGTGCTACACGATTCTCGTATATCCTGCTGAAATAGGCAAATACGATTCCAAGAAAAAGCAGAGAATAATGCAAATTGCTACGGCAGACGGACTGGCTGAGACTCTGAATCTTGATAAGGAAGAGACGAGAAAGAAGCTGGCGGGCAAAAGCGGCGAGGTAATTATCGCCAAGAATATTGACAGGGAGACAGCCCAGAAGGTAAGAAAGCTGGATCCTTCGGGCACAATCATCAGCTCCTCCACAAAGCGTGAGTATCCTAACGGGACCCTTGCAGCCAATGTTATGGGAATGGTAAACGAGGAAAATACGGGACAGTCCGGACTGGAGCTTGAATACAACAACTATCTCAGCGGAATAGCCGGAAGAACGGTTCAGTATACGGACACCAACGGCAAGAAGCTGTCCTACTCACCATCCAACGAGAGATATTACGAGCCTGAAAACGGCTGCGATATTATTACGACTATAGATCTGGTAATACAGAGCTATACAGAGGATGCCATAGCCAAGGTGCAGAAAAAGACCAGCGCGGACAGAGTATTTGCCATAGTGATGGATCCGGAAACGGGGGACATTCTGTCAATGGCCCAGACACCATCATTTGACCCTAACAATCCATATGAGCCTTCATCCTCTTCCGAAAAGGCGAAGTTCAAGAACATGTCCACGAAGGAGCAGTCTGAGTATCTCAGCAAAATGTGGAGAAACCCGCTGATAAGTGATGTTTATGAACCGGGATCGGTATTCAAGCTTCTCACCACCGCAATAGCCCTGGAGGAAGACGCTGCATCATTAAACAGCAATTTCTACTGTAGCGGTGCCAAGCAGGTTGCGGGAGAGACGATATACTGCTGGAACAGGGGAGGTCACGGCAGCCAGACACTGGAGCAGGCTGTAGGTAATTCCTGCAACCCGGTGTTTATGACCCTTGCAACGGAAGTGGGAATATCCAAGTTCTATGACTATTTGGACAACTTCGGAATCACGGGAACAACGGGAATAGATTTCCCTGCAGAGGGCAATTCAATCCTCCAGAGCGAGGATTCCGCTGGACCTGTAGGTCTGGCCACCATAGGCTTCGGTCAGGGTGTTGCAGTTACACCTATTCAGCTAATTACGGCAATCAGTTCCCTGGGAAATGACGGCAAGCTCATGAAACCGAGACTTGTTAAGGGAATAAAGGACAAGAAGACAAACAAGGTTCAGGAAATCAGGCCTGAGGTTGTGAGAAAGACCGTATCAAAGGAAACTGCTGATGAAATGAAGGAAATAATGGAATATGTTGTTGCTGAAGGCGGAGGCGGTACAGCATCTGTATCCGGCTACAGAGTCGGAGGCAAGACCGGTACGGCAAACAAGCCGAAGAATGGCGGATACAGCGACTTCACATATTCATCCTGCCTGGGAATGGCACCCATGTCGGACCCTAAGCTCAGCGTGCTGGTAATCGTCGACAGCCCTAGAGGAGCCAAGTACGGCAGCGTTGTAGCCGGACCGGCAGTAAGTGAGATTTTGGAGAAGACTCTGAAATACATGAATGTCCAGCCTGACAGCAAGGAAAAGACGGAAAGCGACAAAATAGAGGTTCCGGATATTGTGGGATACAGTGCCGATGATGCCATAGGTATTCTTGGAGGAGCCGGATTGAAATACGACATGAAAGATGGAGCGGAAGAGGAGAACTTTATAGTTACGAAGCAGTATCCTTCCGCCGGAAGCAAGGTTAAGAAAGGAACCAGAGTATTCATCTATAACTAGGGAATATCTCTGTACAAGGCAAATGAGAAAGACAACAATTGAGGAAATAATTGCTGCCGCAGGAGGCAGTCTCATTCAGAGGGCTCCGGGGCCTGAAGCGCAGGCAATTACCGGGGTGAAACACGACTCTAGGGAAGTGGAAGAAGGAGACATGTTTGTGGCTGTAGTTGGAGAAAACCAGGATGGTCACAGATACATTCCCCAGGTGGCAGCCAGGGGATGCAGAACCGTACTGGTATCACACCGGGAAGGCTGGATGGAGGAGCTTGCCGGGATGGGAATGAGCATTAATGCCATTCTCGTTGAGGATACTGTGGCTGCAGCGGGAAGACTTGCCAAGTGGTATCTTGAAAGTCTGAATATCCCCAGGGTGGCAGTAACCGGCAGCGTTGGCAAAACCTCCACAAGGGACATGATTTACTATGTTCTCAGCGAGAAATACAGCTGCGGCAGAAATCTCAAGAACTACAACAATAACATAGGGCTGCCTCTGTCCATATTCAGATTTGACAGCAGCACCCAGACGGCGGTTCTGGAAATGGGAATGGATGCATTTGGAGAAATCGAATATCTTAGCGACATTGTGCAGCCAAGGATAGGGGTCATAACCAACATCGGCGTTGCCCACATGGAAAAGCTGGGAAGCCGTGAAGGAATCTTCAGGGCAAAGATGGAAATAACGAAAAACATTGCCGGATCCCGGGATGGAGGAACCCTGATATACGCGGGAGATAATGAATTTCTCACCAGAGAGAGAACAGCCGGAGACTACTGTCAGCTGGAGGTGGGAAGCGGCCCCGAAGCGGATTTCAAAATATCCGATGTTGACGATTTCGGCATAGAAGGAATAGAATTCAATGTGGAGTATCAGGGAGAGTCTGCAAAGGCAAGACTGCCTGTTCCCGGAGTTCACAATGCCACAAATGCCGGACTGGCACTGGCAGTGGGAAAGTGTCTTGGTGTATCCCTTCAGGAGGGAATTGCCGGACTGGCAAAGGCGGAGCTGACAGGAAGCAGACTGAAGAAGATACAGGGAAAGAGCATCACGATAATTGATGATACCTACAATGCCAATCCCGACTCCATGAAAAGCGCCATCGATGTTCTGGCAAGAAGCAGAGCCGCCAGAAGGATTGCCATACTTGGCGACATGTTTGAGCTGGGCGAAAACACCGCGGCTCAGCACAGAGAGGTGGGGGAGCACGCAGCCCTGATGAATATCGATGAGGTAATATGCATAGGAGCTCTTGCCGGGGAAATTGCCGCGGGCGCCTCGGGGATTCACTTTCCTGACAAGGAATCCTTCATAAAAGTTATTGATGAATACATAGCTCCGGGAGATCTGGTTCTGGTTAAGGCTTCAAGGGGCATGAAAATGGAAGAAATAGTATCTGAACTTGAGGAGAAGTAATGAACATACATGCAATACATATACTAATCGTTTTTCTTGCGGCCTTCGTGGTTTCACTTGTGATCACGAAGCTTGAGATACCTGTTCTGAGGAGGAAGGCAGGACAGAATATCAGAGAAGAGGGGCTGAAATCCCATTACTCAAAGGCGGGGACACCCAGCATGGGGGGAATAAGCATAATCATCGGAACCTGCATAGCCGGTTTCCTGGGAACTCTTCTCTTCGGGGGAACAATAGGGGACGAACTTCTCATATTGCTTGTTTTCGTGGGATTCGGTCTTATCGGATTCATCGACGATTACAGAAAGGTAATCAAAAAACAGAATGAAGGACTGACTGCGAAACAGAAATTCGGGCTTCAGATGATAATCGCCGTTGCCTTTGCAGTGTTCTTTGCCCGCTATTCATCCTTCGGTACAGAGGTGTTCATTCCGATAGCTGACGTATTTATCGATTTCGGATTCTTCTACTACGTGTTCGTTGCCTTTGCGGTTCTGGCAATGACCAATGCAGTAAATCTTACCGATGGACTTGATGGACTGGCATCAGGAGTTACGGCACTGGTGTGCATCTTCTTTGCCTTTGCGGGATTCATGGGAGGAGCCTTCTGCAGATTCGGAGGCTTCATAGGTCAGGCCTCGGAAACCTTCTTCTTCATTGCTCTTGCGGGAGCATGCCTTGGCTTCCTCGTGTTCAACAAGAATCCGGCCCGGGTTTTCATGGGTGATACAGGCTCACTGGCACTGGGAGGCGGCGTTGTGGCAGCAGCCGTAGTTCTGAAGCTTGAACTTCTTCTGCTGGTGGCAGGCCTCTTATATGTAATCGAGGCTCTGTCGGTGGTGCTTCAGGTATCATACTTCAAGCTGACCCACGGCAAGAGGCTGTTCAAGATGGCTCCGATTCATCATCATTTCGAAATGTGCGGATGGTCGGAGGTCAGAGTTGTTATTACCTTCTGGATATTTACATTGATCTGCTGTCTGGCAGGATTGCTTATAGTATAAGGAGTTAAGGATGAAAGGCAAAAAAGTATTAGTAGTTGGAATGGGAAGATCCGGCAAAGCGGCGGTGGAGGCTCTCTGCCAGGCAGGCGCAGTTGTATCTGCCCAGGACAGCAAAACAGCCGATACAATGGAGCCGGAGTTTATTCGGTTTCTCGAGGAGAACAATGTCAGTACATATTTCGGAGAGGTTCCGTCTGACATGGGGGATTTTGACTGCATAGTTCTCAGTCCAGGAGTTCCCCCTTCACTGGATTTCATAAGAGAGGCTGCAGCTAAGGGAGCTGAAGTGATAGGAGAACTGGAGCTGGCATACAGATTCTGCAAAGGCAGATTTGTTTCCATTACAGGCACAAACGGTAAAACCACCACCACAACCCTTGTGGGGGAAATATACAAAGCTGCAGGCAGGGACACCTGCGTAGGCGGCAACATCGGCAGAGCCATTGCGGTGGACGCCATGGAGGCCGGTGAAAACACTTGGATGATAACGGAAACCAGCAGCTTCCAGCTGGAAACCATTGTGGATTTCAGACCGGAGGTTTCGGCAATTCTGAATCTGACACCGGATCATCTGGACAGGCACAAGACAATGGAAAACTACGGCCGTGCCAAGGCTGCCGTATTCAAAAACCAGACCCCGGATCAGTATTGCGTGCTGAACATGGATGATCCGGCATGCTATGAGCTAGGGGAACGGGAAGGCTGCAGGGCGAAAATTATTCCATTCAGCAGAATGAAGGAACTCAGCCTGGGTGCCTTCGTAAAAGATGACAGTATCGTGATAAGGAACGAAGCCGGGGAAGAAATTGTTATTTGCGGAACGGAGGAGCTTAAGATTCCGGGCAGTCACAACCTGGAAAATGCACTGGCTGCAGCCGCAATAGCCTACTTCGGCGGAATAGATCCTGCAGTTATCGGTGATGTGCTGAGAACCTTTGCAGGGGTCGAACACAGAATCGAATTCATATGCGAGAAAAACGGAGTCCGTTTCGTTAACGATTCCAAGGGAACGAACACCGATGCGGCAATAAAGGCTATTGAAGCCATGAAGGAGAACATATTGCTGATTGCAGGCGGTTACGACAAGGGCTCGGAATATGACCAGTTCATCGATGCCTTTGAGGGAAGGGTGAAAGCTCTGATTCTCATGGGGGTAACAGCGCCAAAAATCAGAGCGGCAGCAGAGGCGAAGGGCTTCTCTGCCATATACGATGCAAAGGACATGGAAGAATGCGTTAGACTTGGCTATGAAATGGCTCAGCCCGGAGATGTTGTGCTGCTGTCACCGGCATGTGCAAGCTGGGACATGTATGACAACTTTGAACAGAGAGGAAATCATTTCAGAGAATGCGCTCAGAAACTGTGAAGGCCGGCAGAGCAAAAAAAAGGCGCGGAGAATTCGCCCTCATAATGGACAGTGCCCGCAGCCGGCTGAAGGAAGTGGACTTCCCGCTTCTTACGGTCACACTATTACTGGCTTTTTACGGGCTTATTATGGTGTTCAGCGCCAGCTACTACTTTTCCATCAGTGAAAACGGCAATCCCTTTTACTATCTCATAAGGGATGGAATATGGGTGGCTCTGGGGCTTGTACTTATGTGCCTTGGTGCCATGATAGACTACAGAAAGCTTGAGGGCAGGAGACTGATTCTCGGAATTCTGCTGGTGTGCTTCCTGCTGCTCATAATAGTACTGACACCCCTTGGCTCGGAGGCTAACGATGCCACAAGGTGGATAAAGCTGGGACCAATTACCATAATGCCCGGTGAGATAGCCAAGATGGGAATGATTTTCTTCGTGTCATGGTTCTACGCATCCGATACAAAGAGAATAGATTCATTTGTCAGGGGAATGCTGCCTGTACTGGCGGTTATGGCTGTTTTCGCCCTGCTGATTATTAAACAGCCGAACCTCTCCACTGCCATTACTCTCTGCGGAATTGTGGTGGTAATGATGCTTGTGGCCGGAATGAGATGGATTTACCTGGGTGGAGTGACAGCGCTGGGAATCGTTGGCATAGTGGCCCTGATACTCATAAAAGGGGGATACTGGCTGGAGCGTTTCACAACCTTCACCCATCCCTTTGACTATGAGGCAACCAGCGGATATCAGATAGTTCAGGGACTTCAGGCCCTTGGTTCAGGAGGACTCTTCGGAGTGGGCCTGGGAAAAAGTGTCACAAAGAGCCTCTATCTGCCGTATCCTCACAACGACTTCATTCTGGCGATAATAGGAGAAGAAACAGGGTACATTGGAGTACTGCTGCTTATTGTGTTATACACTGTTTTCATATGGAGAGGAGTCAGGATAGCCCTTAACTGCCCGGATCAGTTCGGAATGCTGATGGCATCGGGAACTGTAATAATGGTGGCCATACAGGTTGTTCTGAATCTGGCTGTTGTAACATCATCCATGCCTGCAACGGGAGTAAATCTGCCATTTGTTAGCTACGGAGGAAATGCTCTGATGATGTTCATGCTGATGTCGGGAATAATGCTGAACATTTCCCGCAACATGCCTAAGAAACCAAAGAAAAGAAAAGAGGAAAGCGATGAAAGTGATAATGACCGGAGGCGGTACAGGGGGTCATATATACCCGGCGGTGGCCATAGCAGATGAAATCAGGAGGAGAAATCCTGAGGCGGAAATTCTCTTTGTGGGAGCCGAAAAGGGTTTGGAAAAGAAGCTTGTTCCCAAAAGCGGTTATGATATAGAACTGATTCCGGTTGCAGGCTTCGACAGAAAGAACCTGATTAAAAACATAGAAGTTGTGAGAAAACTGATAAAGGGCAATGCCCGGGCGAAGAATATAATCAAGTCATTCCGCCCGGATTTTGTGGTGGGAACGGGAGGCTATGCCAGCGCTCCCATGGTGAAAACAGCCCAGAAAATGGGCATTCCCACATACATTCACGAACAAAATGCCTATCCGGGAGTAACAAACAAGCTTCTGGAGCGAGGTGCCAGGAAGGTGTTTCTGGGTTTTGCAAAGGCAAGAGAAAACTTCAAGTGCCGGGACAAGATTGTGGTAACGGGAAACCCGGTGCGGGAAGAGTTTATGAATCCGGATAGCAGAGGGTCCAGAAAGAAGCTGGGATTTAGAGATGATGAGTTTGTTGTGCTTTCCTTCGGCGGGAGCCAGGGAGCCGGCAGAATCAACAAGGCGATGATTGATGTTATCAGGAAGTACAACGGCTGCGAGGGAATAAGAATCTGCCTGGGAGCGGGAAGTTACTACTATTCCGCAATTATGGAGAGCTTTGCCGAGGAGGGCTTTGTTCTCGGAGATAATATCTCAATTATGGAATACATAGATGACATGGCATCCTATCTTGCTGCAGCGGATCTGGTAATAAGCAGAAGCGGCGCGCTTACCGTTGCAGAGACAACCGTTAGCGGTGCTCCGGCTCTGTTTATTCCTTCGCCGATGGTAACCGGAAATCACCAGTATTATAATGCTCTGGCTGTGGCTGAGAAGGGCGGCGCCATAATAATTGAGGAGGCAGAGCTTGAGGATGAGGTCTTGCCAGACAGAATTGAGGAGCTGAGAAAATCTCCGATAATGCTGTCGGAAATGGCTGAGGCCAGTCTCAGCTGCGGTCTGCCCCAGGCGACGGAAATCATATGTGACACAATACTTGGAGACTATCGGAAGTGAGCGAAAAGAAGAAAAGAAGAAAAAAGCGTCCATTACTTACGCTGCTTATAATAGTGGCGGTTCTGGTGTGCGCCGGTTTCGCTATGCATATTGATTATTTTGATATCACCGGGGTAGCTGTAATCGGGAACAAGGACATACCCGATGAGGAGATAATCCGGCTGTCGGAGATCGAGACGGGAAAAAGCGTATTCGATGTGCATCCTCTCATTGCACAGCACAGGATAAAGAAGAATCTGTATGTGGAAAAAGTGAATGTTGACCGGGTTCTGCCGAATCGTGTGGAGATACACATTACCGAGAGGTCCTGCACAGCCCAGTTTGTCAGGGGGAAGAATTATGTGGTAACGGCATCTGACGGCATGGTTATCGACATAGCGGATCAGGAACAGAAGACGACTCTGGTTGAGGGAATAACGGTAAAAGAGGCGGAGCTGAAAAAGGACATCAAGGTCAAGGAGGAGGAAAACTTCCAAAGGACCATGAAATTCATAAGATTTACCCACAGAAACGATTTGTATTTTAAGAAGCTTGTAATGGATGACAGCCGTATGGAGGCATATGTGTACGACGAGCTGAAGTGCGTGGGAAAGTACGACGATATGGTTGATGTAATCAAGTCGGGAACATTAAAAAACGTAATTTACGACCTGTATCAGAAGGGTATTGAAAAGGGTACCGTTAATGTGTACGGCAACGATTATTGTTCCTTTACGAAATAGATTGAATATGCTATAATCAGGCATAAGTATGAACAACTCTCAGGGAGGTACTATAATGTTACAATTTGAAATGAACGAGAACGCCTTACAGGAAATTAAAGTAATAGGTGTTGGCGGCGGCGGCTGCAATGCCATCAACAGGATGATCGAATCCGGAATGAAGGGCGTGTCATTCGTTGCAGTAAATACAGATAAGCAGGCACTGGCGAAGAACAAGGCTGAAACAAAGATACAGATCGGTGAGAAGGCAACAAGAGGTCTGGGAGCAGGCGGAAATCCTGAGGTTGGTCAGAAATCCGCTGAGGAAAACCTGGAGGATCTGGAGAAGTTCATTGCCGGCTCAGACATGATTTTCGTTACCTGCGGCATGGGCGGCGGTACAGGAACCGGAGCTGCTCCGATTATTGCCAAGATTGCAAAGGACATGGGAATACTCACGGTGGGAGTAGTAACCAAGCCTTTCAGATTTGAAGGAAGAAAGAGGGGAGAGCATGCGGAACTGGGCATCAAGTTCCTGAAGAAGTATGTGGATTCCCTGGTGGTTGTTCCTAACGACAAGCTTCTGGAGACAGTTGTGGAGGATACTTCTCTGCTGGATGCATTCAAGATGGCAGACGATGTTCTCAAGCAGGGTGTTCAGTCAATTTCCGATATTATTGTGGACGACGCTCTGATCAATTTGGACTTCGCCGATGTTACAACAATCATGAAGGACAGAGGCATAGTTCACATGGGTGTTGGTCGCGGAGTTGGCGAGAACAGACTGAACGAGGCGGTGGAGAGCGCTGTGAACAGCCCGCTGCTTGAAACAAAGATCGAGGGTGCCAGAGCCGTTCTTATCAACATTACAGGCGGCAAGGATCTGACAATGTTCGATGTTGACAAGGTTGCTTCCCAGATTGATGAGAAGGCAGATCCGAATGCAATCATCATCCTCGGTACTTCCATCAAGGAAGAGCTGCATGATGAAATTGCAGTAACAGTTATTGCTGCCGGATTTGAGAAGCCAAGAGACCTCGGTTCAATGATTCCGGGAGTGCCGGCTGAAGGCGAAGCTGACAGGGTTGAACCTGAACATTTAAACGAATCGGCAGATTTTGAAAGCTTGAAAGGAATGGACATTCCGGATTTCTTACGCAGAAAATAGCAACTAAAGCTTTTTATAGCCGGCAGAGCTGCCGGCTATTGCTTTTTTCATGGAACCGGTATGGGGCTTTTTAATGAAGAACATTACATCGCGCAACAATGAAATATTCAAAAATGCCCTGAAGCTGACGAGAAAGAAATACAGGGATGCTGAAGGTAGATACCTCCTTGAGGGAGTTAAGCCTTTGAGGGACGCATTTGCCCAGGGACTGGATGTGGAATGGGTATTTCTACGAAAGACATCAGCCCCGGGAATCGGTGTTATCGGAGAGGGTATTCGCATCGCTGTGCTGGAGGACAGGCTGTTTGATGAAATATCCGATACGGAAACATCCCAGGGAGTGATAGCCGTGGTAAGAAAGAATCCACGGGACTGTTTCGGGTTTATGGGCCCGGGGACTGCAGTCATACTGGACAGACTTCAGGATCCGGGCAATATAGGAACCATAATCCGAACGGCAGAGGCGGCAGGATGTTCAGCGGTGCTGGCGGTTAAGGGCACCGGAGATATCTACAGTCCCAAGGTTGTTCGTTCTGCAGCAGGGTCAATAATGAGAATGCCCGTAGCGGACAATCTGGAGCCGGAGGAGGCGGCAGACCTCTGCAGACAGGCAGGCAAGAAAATAGCTGTCAGCTGCCTTGAGGATGCGGAGAGCTACATGGAGGCCGATCTGGGAGCAGACACGGCAATAGTCATCGGTAACGAGGGCCGGGGCGTTTCCGAAGAGTTTATGAAACTGGCGGATGTTAAAGTGAAAATTCCCATGAAGGGTGAAATAGAATCATTAAATGCAGCAGTGGCGGCGGGAATACTCATGTTCGCCGCTGCAGGAAAGGTGAAATAATGCAGGCTCAGTTAAACAGAATTTTAGAAGAAGCAAAGGTTCAGCTTCAGAAGGCTGAACAGCAGTCCCAGCTTGAAGAAATCAGAGTTAAGCTGCTGGGCAAAAAAGGTGAACTGACACAGATTCTCAGAGGAATGGGTCAGCTTTCCCCTGAAGAAAGAAAAGAAACAGGCGCTCTGGCCAACAGAGTCAGGGGAGAAATCGAGCAGATGCTCAGTGAGAAGGTTGAGGCGGTAAAGAATGCTGCCAAGGCCGCACGATTTAAACTTGAGAAGGTTGATGTAACGGAACCGGGAAAGAAGGTTACTCTCGGAGTCAAGCATCCTCTGACAATTACAATGGAGGAAATCTCCAGAGTGTTTATGAATATGGGCTTTTCAATTGTTGAGGGACCGGAGGTTGAAACGGTATTCAACAATTTCGATGCACTCAACGCGGGACCGAATCATCCTGCCAGAGACATGACAGATACATTCTATATCACAGATGATGTGCTGCTGAGAACACAGACATCCCCTGTGCAGGTAAGAACACTGATGAAGCAGAAGCCTCCAATCAAGGTTATATCACCGGGCAGATGCTTCAGATGCGATACTCCGGATGCCACCCATTCACCGATGTTCCATCAGATTGAAGGACTGGTGGTGGATGAAGGAATCACGATGGCGGATCTCAAGGGAACTCTGGACAGTTTCGCCAAGCAGCTTTTCGGACCTGAAACAAGAACGAAGTTCAGACCGCATCACTTCCCGTTTACTGAACCTTCGGCAGAGGTTGACGTATCCTGCTTCAAATGCGGAGGCAAGGGATGCAAGGTATGTAAGGGCTCTGGCTGGATTGAAATCCTGGGCTGCGGTATGGTTCACCCGAACGTGCTGAAGGTGGGAGGACTTGATACCGAGAAGTATACAGGTTTTGCATTCGGAATGGGTGTAGAGCGTGTTGCGATGCTCAAGTACGGCGTAGATGATATCAGACTCTTCTACGAAAACGACATGAGATTCATAAATCAGTTCAAGTAAAAGGAGAAAAGCAAATGTTAGTTCCGGTAGAATGGATAAACGACTATATAGATCTTAAGGATATTCCCACAGATGAATTCTGCGACTGCATGATCATGTCCGGCTCAAACCTGGAAACATGCGAGTACCTCTGTGAAGGAATCGAAAATGTTGTAGTAGGCAGAATCAAGGAAATAAAGCAGCATCCCGATGCTGACAAGCTGGTAATATGCCGTGTTGATGTAGGTGAGGCGGAAGCAGCCGGCAAGGATGAAGATGGACTTCTTCAGATTGTCACAGGTGCACCGAATGTGTTTGAGGGTGCATATGTTCCGGTGGCACTTCACAATTCCCGCATTCCGGGACCTTTCCACGGACAGCCGAAGCATGAAGGGGGAGAGGTTATCAAGAAGGGAAAGCTCAGAGGAGTTGAGTCCTTCGGCATGCTCTGCTCAGCAGGTGAGCTGGGATTTGAAGACAAGGTTGTTCCCGTTGCCCATAGAGACGGCATATGGATTCTCGAGCCTGAGGTTCATGAGGGCATTGAGAATCAGATAGGGCAGGATTTCGCAGAGGCGCTTCAGCTGAGACAGGCTGTTGTTGACTTCGAGATTACCCCTAACAGACCTGACTGTCTGGCTCAAATAGGAATGGCCAGAGAGGCTGCAGCAACCTTCGGAAGAACCTTCGAGTATCCGGACATCGCCCTTGAGGAAGCTGGAGACGGCAAGGCATCGGATTTTGTGGATGTGGAAATCAGAAATAAGGAGAACTGCAGAAGATACGTGGCAAGAATCGTAACGGATGTTGTTGTTAAGCAGTCGCCGTGGTGGCTGCAGAAGAGACTCATGTATGCAGGCATGAGACCTATCAACAACATCGTAGACTTCACCAACTTCGTAATGCTGGAATACGGGCAGCCTCTCCATGCCTTTGACATCAAGGAGGTTCACGGCGGTAAAATCATAGTGGAGAATGCAGCGCCGTCAGAGGTATTCACCACCCTTGATGAAACAGAAAGAAAGCTGGATTCCGACATGCTCATGATTAAGGACACCGAGAGAAGCATTGCCGTTGCCGGTGTAATGGGCGGACTCAATTCGGAGATTCAGGATGATACAAAGACAATCATAATCGAATCAGCCAACTTTAACGGTGACAGCGTCAGAACAACGGCCAAGAGACTTGGACTGAGAACTGAAGCCTCCGCAAGATTCGAGAAGGGAATCGACCCTAACCTTACAGAGGCGGCTGCAGACAGAGTTTGCAAGCTGATAGAGATGACAGGTGCAGGCAAGGTAATGAAGGGAAGTGTAGATGTGTATCCTGAACCGGCAGGCGCCAAGACCATGGATGTGAGAGTAAGCAGAATAAACTATGTTCTGGGAATCGAGCTCAGCCGTGAGGAAATGGTAAGAATGCTGGAAGGCCTTGAAATAAAGGTCGAAGGCGAAGGCGACATCATGAGGGTTACACCTCCTACCGTCAGACAGGATCTGCTGGAGGAGGAGGACTATGTTGAGGAAATCGCCCGCATGTACGGCTACGACAGACTTCCTGTTACACTGCCGAAGGGAAACAGCGAGGCGGGAATGCCTTACGAAAGATCCTTAAGGGATGCTGCCAGAGAAGCTCTCTGTGGCATGGGCCTTAACGAAATACAGACTTATTCCTTTGTCAGCCCTTCAGGAGTTGACAAAATAGGAATAGGGGAGGATTCCTGGGAGAGGGCCTTTGTGAGAATAATAAATCCTCTCGGAGAGGACACCTCGGTAATGAGAACTGTTCTGACACCGAACATGCTGGATGTTCTGGCAAGAAACTGCTCCAGAAACCTGAATGATGTAAGGGCATTTGAAATAGGAAACACCTTTATGGACAATCCTATCAGCAGGGACAATCTTCCGGATGAGGATTATGCCCTTTGCATAGGAATGTACGGACAGGATGTGGATTTCTTCACTCTCAAGGGAATCATTGAGGAACTGCTGGCAAACCTGGGAATCACAGATGTTTCATTCCAGGCCGAATCCGAATACGGAGTATACCATCCGGGCAGATGCGCCAGAGTGCTGGTTGAGGCATCGGATGCCATGAAGATGGCCGGTGAGGAGTACGAGGAACTGGGAATAATGGGAGAAATACACCCGGACGTTGCCGAAAACTACGGAATGGACGGCATGAGAATCTACTGCTGCGAGCTGATGTTCGGGCAGATAGTACGCAGAGCCGACACCGAAATCGTTTATACTCCGCTTCCTAAGTATCCGTCAACATCAAGAGACATAGCTTTGCTTGTTGAGGAGGAAATGGAAGTCGGCAGAATAGAAAAGGTTATCAGAGAGCGCGGCGGTGCCATCCTGGAAAGCGTTCGCCTGTTTGATGTTTACAGAGGAAAGCAGGTTGAGGAAGGCAAGAAGAGCGTTGCGTTCACCCTGGTCTACAGAGACATGAACAAGACTCTCACAGACCAGGAGGTAGCCGAAGTTCATGAGGGCGTATTGAAGGCCCTTAGAGAAGAACTGGGTGCAGTTCTGAGAGAAATGTAGTTGTAAGTGAAGGAGACATTCACCATGGGAAACAACAGAGTAAACGTTAAGATTTACGGACAGGAGTACATTATTGCAGGAGATCTTCCGAAGGAGGAAATTATCCAGTGTGCTTCGATTGTGGATGCCAAGATGCAGGAGATTGCAGAGGCTGCATCTTCTGCCGGCGCGACACCGCAGAATGTGGCAATTTTGGCGGCAGTAAATATCGTAAGTGAAAGCGCTAAGCTCAGCAGGGAACTTGATGAACTCAAAAGCATGAACGTGCAGCTGGAAAAGGATGCCCAGCACTATGTTCAGCTTTGGGATGAAAGCAAGAAAACCTATTCCGAATACAAGGAAGAAACACAGGCAATAGTTCTTCAGAAAGATAATCTGCTTAACCAGCTGAGGGAAAAGGATGCTGAAATACTCAGACTCCAGCAGGCTTCCGAGGAGGCAAAGAACCAGATTCAGAGCGGAATGAAGGATGTTATCAACGAGGTTGAGGGCAAGTGCCGCGAGCTGGAAAACAGTTTCTTCGATCTGCAGATGGAGAACCTCCAGCTGAAGAAGGAGCTCGAGCGGCTCAAAAGCAGTACTGGCGAGTTTTAAATGAAAGACAAAACATTAAACGTTCTTGAGTACAGCAAAATAATAGAAATGTTAACCATGCAGGCAGGCTCCGAAATGACAAAAAAAGTCATATCGGAGCTTAAGCCTGTCTATGATGTGCGTGAAATACGGGAAAAACAGCAGGAAACCACGGAAGGGGCAAGACTCATTATGGCTAAGGGTCCGTTACCGGTCGGTGGTTTTTATGATATAGAGGGTCTCTGCAGCTTCACCAGAAAGGGCGGAGTTCTGACCATGGCCCAGCTTCTGCAGGTGCTCTACAACATGAAGGCGGCAGAGCGGACGGTGTCATTCATGAAGGGTGACAACATGCCGAAGCTGCCTTTGATAGAAAGCATTGTAGAGGTAATGGCTGTACACAGAAACTTCTCTGCTGAAATCGACAGATGCATACTTTCAGAGGATGAGATGGCAGATACAGCCAGCAGTGAGCTCAATGCCATAAGAAGGGCCATAGTCCGCCAGAATGACGCTGTTAAGGCCAAAATGAACCACATACTGAACGCCGAGAGAACAATTCTCCAGGATGCGATTGTTACCATAAGAAACGGCAGATACGTGATTCCCGTGAAGCAGGAGCACCGGGGAAAGATCCCGGGAATAATTCACGATCAGAGCGGCAGCGGCGCGACGCTCTTCGTGGAGCCACAGGCAATTGTCAACATGAACAACGAGCTGAGGCAGCTGGAGCTTGACGAGAAGGCTGAAATGGACAGAATTCTGGGAGAACTCTCCTCTGGAGTATCAGAAATATATCATGATCTGGTGAACAATCAGAAACTGCTGCTGGCCCTTGATCTTATCAATGCCAAGGGAAGACTCTCACTGGATATGGATGGCTGTGAGCCTCTCATATCAACAGACGGGGAGCTGAAGCTGAGACAGGCCGCACATCCACTAATAGACAAGAAAATCGTAAAACCGATAAACATAGCCCTTGGAGGGGAGTACAACACCCTGGTTGTTACAGGTCCCAACACAGGGGGCAAGACTGTAACACTGAAAACCGCGGGGCTTCTATCACTGATGGCCCAGTCGGGACTTCACATTCCATGTTCCCCGGGGAGCAAGGTTCCTGTGTACAGAGAGGTGTTTGCAGACATAGGTGATGAGCAGAGCATAGAACAGAGTCTGTCAACCTTCTCCTCCCACATGGCAAATATTGTGGAGATTCTTGATGAGGCTGACGGAGACTGCCTTGTTCTCCTAGATGAGCTGGGAGCGGGAACCGACCCCACAGAGGGGGCGGCTCTGGCCATAGCAATTCTGGAAACCCTGGGGGCGAGAGGCACAAGCACCATTGCCACAACCCACTATACGGAGCTAAAGAAGTTTGCCATCAAGACAAAGGGCGTTGAGAATGCCTCCATGGAATTCGATGTTGAGACATTGAGTCCAACATACAAGCTGACAATAGGTCTTCCGGGAAAGTCCAATGCCTTTGAAATATCAAGAAAGCTGGGGCTGAGCTCCCGGGTGGTGGACAGAGCGGGAAACCTTCTGGAGGCGGGAGACATTGCCTTTGATGATGTTATTGCGGCGATAGAAGAGGATAAGAAGAAGGCTGAAGCCGAAAGGGATGAGGCCATAGCAATAAACGCCGAAATGAAACGCCGAAGCGAGGAGCTTGAGATAAAAAACGAGAAACTCCGTAAGCAGAGCGAGAAGGAACTGGAAAGAGCCCGGGAAAAAGCCCGGGAGATAATAAGAGAAGCCAAGGAAACTGCCGATGAATTCAGGCAGGAGCTCAAGGAGATAGCCCGGCTTGAAAGCATGGGGGAAAGAACAAAAAGATTTGATCAGGGCAGACGAAGGCTTCGTGAAATCGAAAAGAAAAACAGAAGTGTAATTAAACGGGAAACGAATGACAAGCCTGTTGACCCTGAAACCCTTTCCCTGGGCGACAGGGTAAAAATTCTCACCTTCGGGCAGAACGGGGAAATTTGCGGACTGCCTGACGACAGAGGAGAAATGCAGGTTCAGGTGGGAGCCATGAAGTTCGGAGTCAATGTGAAGGATATCATGCTCATTGACAAGCCGAAGAAGACCGGCAAAAGCAGCAGGACATCCTATGGCAGCCTGTACAGGCAGAAGGCAAAAACCGTATCCTCATCCCTGGATGTCAGAGGAAAAAACCTTGACGATGCAGTGATGGATATGGAAAAATATATAGATGACGCTTTTATTTCAGGGCTTCCTGAAGTAACTGTGATTCACGGCCGCGGAGAGGGAATTTTGAGCAAAGGCCTCAGAGCGCGGCTTAGAGAAAACAAAAATGTTAAGGAATACCGCCGCGGCGGATTTGATGAAGGCGGCGACGGCGTAACTGTTGTCAAGCTGAAATAAGGAGAAGAAGATGATTAATTACGTTGACAGAATTGCAGATCTTATTGCACCGCAGGTTGAAGGTCTGGAGAAGGAAGAAATCAGAAGCATGATTGAAACACCGGCAGACAGCAAGATGGGGGATTACGCCTTCCCTTGCTTCAAGCTGGCTAAAATACTGAGAAAGGCTCCTCCGATGATTGCCAAGGGCATTGCCGAGGCTATCGGAGATGATGCCATGTTCGAGAAGGTGGAGCAGGTAAACGCATACGTGAACATGTTCCTCAAGAAGGATGCCTTCGCGAAGGAAGTAGTATCTGAGGTTGTTGCCGCAGGAGATGACTACGGCAAATGCAGCCTGGGAGAAGGCAAGACAGTTATTGTGGAATACTCCTCACCTAACATTGCGAAGCCTTTCCACATCGGACACATAAGAAGTACGGTAATAGGCGCCTCAATCGCCAAGATATACGATAACCTGGGCTTCAAGGTGGTAAGAATCAATCACCTGGGAGACTACGGCACACAGTTCGGAAAGATGATTGTTGCCTACAGACGCTGGGGCAACAAGCAGGATGTTATCGATGCGCCAATTAAGACGCTGCTCAGCTACTATACGAAGTTCCATGTTGAAGCGGAGAATGATCCTACACTGGAAGACGAGGCTCGTGCAACATTTACCAAGCTGGAAAACGGCGAGCCTGAGGAACAGGCACTGTGGCAGTGGTTCAGAGACGAATCCCTCAAGGAATTCAGCAGAGTATACGACATGCTGGGAATCACATACGATTCATACGCAGGAGAGTCCTTCTATTCCGACAAGATGCCTCGTTTCGTTAAGGAACTGGAGGAGAAGGGACTTCTGGAGGAGGACAACGGTGCTCAGCTGGTAAGACTCGACGATTACGGTCTTACCCCGGCTCTCATTACCAAGTCAGACGGTTCAACACTCTACATCACAAGGGATATCGCGGCTGCGGTATACAGAAAGGAAACCTACGACTTCTACAAGAACATCTATGTGGTTGCCTCCCAGCAGAATCTCCACTTCCAGCAGTGGATTCAGATTCTGGAGCTTATGGGCTACGACTGGGCAAGAAGCTGCATCCATGTTCCATTCGGACTTGTAAGTCTTGAGGACGGAACAATGTCAACAAGAGAGGGAAGAGTTGTTTTCCTTGAAGACGTTCTCAACGGAGCAGTTGACAAGACCCGTGAAATCATAAAAGAAAAGAATCCGGATGCCGATGCGGAGACAGTTGAAGATATTGCAAAGGCAGTAGGCATCGGAGCAGTTGTGTTTAACGAGCTTTCAAATTACAGAATCAAGGACTACGTATTCTCATGGGAACACGTGCTGAACTTCGAAGGAGAGACAGGTCCGTACGTTCAGTATACCCACGCCAGAGCCTGCAGCATTCTCCGCAATGCGGGTGATGATGTTGTTGCAAAGGCAAAGGCAGGCTTTGATGCGAAGTACCTGACGGGAGAAAGCGCTCATGAGCTTTCCAGGCTTCTGTACGAACTGCCTGAGGTTATCGTTGAGGCGGGAGAAAAGTACGAACCGTCAATAGTAACAAGACACATTGTGGATATTGCTCAGGCCTTCAACAAGTTCTATCACGATGAACACATTCTCGTTGATAACGAGGATGAGAAGATTGCCAAGGTGGCTATGGTTCTTGCTGCCAAGTCAGCAATCAGAAACGGACTTGATCTGCTTTGCCTGAAGGCACCTGAGAAGATGTAAACAGGAGAATAAATGAGATACGAAGGAGATATTTACAGACCGCCAAGTGAGGCATACAGTCTGCTTGTGCAGGTTACCATAGGATGTACCCATAACAAGTGTACATTCTGCAGCATGTTCAAAAAGAAAAAGTTCAGAGTCAGGGAACTGTCAGAGGTTCTGGAGGATCTTGATGATGCCAGACGGCAGTACAGGCGTGTCAACAGAATCTTTCTCTGTGACGGGGATGCGCTGGCTTTGTCAAACAGAAGGCTGATGCCGATTCTGGAGCATATCAGAAAGCTTTTCCCTGAATGCGAGAGGGTAACGATATACGGCAGAGCCACTGATGTACTGAGCAAAACAGATGAGGAGATGCGACAGCTCTACGAGGCGGGAATTACCATGGTTTATCTGGGAGCCGAATCGGGAAGCGATGAGGTTCTCAGGAGAATAAACAAGGGCGAGACCAGACAGCAGCTGATTGAGGGCGTTCAGAGAATCGAGGCCTGCGGAATGCAGGCATCGGTAACATTCATCTCCGGCCTTGCAGGCAAGGAGGGCTGGAAGGATCACGCCATACAGACGGGAACCATGATTTCGGAGATGAACCCTTCATATGTTGGTCTGCTTACCCTTATTGTTGATCCGTCGGTGCCGATGGCCAAGGAGATTGAAAGCGGCAGGATGCAGCTGCTGACAGCAGAGGAAGTGATGGAGGAAACACTGCTTTTGCTTGAAAATACAAATGTTACGAAGACCTGCGTATTCAGAAGCAATCACGCTTCGAATTATGTTTCTCTTCGGGGCAATCTTCCTGAGGACAAGGAAGCCATGATGGCTGTTCTCAGAGAGGCAATGGGAAATCATGACATGTTCAAAAACGAACTTTTCCGTGCACTGTAGAAGGAGAAAAGATGAGTATCAGAAAAAACAAGAAACTGCAGCAGGAGCAGGTGATTCACCAGAAAGATCAGACATTCCTGCAGTCCGTGGGAATCACCAGAACGGTGGAAAGACCAAGGGAGGAATCAGATATCCAGCTTAGGGAGGACAGAATCGGAAGGTATTTCAGGAAATACCTGAACAAGTTTGTCTTTGTTGAGTTTTCGGAGGAATTCATTGCCCAGTCAAAGGCGGGGGATCTTCTGAAGGGTGTACCTGTTCCCCTTAGAAAGAAGGAGGTAAAGGACTTTGCCGGAGGCAAGGGAATCAACTTCCTGGTGCTGGCTGAGAACATGGCCTGGGTAATGGGCTGCGATCCTCATTTCAAGCACACTAAGGATTATTGCGCGATTCTCCACAGACTCTACAACAAGAAGCTTACAGAGGGAATGCTGAAGGAGGGCAGAGATGCTGCTGAGCAGGGAGAAATGGACAACGCCTGCATTCACTTCAGAGCCGCTCTCTGCATGCAGTTTGATTACATGCATGCAATGTATTCGTATGCCCGCGCCTGCCGCGTGATGTATGAAAACAGCAGAAACGAGGAGTATGTTGGACGCTTCAAGGCGGAATCCCTGGAGTGGTTCGAGCTTCTTACGGAAACCCATCCGAGATTTGCCATGGGTTATTATTATCTGGGATACTCATACCTTAACATGGGATTATACGGCAAGGCTCAGCTGGCATGGCAGAGCTTCCTGAAGTTCACCAAGAACAACAAGGACAGAAAGGAAATAAACAAACGGCTTCAGCAGATTGCCGACCCTGTTGCAATTGAGGATGCATGCCTTAAGATCGGCTCAGGCAGATACGAGGAAGGCATCAGAGTTCTGGAGCACTACGACAAGACTCAGTTTAACGACTGGTGGCCTTTGCATTACTATCTGGGCAGAGGATATGTTCAGGCGGGACGTATCGCTGATGCGGTTTCGGAATACAAGAAGGTTCTCATGACAAACGGAAGTCATCTCGAAACCATGAAGGAGCTCCTTCTCATCTATGAGGAAGAGGGGGACAAGGCAAACATCAAGAAGTACTCCGAGAAAATCAGAATGATTGAGACAGCTCAGGAGGAAGAACAGACCAAGCTCGTGGAGGCCACAAAGAAGGAAAACAAAAAGCTTGAGGAGGAGGAACCTGCTCCAATCGCAAACCCTGAAAGCTTCGACATGAAGGACGTTGATGAATACGAGGCCGAGAACTCAAAGGGCCGCAAAATCAGCAAGAGGCTGGGAAAATAGCGAGTCATATACTGCGCGGCTGCGACAGTTAACTCTAGCTGACTGCCACTCAAGTGAATTCAGGTCATCTGCCACTCAAATGAACTCAGACCTTCTGCCACTCAAGTGAATTCAGGTCATCTGTGGCGGTGAACTCCGGTCATCTATGGCGGTGAACTCCGGAAATGTTGAAGTAATCGCTGTTTTTTCTTATTTGCTTCAACAATCATAGTATTTTAGCCTCAAAACCGGTCCATTTCAGGGGTCATTTTGAAGCATTTGAAATTCTGGGAAATTTGCTTCAACAAAATTCAAAAATTGTTGAAGCAAATCAAGATTGCTTATCAGATTTACAACAATTGTAAAATTTTAGGCGATAAAACGGGGGCTTGAAGGACAGTGTTTGAAGCAATTTTGATTTTTTCTTGCTTTTTACAACATTCGAAGGAACTGAGAGCTTCAGGCAACTCTGAGCAATGACAGCGGCTGCTGTATTTTCTGAGAATTCGGGTGCCGATTCAATGACAAAATCTTTGAATGACAGAGTCCATAACAGTAAAGCGGATTTTCGGCAAAATTTGATAAAAATAATTGGTGAAAACAGGTTGACAGTCCCGAAGTATGTGCTGTATAATAGCACTTGTCGTCGGGACAAAACCTTATATTCCGAGGTAGCTCAATGGTAGAGCAATCGGCTGTTAACCGATAGGTTGTGGGTTCGAGCCCCACCCTCGGAGCCAATAAGCAGAATCTGAAGTCGCGGCTTCAGATTCTGCGCTAATAAGCTTCTGTGGCAGTATAATTCTGCAATGGTAGCTGATGGTGGTTCAGGCAGAACGTGCCGGCGTGGCGGAATAGGCAGACGCCCGGGACTTAAAATCCCGTGGGTAGTAATACCCGTACCGGTTCGACCCCGGTCGCCGGTACCAATTTACAACTTAACATCGCGGGGTGGAGCAGTTGGTAGCTCGTCGGGCTCATAACCCGGAGGCCAGAGGTTCAAGTCCTCTCCCCGCAACCAAGAACACAATCGCTGGAACCCAGTAATACCAAGGGTTTCAGCGTTTTTAGCGTTTCGGTGGCCTGATGAAATACCATATTTTGACAGAGAAAACTGACAAATATCAACAAAATATCAACTATTAACGCTTTTTTTACGCATTTGGGACATTAGACAGCGGACTGCGAATTATGGTAAAACCTCTGAAACGCAGTGATACCAATGGTTTCAGAGGTTTTGGATGTTCCGGAAGATTAACACCCGGAGGTCAGACCCTTAGTAACTTGTTGATTCATAGTGGAACATGGTGAATTCACGACGTTTCGATATGTTACAATAGATTTCGACAAACGGAGTAATTGTGACCTGCGGGGTATAGAGGAGGATTAATACGCGTATGGGGAAATTAGTTATTATCATTTGTGTTATAGTATTGGCTGCTATAAGTGCGGTGGTATTTCCAAAAGACAAAAACGATGATAAAGTGGTCAGCAGCAAAGACCTACATGAGAAACTGAACGAAGAAAGAAAGGCGGAGGGAAAGTACAGTATTCCTGCAATTAATTCAGGACAAACAAGCACAAATACGTATGCGCGAAAGGATAAGTCCTGGAGCAGTGTTCCTGACTTTTTTTATAAAATGATAAAGGGCAAAGATAAGAAGTAGAGGAGATTAGACTATGAGTAAAAAGAAGAAACGGAGCGTTCCTGTTGCTCCACCCAAGGAGAAAAAGAAAATGGTCATTGACATGAACGCCTTGAATCTCAAGAAGGAGCATACCGTTTCGGGATTCAGAACGGGAAGGCATATGACCACAAAAGACAGGCCTCGTAAGAAGGACTGGAAAAGAGAATATTACAAAAGCAAAGAGCCGGGGAGGTATAACAGTGATACCAACACCGGCTCTTACTTTATCTGCGTTTAGAACAAACTTTCCAATATTTCCGCATTCCTTTCATCAGCTTTTTTAAACATATGCGCATAAACATTCGTAGTAGTGCTCACTTGTGCATGGCCAAGTCTCCTGCTGACTGAAATCGGATTCACACCAGCATAGATCAAGGCGCTCGCAACCGAATATCTGAAAGCATGGGTATTCAGATGCGGCAGGCCATATTTCTTTTCCAATCTCACCAGCCAGGTCGAAACGGCATCTGGGTGAATCAGCTGACCGTAGACATTCACGAACACAAAATCGTTGTCGGGCCATGCTTTTCCGGCGATGGTTTTCGCTTTATCGTAGAACTCAGTTTTGTATTCTTTGAGGAGTTCGACCAAAATACCGGGAATGCTGATAATCCTCTATGACGTTTCCGTTTTAAGGGTGTCCATATACACGCCTTTTTCTGGGTTGTAGAGTACGTTATTTCTATACTAACTGTTTCCTTATCAAGATCGACATTGTGCCATTCCAGACCTAAAATCTCGCCTCTACGTGCACCCGTGTAGACAAGGGTATATCCCAGGACCCGGCGGTCAAATGATTCTTCATCGAAAGCCTCAAGTATCTGCTTGATCGTGCCCGGTTCGAAGTAGTTCACTTTTGTCCTATTAATCACTCTGATCGCTGCTGAAGTCAACAGAATAATCGACGGCATAATCTGTGGGCAGGCCGGTTGCTGCGAGCTGGGGAATGGACATTAAGGTTGGTGTGTTGTACCTTTCACTATTAGACGAAAATGTAAAGGAGCATATCATATTGTCCGGTTTTTGGGACGGGAAATGAGTATAATAAGAATGAGGAGGTGAAACTATGATAATAACAATCGACATAGACAAACTCCGCCAATACATGCTCGATAACAGCTATGGAGCATTCTTTATCGGTGACTTTGGTGGAGCGCTGGCAGAGGCTGCGGATATTGAGAATGCATCGGATGAAGAGCTGGTCGAGATGGCCGAGAGACAGGGGATTGATTTGAGGAGATTTGAGGTGTGAGGAAAAGGTTAAGGATTGTATTCATCTCTTAACCTGTGCTATGTTCATAGAAAACTAGGGAGGAGAGCATGATGATAAACGGACTAAAATACTTACGCACACGTTGCAATTACTCACAGCATGAACTGGCAGAGATACTGGATGTTACTGATGCAATGATCAGCAAATGGGAAAATGATAATAAAGTGATTTCAGAGGAAAGACAGGAAGAGCTTGCAGTTCTGTTAGGTGTTCCTGTTACTTTTTTGGGACAAATATCAGAAAAACAAATAGAGTTCATTAACAATTTGCCGATGATACGGCAAGACAGAAAAGGTAAAGAACACTATAGGATAGACATGTCTGATGATATCAGAGATGGAATATGGCGGCACTACTTTGGTAAGACAGAGCGAAGCCTCTCAGACGACTATAATCAGGCAAAGAAGTTGAAAAAAGATACGCTGGAAGAGATTGCAGAAACGATCGGTGGCGATAATACAGACAGATTTGGTGGAATCAGAGGTGCTATTAACGAAATAGAAAAGGGGTGCAAACGATATTCATTTATGACGAGGTTTCTGCGACATAAGAACACCGTAGATAGAGGACTTAAAGCACCATACATGTTTGAACTGCTAGATGTTTTCTATGCGTTGGAACTGGCATTTAATATGCGCCCTGAAACAGAAGAGGAAATAGAACATTTTACTAGAATACGAGGGTTGAGGATGATTGATGAAGAGTACGTGAGAAAACTTGCAATCATGATAAAAGAGCACTGGGATTTGCAGAAGGAATACCATATTAAGGAAATGGAAAAGTGGAAGGAAGAGGATGAAGCATATGAATGATGCAACAATTGAAATTACCATATTTGGAGACAGTCCAGAAGAAATGAAAAACGCCAGAATTATTGATGAGTTCAAAACGCCAACATCAGAGAGTTATCTCGTAGATGTAGGGGCATTCGACGATGGCATGAGAATGTATGTCATGGCTGAGCGCTTTGAATCGACCGGCTGGAAATGGAGCAATAGCTTCCCAGAGATGGACGCGCTGCAACTTGCGGATTATTTGGAAGGGTGTGCGAAGCTTCCGAATGATAATGATTGGGAGGATTATAATGACTATTGTATCGGAGTCATTCGGATTTCAGAAAAGCTAAAAGAAATGGGGAAAGCTGAATCAATTCAGATTATAGAGAATATGAAGACAATATGATACCTGAAGGAGTGGTGTCCAATATCCCGACAGATGGCTATCGCTACCGGGTATTTGGAAGTAGGCGGCTTATTGGAACTCGATTCTGATTGGCAGTGCTGGTCATCGGAGCTTTCAAGACAGATAACGGAGTTGCATGCTTATCGAGATCCCAGTCATATATAATCTCTTAAAGAAACATGTGGACAGCAAGAAAAAACTTCTATGGGAAGCTGGTCGGATTCATCAGTGATGGAGATATTCTCAGGCACCTGTCAAAACTGCATCCCGTATATGAAAGCGTTTGGTCGCTGGCGGCAGCAGCGAGCAGTGAACTCGGATTTGACAGTAGGCTTAATGAACTGATGCAAATGCAGGTCAAAGAAGTTGGTATCAGGGGGGTCATTGCCGTCAAACTGGGAGATAGTCTGGAAGAGGTTTGCCGTGTATTACAGGAGAACCACTTGAAGAAGGCTCCTGTATTGGATGGCACAGATATGGTTGGTGTCATCAACAGCAGTAATATCACAAAATTTGCACTGGGCAAAATATTAGAGAAGAATAGAAAGTGATGATGAGATAATACGATTCGACTCCTCTCCCCGCAACCATGGATTCACACTCGGAGCAAATGCTCCGAGTTCTTTATTTTCAAGGGAAGTCAGTATTTTCAATGGTTTCGGCGATTTCAGTTTTATGTCCGGATTGATGTATGCCGTTCTGTCATACCATGTTATAATAATGATGATTCTGACGATTGTATGCCAGATGTGCAGCGGCAGCGGATGTTTCTGATGCGCTGGTGAGTAGCGATGCTATAAGAATTCCTGGAGGTGCTGGCAACTTATCCTGATGGCACCGTTGTATTAAAATGAGGAAAGAACAATGACAATAATCAATTCAATAAAAAGATTTGAAGCTGAGATAGACATTGAAACTTATGTCAAAGACTATGTTGATGTTGAGACTTTTCTGGAGTGTTGTAAAGCATGCCCGAACTACAATAAGGTCTGGTCTTGTCCGCCGTATGATTTCAATCCTCTGGACTACTGGAATTCATTTGACAGATTTCTTGTGGTCGGGTATCAGTTAACTTTCGGAAGCGACCGGACCTCCGAGGCAATGACAGAGGCACTGGTGGATTTCAAGCAAAAGTTTGCAGAGGAAATGTACGCCATGGAAGAAGAACTTCCCGGCTCGGAGTCACTGCTGACAGGCGACTGCCGGATATGTGAGGGCTGCACCAAATCGGAAGGAATGCCCTGCAGGTTTCCTGAAAAGATGCGGTATTCGATTGCAGCTTTAGGAGGCGATGTGGGCAAGACCATTTCAGATCTTTGCGGCATAGAACTGGAATGGATCGAAGAGGGCAAGCTGCCGGAGCACTATGCGCTGGTTGGCGGACTTCTGATAAAGTAACAGCCGGAATAATGAGTAAAACTCAATAATCCCGAAATTCTAAAGAGATTATCATAAATGTGGTAACAATGCAAAGCACATTAGAAATCCGGGAAGTTCGTTGTTGTTCATTTCTTAGAGCAGAGTATGAATTGAAATCGAAAAAGTTATAGTGTATAAAATGTGAGGCTGCACTTATGGGAGATTTACTAACAGGAAAAATCGATAATGAAACTTTGGATAGTATAACGAAATTTTTATATGATTTCGAGGATGGCCTGATTCTCTATGATACTAATGAAAATCGGATAAAATATGTGAATCGTACGGCAGACAGAATCGCCGGAGTAAAATCCGGAGATAAACTGCAGGAGATATTCAGTCATGAAGATATTGAAAAGTTTAGAGCGAACAAAAGCATAACAAAATACATCAACAATCGAACCGTAAGATTTACAATTGAAAATAAGGATGAAAAATCTGTATGGGTGAGATTAAGTGGAGAAGAAGGGCTTAACAGATATGAGGAAGGAATAAGTAAAGCGCTTGAATTGAATAGAAGTATGCGTAAGACTTTGATGGAATATGATCAGAGTTCATTAATGATATCAGACGGAAATGGCATAGTGGTATTTGCAGGGCAGGAAACGGTTGACAATTGCGGGCACGACAAAAGCTGGTATATTGGCAGGTCAATTTATGATTTAGAAAAACAGGGTGTTTTCTATCCTTCTGTCACAAGAATGGTGCTGGAAACCGGCAAAGAGCAGGTTGTAATCCAAAAAACTGCTCTTGCCGATAAACATCTTGTGGCAATAGGCGTACCTGTTTTCGACGAAAACGGGCAGATAGAGCAGGTTCTTTCCATTACTAAGGATTATACGGCACAAGTAAACCTAAGCAGTATTATCGCCAAAATGGAATTTGGAATGAATATAACCGAAAGCAAGGGTGATGCGCTTGATGAAATCATAACCTGCAATGAAAAAATGATAGATATAAAGAATCTAATCAGACTTGTGGCGCCCACGAACTCTACAGTTTTGATTCTTGGTGAAACGGGAACCGGTAAAGAAGTTCTTGCAAAAGCAATACATAAAATGAGCAAAAGAAGTGAAAAACCTTTTGTGGTAGTTAGTTGCGGCAGTCTTTCACCTAATATTGTAGAATCGGAGCTGTTTGGCTATGAGGCCGGATCGTTTACAGGGGCAAACCGGGAAGGTAAAAAGGGTCTTCTTGAGTCGGCGAGCGGCGGAACGGTGTTTCTGGATGAAATAGGGGAGCTTCCACTTGACCAGCAGGTAAAACTGCTGCATGTTTTACAAGAGAAAAGCATAGTAAGAGTAGGGGGAACGGAACAGATTCCGTTAGATATTAGAGTAATAGCCGCAACTAACAGAGACTTGCGAGAGCAGATAGAAAAAGGAAATTTTAGAGAAGATCTGTTTTACAGACTGAATGTAGTATCAATAAATATCCCAAGCCTTTCCAGAAGAAGAGAAGATATTCCTCTTTTTATTAAGCACTTTACAAAGAAATTCAACGAATATCACAGCACAAATAAAGTGATTTCAAAAAATGTGATGAATTTGCTTTCCAGACATGAATGGCCCGGTAATGTGCGGGAACTCGAAAACCTTGTTGAGCGACTGATAGTCACATCACCATCGAATTACATTGATGCGGAAGATTTGCCGTGGGAGATTCCGGGTATAACTGCTGATGAGTCAAATACAGTAACAGTAAAAGAGATAGCACCGCTGGCGGAAGTAATCGAGAGCGCGGAAAGGCAGCTACTGGAAATGGCCAGGTATGAATATGGAACAACCTCCGCCATGGCGGAAATTCTAGAAGTTAATCAATCAACAGTTTCGAGAAAAATGAAAACATATGGGATAAAATAACATTGGGTATCAGGAAATCCTTACTTAACCGGTAAGGATTTTTTTTATGGCATGAATATTGCGTTTTCTAATAACAGAATATTTTTAGAGGAGGCATATTATGAAGAAGGATTTTACATTCAGCATGTCAACGCGTATTGAGTTCGGAGAAGGAAAGCTGTCGAGGACTGGAGATTACACAGAAGAGTTGAACGCATCAAGAGTTCTGGTGATTACTGATAAGGGTATAGCCGGAACGGAAATAATGGGCAAAGTGAAAAACAGTTTGGCATCAAAAAACATCAAATACGAAATATATGACAAAGTAAGAGAGAACCCGAGAGATATGGATGCACAGGAGACATATGATACTTTCAGTCAAAACCCGCCGGACGCAGTGATAGCATGCGGTGGAGGAAGCAGTATGGATCTTGCGAAGGCCGTTGCAGCGTTGTTTACAAATGGTGGAAAGATCAGCGAAATCATCAATCCCAACAAACTGAAGAGAAAACCGCTTCCAACAATCTGCATTCCTACGACGGCGGGAACAGGAAGTGAGGTAACATCCTTTGCAGTATTAACATTAGAAAAAGAACAGAGAAAAAGCAGCGTCTTTGATGATAAAATCAGGCCTGATATTGCAATCAATGATCCGGAAGTGCTTAAAAGTGTACCTAAATCAATAGGTGCGGCAACTGGAATGGATGCATTGACGCATGCCATAGAAGCATATACATGCAGGCTTTCAACACCGTTAACGGATGCAATGGCGTTATATGCAATTAAAAACATCGGAGAAAACATATTAGACTTTGTAGAAACGAAAAGTGACGAATCCTGTAGAGCAATGATGCTTGGAAGCCTAATGGCCGGGATAGCCTTTGGATTTTCGGATATTGCAGGAGTTCACTGCATGGCAGAGGCGCTTGGAGGCATGTATGATACACCTCATGGTGTAGCGAATTCAATTTTCCTGCCTTTTGTGTTTGAATATAATATCGAGGCCGATATAAAAAAACACAGAGATGTGGCGGCAGCCCTGGGAGTAGATACAAATGGAAAATCGGATAGACAGATAGCTTTTGAAGGTGCTGAATGGATACGCGATATGTCTGAGCGGTTAGAGATTAAGAATCTCAAGGAGATAGAAGGAGTAACCCCTGAATGCTTTGAACTGCTTGCCGAAAAGTGCATGAAAAATGTCTCTCTTAAAAGCAATGCACGTGAATTATCAAAGGAAGATTTCATTATGCTTTATAAGAAAGCGTATGAGTATACAAGATGATTTCTTCAGAATTGCATATCGAATTATGCAGGTATGCATAAAATAATAAAAAAACACATTGTGCAACGCCTTAAATCAGCAAAATCGGTTGGCATAATAATTGCTCAATTGTATTGCATATGGTTTCCGAGACACGAAAGGCTATAGCAGGAGGTACATACTGATGAGCGTAAAAAAAATCCTAAGGACATCAAATGTTTACAGCAGCAATCAGGCTGTAGAAAACAAAATGAAGCAAATTCATCCTAAGTTGTTTGGCTTGTTTTGCCCTGTTAAATACAGTTTGGTTTCGACGGAGAAAGTGTATGTGCCTTATATGTTTATGGTGTTTAATTACAGAGTCTTGAGAAATCCTCGAAAAAATGGCGAACAGCTCGGAACGTTTGATAAAGAAGGTCAGATTGGAATAGTTTATGACATGAATGAAGTTCATGCTTTCCATTACGACTTATATGACGAGCTGGCACTTGTTGAGTCATCGGTTGACTCAACTGAAGTGAAATTGCTACAAACTGGATGCACCGAAAAGGAGGCGATTGAAAATAGTATAGAGTGTGCAAAATGGCAATTTTTACGAAAGGTATTTCACGCAGTTCCTGAAATTACTCTTGCAGAGAAAACGGCTTTTTACAGAGAAGCGGTAAAACTGAATCTGACATGCAGAGGGAAGCAGTACGAAAAATTTGCATATCTGGACATGTTTGGTGCAAAGAATGAGCATATTTCAGGATTAAAGGTAAGGCTAGATGTGTGAGGAGGAAAGTATGATTGATTTCAAAGAACTATGGGGAGCAGCCGATTGGATTGTGCTGGCAGCGTATTTTGTGGGTGTAATGAGCGTAGGTTTCGTTATGCACAGAAAAGCAAGTAAAAACTTTAAGAGTTTCTTCGTAGCATCCAGAAGGCTGACAATACCGGTACTTATTGGTGTAGCGGGAGCGGCATGGTATGATTCATGGACAATTGTAGGTCTTGGGGAACTTGGTGCGACATTGGGAATTTCAATTATTCTGTTTTATGTTGTTCCAGGATGCTTCCTCAGGCTGCCATTGGCTCTCTGGATAGGACCTATGACAAGAGATAAACTTCCCGATTGGGTAATAACACTTCCTGATATGATCAGGTACTTCTACAACAAGCCGGCAGGCGTTCTGGCCAGTATCGTGCCGATGGCGTCAATATTATATTGCTGTGCACTTATGTTTGCAGCTGGAGATGTACTCCATTTGGTTGCCGGTGTACCTATTTGGGCAACTATGATTGTAGCAGGAGTTGCAATAATAATATATACAATGATGGCAGGCATGTGGGGTCTTGCAGTTACAGATCTGATACAGTTTATGGTTATGACTGTTTCGGCTGGTGCAGTTCTTCTCGGCGTATACATGCACTTTAACGGGGCAGATGGATTTTTGGATGCAATAATGGCAAGTGATCCTGAGAAACTCAGCCTTACAGGTCATCAGACATTTGCAACTGCTTTTGGATATGTTATTTCGGCTGCAGCACTGTATGTTAATGCTCAGAGCTATCAGAGATTTGGAGCAGCAAAGGAAGGCGGCGACATAAAGGTTGCGTACACACTGATGCTTGTAATCGGGCTTATATTCAGTACAGCAATGGTAGTAGCCGGACTTGCATCCTCAGTGCTTTATCCAAATGCAGAAACATTCTCGGCAGGATATTGGGCAACAATTTTTGAAGTACTGCCGCCGGGAATAAGAGGATTGTTTGTAGCGGCACTCATAGCTGCTGTAATGTCAACTGTAAGTGCGGATCTTCTTATTACAGGAGGTATCCTTGTTAAGGATATTTATAAAGATCTCTTTAAGCCGAACCTTACAGATCAAGGCGTTCTAAAGGGAACAAGAGTAATGATAGTATTGCTCGGACTGTTTATAATATGCGGTACTTATCTGTGGAGAAACGGTATCGGTAATGCCTGGGCAATAATTGGAGGCTTCCAGGTTGCAGTATTCCTGATTCCGATTCTTGGAGGTTTCTTCTTTAAGAAAAAAACAGCAAAAGGAGGTCTTATTGCAATTACAGCAGGAATAATATTCTACATTGTATGGCAGTTTATTCTTGCAGCTCCATTCGGAATTCCATCCAGTGTTGCTACATGGATATTCGGAGGCATTGTATACTTCATCGCATGCTTCGCAACATATAAGCCTGAAAACAGAACCGTAATAGAATAGTAAAGGAGGAGGATTATTATGGAAAACAATACAAAGACTCCAATGTCTCAGGAAAAAAAGCATAAAATCGGAAACATTCTTGCAGTTGTGACAGTAGTTTTGAGCATTCTTGTTCCGCTGGGATTCTGTGCGGGAACTGAAGTGTTATTTTGGGTCCTCATTGCAGTAAACTTCCTCTTTGGGCCTTGTTGCTTCGTGGCATATCTTCTGGAAGTTAAGCGTGGTGTATTTGCATACAATGAGGATGAAGAGTAGATAGGAGACGATAATGAGAATAGAAGAACATCCTATTTTAGGGGAATATAAGAAAGGCAAGAAAGTAAAATTTTCTTTTGATGGTAAAGAATTGGAAGGATTCGAAGGAGAACCAATTGCAGCGGCGTTAATGGCATCTGGTGTGACGACTCATCGTCACACCAGAAAAAAAGGGACTCCGAGAGGAATTTTCTGTGCTATCGGCAGATGTACAGACTGCGTAATGGTTGTAGATGGAGAAATAAATGTAAGAACATGCATAACACCATTAAAAGAGGGAATGAAGGTTCAAACGCAGTATGGATTATCAGCAGATAAGGAGGCCGAAAAATGAAAAGATATGACCTTATTGTAATCGGAGCTGGTCCGGCGGGACTTTCTGCCGCGATAGAAGGTGCAAAAGCCGGAATGAGGACTGTTGTTTTTGATGAAAATGAAAAGCCGGGAGGCCAGCTTTTTAAACAAATACATAAATTTTTCGGATCGAAAGAGCATAAAGCCAAAATAAGAGGTATTAATATCGGAACTGAACTTCTGGATGAAGCAGAAAAAGCAGGAGTTGAAGTAAACTTATCATCGACAGTAATAGGAATTTATCCTGAGAAATGCATTTCAGTAAATAAAGGCGACCATATAGAAAACTATCGTGCAGAATCAATAATAGTTGCTACAGGTGCAGCTGAAAGAATGATACCCTTCAAGGGATGGGATCTTCCGGGAGTATTGGGGGCAGGCGCTGCACAGACAATGATGAATCTGCATGGTGTAATGCCTGGTAAAAAGGTTGTTATGGTTGGAACGGGAAATGTAGGACTTGTTGTCAGCTTCCAGCTTTTGCAGGCAGGATGCAGTGTGGAGGCATTAATCGATGCAGCACCAAGAGTCGGAGGATATGGCGTCCATGCGTCAAAAGTGGCAAGAACCGGAGTGCCTTTTCTGTTATCCCATACAGTTGTTGAAGCAAAAGGAAAAGACCACGTTGAAAGCGTTGTTATTGCACAGGTAGATGAGAAGTTCCGGACTATTCCGGGAACTGAAAAGGAAATTGAAGCAGACACGATATGCATTGCAGTAGGTCTTAATCCTATGAGCCAGCTTGTTAGAATGACAGGATGTGAAATGCAAGATGCCGGAGGTCTGGTGCCCGTTTGTAATGAATATGGTGAAACTTCAATCCCGGGAATATTTGCAGCGGGAGATGTTTCCGGTATTGAAGAAGCTAGCTCAGCAATGATAGAGGGACACATTGCAGGTCTTGCAGCAGCTAAATATACAGGATGGATAGATGAAAACGAATTTATTGAAGCCGTAAAAATAAGGACCTCTTCTCTTGATAAGCTCAGACAGGGAATGTTCGCGCCTCAAAATAAGGGAAAGAAGATAGAAAATACAGATGAAGGCATCCCTGTTTCAAAATCATTGTTAGAAAAAGGATATATGGACGATGAAGAAATGGAACGTTATCCGGGTGTTGTCAAGAAAGCAGGTGTACATCCTGTAATTGAATGTTCGCAGAATATACCTTGCGATCCTTGCCAGGAAGCATGTCCGTTTGGCTGCATTAAAGTTGGCGAGAGAATTACTGATTTGCCGGCAGTTGTTGAGGATTCAACATGCAGAAATTGCGGTGCGTGTGTTGCTGCATGTCCGGGGCAGGCGATTTTTCTTGTTAATGAAGATGCAGAGGAAAAAATGGGAACTGTTTCACTGCCTTATGAGTTTCTTCCGCGCCCTGAAGTTGGTGACAAAGGAGTTGCTCTTGACCGAAGCGGAAGGGTTATATGCGATGCAGAGGTGGTAAAAATTCAGAATGTGGGTTCTTTTGACAGAACAGCAGTACTGACAATGAAAGTTCCAAAGGAATATACATCGAGTGCAAGATTCTTCAAAAAGGAGGTATATTAAACCATGGAATACAAAGTATTTGACAGAACGAAACCTATAGGAGAATTTGTCGAAGGGCCTGATGATGATATTATTGTCTGCAGATGTGAAGAGATAACAAAAGGAGAAATCAGAAGGGCAATATATGACGGAATGTATACTGTAAATGAGGTCAAGCGTTATATAAGACCGGGTATGGGGCTCTGCCAGGGACTTACATGCGGCAGAAATGTTAAAGAGATTATTGCCAGGGAACTGGGCATGTCTCCACAGGAACTTGAAGAATCAACACCACGCCCGCCGGCAAGGCCGGTTACAGCTATTGTTTATGCAGATTGCAGAGGGGAGGAAGAAAAATGACCAGCGGCGAAGTAAGAAAATCAGACGTAATAATAATCGGCAGCGGATCTGTAGGTAATGCGGCGGCTTATTTCCTCGCGCTGGAGGGTCTTTCGGTTACGGTTCTTGAAAAAGATACAGTGGGAAGCGGCGCATCTGTCAGAAATGGCGGACAGAACAAGATGAATACCAGAGGCGAGCCGGAGTTGTCTCTGGGAATGTATGGTGTACAGGAAATCTGGCCTAGACTGCAGAGAGATTTGGGTGTTGATATAGAATTCAGCAAAACAGGAGGATATAGAAACGCTCTGACGGAAGACGAAATGGAAAACATGCAGAAGTTTTGGCCGATTGCAAAAAAGTATGGC